>JABDAO010000057.1 GCA_013289095.1 Bacteroidota bacterium | reverse complement strand
GGTGATGGTCACTTTTTTATCAAAGACACCGGTACGCTGGGTATCGTATTTTACTTTGATGGTACCGCTTGCACCTGGTCTGATCGGCTCCTTGGGCCAGCCATCGGGAAGTGTTGTACAGCCACACTGTCCCTTGACTTCGGTAATGATCAGCGGCGATTTTCCTGAATTCTTAAACTTAAACGTGCGGATGCCATCTGCTCCTTGATCAATGGTTCCATAGTCGATCGTCTCATTCTCAAATGTGATATCGGGGGAGTTCGGGTCGATACTTTCGAGTACACTTTCCTGGGCCTTTGTGGTGAAGAGAAAGCCGATAAACAGCAGCGAGGTCAATACGATCTTTTGCATTTTTTATGATTTTAATAGGGTTAAGGAACGAAAGCGGGTATGACGGAATGGTGTTTCGTAAAATCACCCATCCTATAGTGTATAGAGCGGGTGATTTTCAAGGGAAGAACAACAGTTTTAAAAAGCCAAACAATAAAATCAGGTTAGTTTGTCTTTTCAACAGGTACAGCTCCGGCAGGCTTGTTGCCAGGAAAGGTTTCCTCAAGAGGGGCCGCTTCGATCATGCCCTTGATATGCAGGGTAACCGTACCGCCCAGTGAGTTAGAGGTAACCGTGACCGTTTTATTGATCGGCCCGACACGTTTCGTGTCATAGTGTACTTTAATGACTGCCGATGCGCCCGGTTTGATCGGTTCTTTGGGCCAGCTCGGAACAGTACATCCGCACGAACCCTGGCAATTGCTGATAATCAAAGGCGTTATCAAGGATACAGGAGCTGCTAAACCCGAGGGGGCCAAGTAATCAGCATTACCCGGGCCTGCATGTTTTCATTTTTTATTCCGTCCGACCGCTTTTCGGTTTCTGTATCTTGAAAAACACTTCGCTCTATATACTCTGTCTGTTTCTTTGTTCTTTTCAGGAACTCGTACCCATACTTAAATTCGAATCACAGAAACACAATTTTGGATTTGTGCATCAGGGGGAAATCCTGGAATTTGATTATCCATTTGTGAACACCGGCAAGGCCCCGCTCCTGATAACGGGTACAAAGACCGAGTGCAGTTGCACCACGGCCACGTACCCGCCTATACCTGTTCTGCCGGGAGGAACGGGAAAAATTCATCTCCGTTTCGACACAAAGAGCGCCATAGACCGTCAGGAACGTACCGTAATCGTGAGTTCGAATGCCCCTGCCCCTCCTCAAACCCTGGTGTTTAAGTGTATTGTTCTCAAAAAGAAGAAATAAGACAGAATTCATACCTGTCATTCGGTGATTTTTTAAACCTTTGTCGTAACCTATCAACCAACTTATGCCGGGAATCTCGAAAAAAGCCAAAGACATGCCAGCCTCACCCATTCGGAAGCTGGTTCCATTTGCAGAAACCGCAAAAAAAGCAGGAAAGAAAATATACCATCTCAATATTGGTCAGCCCGATATTGAAACTCCCGCAGAAATGCTTGATGCCATTCGTAAATCAGACATCAAAGTGCTGGAGTATTCGCATTCGGCCGGGTTTGAATCGTACCGGTTAAAGCTTGCAGCGTATTATAAAGGATTTCAGATCAATATCAGCGCTTCAGACATCATCATCACTACCGGAGGGTCGGAGGCCATTGCCTTTGCCATGATGACTTGTTTCAATCCAGGCGACGAAATCATTATTCCCGAACCCTTTTATGCAAATTATAACGGATTCAGCTGTGCAGCCGACCTGGTGGTCAAGCCGGTGCGTTCTTACATTGAAACGGGTTTTGCCCTTCCTCCTATTTCGGAGTTCGAGAAACTGATAACACCCAAGACGAAGGGAATCATGATCTGTAACCCGGGTAATCCAACCGGTTATCTCTATACCAGAGAGGAACTTGATCTGCTCGTCGTGCTTGTAAAAAAATACGATCTCTTCTTGTTGAGCGATGAGGTTTACCGGGAGTTCTGTTACGATGGCAAACCCTATGTCTCGGTGATGCACCTTGAAGGGATAGACCAGAATGTTATTTTACTCGATTCTATTTCAAAACGTTACAGCGCCTGTGGAGCGCGCATCGGGGCCCTCATTTCAAAAAACAAAGAAGTGATGAATGCAGCCATGAAATTTGCGCAGGCAAGGCTCAGCCCGCCTACGTTCGGGCAAATTGGCGGAGAGGCTGCCCTGAATACGCCGGCTTCTTATTTCGAAAAAGTGAAGACCGAGTATACCAACCGCAGGGATTTTGTGATTGAGGCGTTGAACAAAATGGAGGGTGTTTTTTGCCCAAAACCAAGCGGCGCCTTTTATTGCATCGCCCGCTTGCCGATTGATGATGCAGATACGTTCTGCCAGTGGCTCCTCGAAAAATTTGAATATCAGCAACACACGGTCATGTTGGCTCCGGCTACCGGATTTTATGCCACTCCGGGCGCCGGTCTGGATGAAGTCCGTATTGCGTATGTGCTCAATCTCACTGATTTAAAACAAGCCATGCTTTGCCTGGAGGAGGCCCTGAAGGTTTATCCCGGCAAGACCGTTCTAAAAACCGAGACCGTTGGTGTGAGTAAATAAGGGCCCAGAAAACAAGGTAACCAAACTATTACGTACTGTGAGAACAACCTTGTTTACTGACCATGCTTTAAAAGGTACTCTGCTGAGGCGGAGAGGTATATCAGCACCAAATACAATCCACAAAAACCAAAGTAGTATAAGCGCTTCTGAGGGACGAGCCTCCGTCCAACCAAAGCGGAAATTACTCCAAGAACGGCTTGAATGATCAACAAATTCAGCACAAAACAAATTTTTTCGATCTTGTCGTATTTCTCTGTTTCTGCAATTTGTTGTGCTACGTGAAACTGCGCTATAGCCTCTTCTGGCGAGTCGGGCCGTTCTTTCCCAATTTTCAAGGCTAGTGTTTTTTTCCCTTTCCCCTGAGCATTTATATCATTCACGGTGGAGCCGATCATAGAGGCAAAATATCCGGCAAGGATGAAGAGAAGCAAGATGTAGATAATGCCTGGAAATTTGGAAAAACTTTTTTTCTCCCGGATAAAATAGATCAGCAGAAAATTTACCAGGAAGAGAATGAGTCCACACAAAACTATCCAGATCACCATCTCCGACACGTATATCGTTCAAACATCATTCAATTATAATACTAATTATTATAACCACAAAACATATTTTCACCAGATATGTGTTGTGCCGGTTCACAAGCAAGCAGGTCTGTGGTATGATCACAGAAAAATCGAATCCCTGTTTTACCTCAACGAAAAAAAGTGGGACTATCCTTTCACTCAAAATCAGGGTAAAGCAGGTATTTCTTTCTGATTTCCTTGAATTTTCGGATCCCTGGCTGCCAGGCAGCTCTTATTTCGTCTTCTGTTTTGCCCTCCTTTATTTGTTGTTGGAGCTCTTTGGTTCCGGCCAGTGATGTAAAGTATGTATTGAAGAAATTTGTTTTATCGGGTATGTTTTTGAAACAATCCTTAAGCCAGAAAAGATACAGTTTGTGGTAGTCGGCCATGAATACGTTGCCGAATGCACGCAGATCATATCCTTTACAAACCTGCCCTTTAAACGGTGGATCGAGCGCTCCCGTATGTGCGCTGGGTGTAAAAACAAAGGAGGTGGCTCCCTGAAGCTTCGGATGACCGATTGCCTGAAAGGGAATATCCGTACCCCTGCCTACAGAGATAACTGTTCCTTCGAAAAGACATAAAGAAGGATATAAATAGACAGCCCCCATGGTCGTTAAATTGGGAGAAGGGGGGATGGGAAGCTGATACAGATCGGCATGCGAATAGTCGGTGAGCGGTATGACGGTGAGGTTGCATGTCAAACCCTTGCCAAGCCAGCCTTCGCCGTTGATCATCTTGGCATATTCGCCGATTGTCATGCCATAGACTACCGGTACCGGGTGAAGGCCTACAAAACTCCGGTGCGCATCTTCCATCACAGGGCCATCGATATAACATCCATTGGGGTTAGGCCTGTCGAGAACGATCAGTTTCTTTCCATTTTCGGCACAGGCCATCATGATATAGTGAAGGGTGCTGAGGTAGGTATAGAAGCGGGCTCCTACGTCCTGAATATCGAAAACAACCACGGTGATTCCGTCCAGCTGTTTGGCCGTTGGCTTGTTATGATCGCCATACAACGAAATGATTGGAAGACCGGTTTTTTTATCCTTCGAATTCAGGACATCTTGTCCGGCATCTTTGTTTCCACGAAAACCATGCTCCGGGCTGAAGATCACTTTTATTTTAATGCCCAGCGCCAGTAACGTGTCCACCAGGTGAGTCTTCCCGATGACGGATGTCTGATTACCAGTGAATGCCAGGGTTTCACCATCCAGAAGCGGAAGATAAAGATCCAGGCGTTTGGCGCCTACGGTAATATCGGCATCCGTTTTCACCCGGTTGTCTGCCTTGGTCAGGATCTGGGCACTGACAGAATATACAAAAAAGAGATAAATCAAAATGAAAAGACGCTCTTTCGCCCTGATCGCTGATATCGTTTGGAAAACGTACTTTTGCTGCTGTCGGTTTTTCATGCGTATTATTAACAAACTCTTTCTGACACAGCCGTTAAACCACTGGCAGACTGCTATAAAGTTACCAAAAATTAACAATTCGATTGAATACAGAATTCTTTCTCGCCAGACGGATCATATTCAGCGGCACCCAGAAAGGCCGAATTTCCAGGCCCATCGTACGGATAGCGGTCTGGGGCATTGCCCTGGGAATGGCTGTGATGATTCTTACCCTGGCTGTTGTAACAGGGTTTCAAAAAGAGATACGCGACAAGGTGGTAGGCTTTGGATCGCATATACAGATCACGACCTATGACACCAACAATTCACTCGAGCCTTCGCCCATCACCAACGATAGCCGGCTGATTGCCCAACTTGCCAGGCTGCCAGGCGTCTTCCATATCCAACGTTATGCGCTCAAAGCCGGCATCATCCGTACCGACGACGACCTTCAGGGCGTTATCCTCAAAGGCGTAGGCAAGGATTTTAACTGGGCTTTTTTCAAACGCAACATCCGTGAAGGAACGTATTTTACCGTATCCGATTCTGGGCTGAGCAACAAGATCGTGGTCTCCAAATACATTGCTTCCAAACTCAAACTCCATGTAGGCGATAAATTCAAGATGTATTTCATCCAGGACCAGCAACAGCGTCAGCGTGCCTTCCGGGTTTCGGGGATTTACGAAACAGGGCTTGAGGGCTTTGACAATTTTATGGTCTTTGCCGATATCGGACATGTACAAAAACTCAACAACTGGGACACCTCACAGGTGGCAGGCTATGAAGTCCTCTTAAAGGATTTTAAAAAACTGGATCCGATCAACGAGCAAATAAATTCCATTCTCATCCATGAAAACCCAGATACTGCTGCCCCGGCCGACAGCTCCGCTATGCCTGCCCTGCAGGCAAAAACCATCCGGGAGCTCAATCCCCAGATCTTCAACTGGCTTGATTTCACCGATACCAATGCGGGCATCATCATTTTCCTGATGTTGTTCGTGGCCGTGATCAACATGACCTCTGCCCTGCTTATCCTAATTCTGGAACGAACAAACATGATTGGTCTGCTCAAGGCCATGGGCGCAACCAACCGCAATGTGAGGCGTATTTTTCTGTTTAATGCCTCCTGGCTTATCGGGCAGGGTTTGTTTATTGGCAATGTCATCGGCATTGCTATCAGTCTGCTTCAGCAATACACGCATTTTATCCACCTCGATCAGGAGTCGTATTATGTGCCCTGGGTGCCGGTGCATCTTGACCTCATCCAGATCCTGGCCGTCAATGGGCTTACACTTGCGGTGTGTTTGGCGGTCTTGCTCCTGCCTTCGTTGATTATTACGAGGATCACGCCTGTTAAAGCCATAAGGTATAATTAAGGGAATCACGAATAACCCTGGTTTATAGGCCTCTCCCTGACCCTCTCCGCCCAAGGGGCGAGGAAATGTTTGGAAGGGGTTATTAGGGATGCCCTTAAGATACAATTCAACCTTCCTGAGACGTTCTGAGTTCAACAGATGCTACACCCCGTTCGATAGCCCATTCAAACTCAGGCGTTCCGTCAATTGACCCAGCTCCGTTTTCCAGTCCTGTCTCAATACGATGATCGCTCCCAGACATACACTCTTTTCACTCAACCAATCAAACAAATGTGAAGTAAGCAGGTGCTATCCCGGGCCTTTTGTTCTTACAAGTTGGCAACCGGTCAGCGACCAACCCCATTAACTCACTGAAACCAAGCGCCTTCCGCCAAAGCAAACTCTTTCTTATCTTTAGCCCTCTATTTTAAAACACAGCCATGAAAAAGATCTGCAACAACATACTCGAAACCATTGGTAACACACCCATGGTGAGAATAAACAGCATCACCAGGGAAATTCCGGCAACCATTCTTGCCAAGATCGAAACGTTCAATCCGGGCAATTCAATTAAAGACCGCATGGCCCTGAAAATGATTGAAGATGCCGAAAAAGACGGGCGCCTGAAACCCGGCAGCACCATCATCGAAGGCACTTCGGGCAATACCGGCATGGGGCTTGCCATCGCGGCAGTCATCAAAGGGTATAAATGCATCTTTACCTCCACCGATAAACAGAGCAAGGAAAAATTCGATGCGCTTCGTGCTTTTGGGGCCGAAGTAATTGTTTGTCCAACCAATGTCGATCCTGAAGATCCCCGTTCGTATTACTCTGTTTCCTCCCGGCTTGTAAAGGAAGTGCCTAATTCCTGGAAACCGAACCAGTACGACAACCCATCAAATGCCGCAGCACATTACGAATCAACAGGCCCTGAAATTTGGGATCAGACCGATGGAAAAATAACACACCTGGTTGTTGGCGTAGGCACCGGGGGAACCATCTCCGGAACGGCAAAATACCTCAAGGAAAAAAATCCTACCATCAAAGTACTCGGCATTGATACATACGGTTCAATATTTAAAAAATACAAGGAGACAGGCATCTTTGATAAGAACGAAATTTACCCCTATGTCACCGAAGGCATTGGCGAAGATTTTCTGCCAGAAAACGTAGACTTCAAACTGATTGATCATTTTGAGAAGGTAACCGACAAAGACGCGGCCCTCATGACCCGCGAAATAGCTCGCCAGGAAGGCATCCTGGCAGGCAATTCAGCCGGTTCGGCCATGGCGGGGATCCTGCAGATGAAAGACATGTTTAAAAAAGGGGATGTGGTGGTGGTGATTTTTCACGATCACGGCACTCGTTACCTTGGAAAAATGTTTAACGACGAATGGATGCGCGAAAAAGGGTATTTCGACCGCAAAGGCCTTTCGGCAAAAGACCTGGTGAACAACAACGGCAAAAATGAACTCATTACCCTCGACGTGAACGATACCATTGAGAAAGCAGTGAAAATAATGAGCGAGAAAGACATTTCCCAACTTCCGGTGATACGCGATAAACGTATTGTAGGTTCGCTCAACGAAAATCACCTGTACTCCAAAATTGTTTCGAACCCGGATATTAAATCGCTTACCGTTGAACAAATCATGGAACCGGCTTTTCCGTTTGTTGATATCTCAACTCCAATCGATCTGCTTTCCACTATGATCCACCCCGAGAATCCGGCCTTGCTGGTGAGGGATTTTAAAACCGACAAAACGTTTATCATTACCCGGCATGATATCATGAATGCGTTGACGCGTTAATATTCGACAACCAAGCTCATCCCTGTGGACACCTTTGTTGACCAGATGAACCGAACGATGCACCAGGAACGGGTCCCTAAACGGATCATTTCGCTGGTGCCTTCTCAAACCGAATTGCTTTCTGATCTGGGGCTTGAACAAGAAGTGGTTGGGATCACCAAATTCTGCATCCATCCTACAGCCTGGTTCCACTCCAAGACACGGGTTGGTGGCACAAAGAAGATTGATCTTGAAAAGATTAAGGCATTAAAGCCTGATCTGATCATCGGGAACAAGGAGGAAAATGATCGGGGGCAAGTGGAAACTCTTATGAAGCTTTATCCGGTTTGGATGAGCGACATACGGAATCTGGAGGATGCCTTGCAAATGATCGTGGAGATCGGAAAGCTGACAGACAGAATACAACCCTCCCTCGATGTGGCTGCTGCAATCTCGTTTGAATTCAGCCTGCTTTCGGAAACACCCCTAAAAAAGACTGCCGCCTATTATATCTGGAGCAAGCCTTACCTCTGCGCCGGACGTGAAACCTTTATTGATGAAATGATGCAGCGCTGCGGGCTCACCAATGTCTGTATGCAAACCCGTTACCCCGAGCTTTCATTAACCGATCTGCATGCCGCCAATCCGGATGTGATCCTGCTTTCTTCCGAACCATATCCCTTTAAAGCGAAACACATTCAGGAATTCAAAGAATGTTGCCCCGATGCCCGAATTGAGTTGGTGGATGGGGAAATGTTTTCCTGGTATGGATCGAGGTTATTAAAGACGCCTGGGTATTTCAGGGGATTGAACCTTAGTGAAAATCGATAACTTTTAACATATTCTGTGCCATTCGTCCGTACTGATATCTTCCAGGTGCCCTACCCAAATTTAATGTATTTTTGTCCAGTCATCCATAATGTTTCATTCAGGAAACTTTTATTTGTCAATGAACAAACAAAAAAACAAAAAGAAATTAATCATCATCGCATGCATAGCGGCCTTGCTTCTTATCGCCCTGGCCTTTTCGCTGACACGCGACAAGACCGAGAACAGCATTTTTGCTGAAGTCAAGAAAGGCGATTTCGAAATTTCGGTATTTACCACCGGAGAGCTCGAAGCCAAAAGCTCCATCCAGATCAATGGCCCGGAAGGATTGCGTTCGGCCAATATTTTCCAGGTAAAAATAGCCGATATCATTCCCGAAGGCACCGTCGTCAAAAAAGGCGATTACATTGCCGGGCTCGACAAGTCGGAGGTAGGCAACAAACTGAAAGACGCATCCAACGATCTCCAGAAATTCCAAAGCCAGTACAAACAAACCCAGCTCGACACAGCCCTTCAGCTCCGTCAGGCCAGGGATGAAATGGTAAATCAGGAATATGCACTCAAAGAAAAACAAATTGCAATCGAACAATCGGCCTACGAACCTCCTGCCTCTATCCGTCAGATCCAGCTTGAGTTCGACCGTACCAGTCGCACCCTCGATCAATCGAAAAAAAATTATGAGCTCAAACGAAACCAGCTGATAGCCAAGATGGAAGAAGTAGATGCAGCGCTGACCCAGGCACAGAATATATACGACAGGCTTACCGCGCTTCTCCAGCAATTCACGATCACCGCTCCCGAAGCCGGAATGCTGATTTATCAACGCGAATGGAACGGCAAGAAACGCACCGTTGGTTCAACCATCGGTGTCTGGGACCCTGTGGTGGCAACCCTTCCAAACCTCTCGGTGATGAGCTCTAAAACCTATGTCAACGAGGTAGACATACGCAAGATCAAAACAAGCCAACACGTAGTGATTTCACTCGATGCATACCCTGAAAAGAAACTCACCGGAGTGGTAACCTCGGTTGCCAATGTGGGCGAACAAAGCCCGAAGAATGATTCAAAGGTTTTCGAGGTGGTGATAAGGATCAATGAAAAAGACACGACACTCCGTCCTTCTATGACCACCGGAAACCATATCCTGGTGGATCATCTTGAGCATGTGCTCTTCATCCCCCTCGAAAGCATCCACAACATGGGCGATTCCATTTCATTTGTCTTTGTAAAGGAGGGGCTTTCGCTTATCCGCAAGGAGATCGGTACGGGCGAAACCAATGAAAATTTTGCAGTTGTAAACGAAGGACTCCGGGAAGGAGAGAAAGTATACCTCTCGGCTCCACCAAATCCCGACACGTATACGCTTGTACGTATCCGTCACAAACAACCCAAGACGCTGCCAAAGACATGAGCGAACGCACCTGGCAGAATTTCCTCACTGCCCTGGAAGCCATCCGGGCAAACAAACTCCGGTCGCTGCTTACGGCCCTGGGCATCATCTTTGGCGTGGCCGCTGTGATTGCCATGATGGCCATAGGCACCGGGGCCAGACAGGAAATCCTGGAGCAGATAAAGCTGGTTGGGGTAAACAATATTGTGATTGAACCGGTGAAGGAACAAAAAACACAAAGTACAGACGACAAAGAAAAAACCACTCACCAGCAAAAATTCACCCCTGGTCTTACCCTGAAAGATGCAGAAAGCATTGCCGAAGTTGTTTCCTGTGCCCGTAAAATAAGCCCGGAAGTTGTGATCGAAACCGATTTCGTATATGCCGGTTTGCGGCGTTCGGGCAAACTCGTTGGTACGGTGCCCGAATATTTCGACATCACAAATTTTTCTATCCTCGAGGGCATGATGTTTAACCGGCAGCAGCTTGCCGCTGGACAGCAGGTGTGCATCATCGGAAAAAACATCATGAACCGCTTCTTTGCCAAAGAAGACCCGATTGGGAAATACATCAAATGTGGGCAGGTGTGGCTTAAGATCACAGGGGTGTTGAACGAACGCCTGATCTCAAAAATATCGGCCGACAAACTGGGCATTCGCGATTTCAACATGGATATCTATATCCCTTTGCGCACCATGTTGCTTCGGTACACCAACCGTTCGCTCGTAACGAAGGCAGCCATCGAGTCGGCCCAGGCGGCAATGAACGACGACGAAGGCGGGGACACGAAAACCCCGAAAAACATCCACCAGCTCGACCGCCTTGTGGTGCAAGTGGAGGATGCCGGGCTCATGGAGCCTGCCGCCGAAGTCATATCCCGACTTCTGCAACGAAGACACAACGGGGTGACCGATTTTGAAATTACCATTCCCGAACTCCTGCTCAAACAACAGCAACGAACCAAGGATATTTTCAACCTGGTATTGGGCCTGATTGCAGGCATTTCGCTGCTTGTAGGGGGCATTGGCATCATGAACATTATGCTGGCATCGGTGCTCGAACGTATCAAAGAAATTGGGATCCGCCTCTCGGTAGGGGCTACAAAAAAAGACATTGTCCAGCAATTTGTGTTCGAGGCCATGCTCATCAGTATTGCAGGCGGCGTTGCCGGAATCCTGGTGGGAATAGCGCTGAGCGTATTGATCTCCTCCTTTGCCGGCATCAGCACCATTCTTACCGGTTGGTCTGTCGCTCTTTCGTTTGGTGTGGCCGCTGTCATCGGACTCGCATTTGGAATCTCACCTGCAAAACGGGCCGCTCAGGAAGATCCCATAAATTCATTACGTCATGAATAAACTGAAAACACTCCTACCCTTCCTCTTGCTGCTCGCTCCCGCGCTGAGCGCCCAACCTGTTCAGGCTGATGAAAAGGTATTCAGTCTGAGCGATGTGGTGGATATGGCCAAAGGACAAAGCCCTTCGGCCAAACTGGCCTCGACCAACTATACTTCAAAATCATGGCAATACCGCTTGTATCAATCCAATTACCTGCCCCAGCTCAGCCTCAATGCAACGCTGCCCAACCTGAACCGTTCTATCAACCCCATTGTTCAACCCGATGGCACGAGCAAATATGAATTTCAAAGTCTCTCTACAAATTCAATGAACCTGAGCGTCACCCAAAACATCGGGCTTACCAACAGCCAGATTTTTGTTTCCTCTCAGGTGCAACGCATCGATATTCTGAGCGCTCCGCTCAGCACCAGTTATCTGGTAAGCCCGGTGATCGTGGGCATCAACCAACCCATTTTTGGGTTTAACAAATTGATCTGGGACAGCCGCATCGAACCCCTGAAGTATGAAGAAGCAAAAAAGCAATTCAACGAAGACCTGGAGATGGTGGCCATACAAGGCAGCGAGCTTTTTTTCGATCTGCTCTCGGCACAGCTCGAACTCGAAATCCAGAAAAAGAATGTAGAGAATACCGATACGCTTTACAAGATTTCAACAGGGCGTTATAATCTGGGAAAAATTGCAGAGAATGACCTGCTCCAGATGGAACTCAACAACATGAAGGCACAAAACAACCTGGCCCAGGGACAGCTGGATGCCGATATTGCCATGCTCAAACTGGCCAATTTTCTAAAGCTGCCATCGGGTCAGCACATCACCCTCATCGAACCCGAAGCCATGCCCAATTTCAGAGTGGATGAGAAGATTGCGGTAGAACAGGCTGAAAAGAATTCACAAGCGGTCGTTGCATTCGAACGCAAAAAACTCGAAGCCGAGCGGGATGTGGTAAAAGCCATACGCGACAATAGGTTCAGCGCCAATGTCGTGGCCAGTTACGGACTGAGCAACAGCGGTGCGGTGTTCGAAGCGCAATATGCAAACCCTACCGATCAGCAACAGGTGCGTCTGGGTTTACAGATCCCGATTATAGACTGGGGCCGCGCCAAGGCCCAGATACGGAGCATGGAAGCAACCCGGGAATATGTCGAAATCAGTGTTGAACAAGACCAGCAAAGCCTGAAACAGGAAGTACTTATGCTCTCTAAACAGTTTGAGATGCGCAGACAGAAATTGATTATTTCTCAAAAGTCGGATACCATCGCACAAAAACGGTTTGACATCAGCATGAAACGATATGTCATCGGAAAAATCGGGATTACCGATCTGAATATTGCCTTGCAGGAAAAAGACCAGGCCAAACTCGAATACCTGCGCGACCTGAGGGAATTCTGGCATGTGTATTACGATATACGCAGAAGGACGCTTTATGATTTTCAGGCGAATACGGTGATTAGTAACAAGTTTTGAGGGGAACTGCGCCCTGAAACAACATGCTGGGCATCTCTAATAACCCCTTCCAAACATTCACTCTTCTTGGGAGAAGGTCAGGGAGAGGTCAAGAAAACGGGGTTATTAGAGATGCACTTAAGACAATGGAATGAAGAAGAAAGGATTCAGAGACATTAAGAGAGGACACAAAGGAACGAAGAGAGAACAAAAAAATGGATTTTGTTCTTTTAAGTATGTTCTTGTGGTAGAAAGTACCTGAAAATGAGGCAAAAGAGAAATCATCAGAAAAAGTGAGCCTTCACTCTTTTCGGAATCAGCCAAAAATCTTTTGTAGCTTTGCCCCTTATTGACCCAAGAAATCCTTGCTCATGGGTTTTTCAACCCCTTTTTTACGTTTTTGCTGGTGTTTCCTGGGGCTGATCCTCAGCGCTTCGGTTGTGGCCCAACATGAAAAGGTAGGTGTTGTGCTCAGTGGAGGAGGCGCTGCCGGTCTTGCACATATTGGCGTGTTGAAAGCGCTGGACGAAAACCACATCCCGATAGATTACATCACCGGTACTTCTGCCGGGGCCATGATTGGTTGTATGTATGCTATGGGCTATACTCCTGCCGAAATTGAAACGCTGGTACGGTCAAAAGAATTCAAGAACTGGACCCTGGGCGCACTGGATGCCAAATATGTGTTCTATTTTAAACGAAAAGAGGACAATGCTGCCTGGGTGGGTTTTAAAATCAGCCTCGATTCTACGTTCTCCAGCAACCTACCAACCAACATTATTTCTTCACTGCCTATCGATTTTGCGCTCATGGAACTTACGGCCAAAGCCGCCTCGGCAGCGCATAACAACTTCGACAGCCTGATGGTGCCCTTCCGGTGTCTGGCTGCTGATGTAGAAGCCAAGAAATGTGTGGTTTTTAAAAATGGGGATCTGGGCCAGGCCGTACGCGCTTCGATGTCATATCCTTTTTACCTGCGTCCGATAGCCGTAAATGGAAAGATCCTGTTCGACGGAGGATTGTACAACAATTTTCCGGCCGATGTGATGTATCATGACTTCTACCCCGATTTTATGATCGGAAGCAATGTAGCCGGCAAATGGACCGCCCCCGACGAAGATAACCTCATTTCGCAGATCCGTGCCATGCTCATGAGCGAAACCAATTTCACCTCCCCCTGCGAGAACGGGGTCATTATTACGCCAAATGTTGACAATGTAGGCCTGCTCGAATTCGAGAGACTGGCCCTCATCGACAGCGGGTACAATGCCACCATGCGGTCTATGCCTAAAATCAAGGCATCGGTTGCCCGCAGGGTAACACCGGCTGAACTGGAAGCAAAAAGGGCGCGTTTTAAAACCGGCGAAAAAGACCTGGTATTCGAAAACATCAAGATATCCGGTTTGAACTCCAACCAGACGTATTTCGTTAACCGGTCGCTTAGTCACCGGTATGCACAGATACCACTCGAAAAGCTGAAGAAAGAATATTTCAGACTTGCACAGGACGATAAAATCAGGAGTCTGTATCCGTTTGCCACCTACAATGAAAAAACAGGGTTGTTCGATCTCGACATCAAAGTGAAAAAAGAAAAATACCTGACCGCCGAATTTGGCGGAAATTTTTCGAACCGGCCGATTGATGAAGCCTTTATCGGGCTTCAATACAATTACCTGGGTAAGATTGGTGTAAGTGTACAGGGCAACGGATATTATGGCAAATTATACAGTTCGGCCCAGGCAAAAGCAAGGATAGACTTTCCGTTTAAAATACCAATCTATCTGGAACCAAACATCACCTACAACCGGTTCGATTTTTTTACAAGCAGCAATGCCTTTTTTGAGGACAACAAACCGCCTTACCTGATCTCGAACGATCAGTATGAAGAACTGAACCTCGGAGTCCCCATCCTGAACTCTGGCAAACTTATTCTCGGAGCCGGTCTTGCCCAGATGGATGACGAGTATTACCAGACTTCCGTATTCACCCAAAAAGATACGGCAGACCAGACTTACTACAACCACTACACCACGCATCTGTCATACGAATACAATACCCTCAATAAAAAACAATATGCAAATACCGGAAGCTTTCTGAATATTTCCATCCGCTACAATGAGGGAGAAGAAGTATTTCAAAAAGGCTCGACGGGTGTTCCATTAAACGAGGTGCCCTATATTCAAAAGGTCCAGGATTTCTTTGTCGCCAAAGGGGTGCTCGACAAATACTTCAAACTTGGCAAACACCTCTCGCTTGGCATCTATGGCGAAGCCGTTTATTCAAGCGAAAATAATTTCAATAATTATACGGCAACGGTTCTATCATCACCGGTTTTCCAACCAACTCCCGAAAGCAAAACGCTTTTTCTGGCCGATTACAGAGCCCATGACTATTATGCCTACGGAATGAAAGCCGTTGTTCCGACCATCAAAAACCTTGATTTCAGGTTAGAAGGGTATGTATTCATTCCATACCAATCACTCCAGCAAGGCCCAGAGGGTCAGGCAGTAAGCGGCAAACCATTCGACACCAAGCACTATATTGCCGAACTGGCCCTGGTTTATCACACCTTGTTAGGCCCCATTTGCATGAGTGTAAATTATTATGATACCCCAGCCCTGGATCAGTTCAACTTCATGATCCACTTTGGTTATATTCTCTTCAACAAACGGGCTTCCGACTAACATTTCAGCGCCGCTTTCAGCAGAAGCATTCTCGCTTCCCACTATTTACGCAGTAAAAATGATCCGGCGTGAGCCTCTCTTCAGTCAGATCCCGGCGATATACGTACAGAACCCTCTCTATCTAAGCCCTTTGCAGGAGTTCGGATCCTCTTTACAAACCTTTCAGAGCAAAGAAAAGCCCATGGAATTCGTAAGGAAGATTGTTTATATTTGCTCACTCAAAAATTCTATTGATTTAAAGATTTGTTCATATGCCGGTTCCAGTATATATAAACAGGATTTCCAGATTTCTCCCCAACGAGCCTGTGAACAACGGAGAGATGGAGGAATATCTGGGGACGATCTTGGGGAAAAAATCCAGGGCCAAAAGCATCATTTTGCGTAATAATGGCATACAAACCCGGTATTACGCCATTGACAAAACCGGCAAAAGCACACACTCCAACGTCGAACTTACCGTGGCTGCTATCCAGGGGCTCTGCAAGGATGGCTTTGAATTGAATGATATTGAATTGCTTACAAGCGGCACCACCACCCCCGATCAGTTATTGCCAGGACACGGGGTCATGGTACATGGCAAGATGGGAGTAAGACCCATTGAAGCCATTACCTTTACAGGCTCCTGCTGTTCGGCCATGAATGCGCTCAAATATGCATTTATGTCGGTAGCAACAGGCGCTTCGGCTAATGCGGTCACTACCGGTTCAGAAAAATTGTCAACCTGGATGCAGGACAAGAATTTCAGCGAAGAAGCCAAAAAACTTCAGGAGCTGGAAGCCAATCCCATGATCTCGTTCGAAAAGGATTTCCTCCGCTGGATGCTTTCTGATGGCGCTGCAGCCGTTCTGACAAGCAATAAACCAAACCCTGCCGGAATTTCACTAAAAATCGAGTGGATTGATATCATATCCTTTGCCAACGAAGCCGAAGTGTGCATGTATGCCGGAGGCGATAAGGAAGCCGATGGTGAACTGAAAGGATATCTCAGCTTTGATCAGAAAGACTGGCTCGACCGCTCGTTGTTTTCGTTGAAACAGGATGTAAAAGTGCTCGATAAAAACATTGCCGTGCTTGGCGTACGTCGGTATGTGGAGCTGCTCAAAAAATACAATTTCAAACCACAGGATATCGATCATTTCCTGCCCCATGTATCATCCTCCTATTTCATCCAAAAAGTGGACGATGAGATGAATAAATTTAATGTAGGCGTGCCCAGGGAAAAATGGTTCATCAACCTGACCCGTCTCGGAAATGTTGGTTCGGCCTCTATCCTCCTCGCCCTCGAAGAACTGATGAACTCCGGAACCTTGAAAAAGGGAGAAAAGATCTTTTTGGTGGTGCCCGAAAGCGCCCGTTTTTCATACGCCTATTCCCTCATCACCGTCTGCTGACCTTCCTGACTTTTGTGTTTAACAAGATCTCCAGCCCCCAGGGTATGTTATAAGAAGACATACACATGCAACTCATTTTGCCGTTTCATACTTTATTGTACCTTGCCAGAAATAGCCCAGACTCAACTATCAGCTTTCAATAATCTTTCATCCAAACCCAAGAATTCCCATGGAGAAAACGTATGACGTTATTATTCTAGGAGGTGGCCTGGCCGGGCTTACCCTTTCTATTCAGATCAAGAAACAACGGCCTTCGACATCTATCCTGATACTCGAAAGCCGCGATGCCTCTGCCGCCACGGCAGCCCACAAAGTAGGCGAATCGACCGTCGAGCTGGGCAGTTACTACCTGCGTGAGGTGTTGGGCCTTACTCCTTATTTGGAAGCGCATGAGCTTCCCAAACATGGTTTACGTTTCTTTTTCCCGTCTGAAAACAAAGGCGATATAACCACCCGTGTTGAACTGGGCCCCCGTACAGACCTTACTGTTCCGAGTCACCAGCTTGACCGCGGAACACTTGAAAACGAACTCGAACGGCACACGAAATCTCTTGGCACCGAAATCATCCTCGGGGCACGGGTCAAAGATGTTGACTTGTCAGCACAGGGCAGCCAGGTTGTGTATATCTCAAAAAAAGAAACACATACTGCCAGTGGAACCTGGATTGCGGATGCATCAGGCCGCGTAAGCGTACTCAAACGCAAACTGGGTTTTGAGAAACCCATGGATCATGCGGTGAGCGCTGTCTGGTTCAGGCTTAAAGGCAAGATCGACATCGACGATTGGTCCTCCAGCCCCAGCTGGCGCTCTATCACCAAGCCAGGGCTGCGCTATTACAGCACCGTGCATTTTATGGACAAGGGATACTGGGTATGGGTTATCCCTCTGGGTTCAGGCAATACCAGTATCGGTATTGTTGCCGATCCGGCAGTGCATCCATTCGACACTTACAATACGTACGAAAAATCAATGAAATGGTTGGAAGTAAATGAGCCGCTCTGTGCAAAAATGCTTGTCAGGGAAAAGGAAGATGTACTCGATTTTAAAATTCTGAATCATTATGCACATCACACCGGTCAGCTTTATTGCGCCGATAACCGCTGGGGCGTTACCGGCGAAGCCGGGGCGTTTCTGGATCCGCTCTACTCGCCGGGAACAGATTTTATTGCCATGAACAATTCCTGGCTGAGCGATCTGATCCTGCGTGATCTGAGTGGAGAGGATATTTTATTGAGAGCTGCAGTTTACCAAAGTTCACACCTTGCCCTGGTCGACAGCTGGATACCCATCTATCAAAACAAATACCCCCTCATGGGCTCCTCGCAGATCATGACCTTCAAGATCTTCTGGGACTGGGCTATCTACTGGTCTGTGCCTACCTTGCTTTTTACCAACAATGCGCTGACAGACATCAAGCTGCTCAAAGAACTGTTCTCGTCGCCAACCAGCCTGGGGCGTAAATTTGGCCAGCTCCACAAGGTCATGCAGGATCTGTTTGTTGCCTGGGGTCCTCACGAACAAACGCTCTTCCCGAATCATTACATTGATTTATTCGACATGAAATCATTGCTTAAATTGCAGCAAGGCATCATGGTAAAACATGAACCACGCGCACTTGTTGAACAGGTAGGCCGGAACATGGAAGTGCTGGAAATGATGGCTTCACAACTCTTCAGGATGGTAAGCCACCGGGTACACGGCACCCCGATCGACATGAAAGTTGACCCTTACAAGATCTCACTGGAAAAAGGGGCCGATACAGGGATGAACACAGGTCAGTCGCCAGACCCGGCGCTGGCTAAGGAATTGGAGATGATGTGGTATCACACCAAAAAAAAGGAAGTCATGGCATGAGTACGACCGATGCAATTCAGAAAAACATAGCGACCATACGCAACACCTTCCAGCTTGGACAGCAGGCCGCAACAGCAATGCCTGAACCCGGGCACTGTTGGACTCTTCTGGAAGCGTTACCTCCTGAATTCCGCTCGGTTGCTTACGAGGGCGCATCCATGGAAATTGCGCTTTCTGATCTTTCGCGAGACAAGACACTGACCAACTGGCTACTTTTCAAAGAGGGTTCCGGAAAAAATCATTCTACCCAGGTTCACATCGGACTTGGCTGGGCTCTGGCCCAGGAGAGGCTCGCTCCGTTTCCTTTTCTGGAATTGTCCGAACCGCTTTCCTCTTTTCGTATCCTTGATGGCATGGGGTACTATGATGGGATTTTCAGAAGAAAAGAAACGCTTCGAAACCCGGAAGGACCAACAGAAATTCCATTACCCTATCTGCAAGCCTATGATATGGGGTTGGGACGCAGTCTCTGGTACAACTGCGCGGCAGACCTCTCCCGGCTCCCGGAGCTGATCAATGCCTTTGCACGGACACGCCATGCAGACCTGTGGAGAGGAGTTGGCGTGGCCTGCACATATGTTGGAGGATGTAACGCAACAGATTTACTGGAGCTCCAAGCACTCGGGGCAAACGTTTCGGGGCAATTGGCTGCAGGAGCGGCACTGGTTGCACGGGCCAGGATACAAGCCGGTTTGCTCACCCCCGATACCGAACTGGCTTGCCATATACTTTGCGGATGCTCAGCTATGGAAGCAAATCAGCACACACAACGAGCTGAAGTAATGGATGCTGCTGAAAATCGTTTTGGGCGCTGGATGAAGAAAATGGAGGAGGCTTTCGTAAATACTAAATTCGAATAAAATTATTTTTTTCTGCTATAGGTTCACTTCAAAAATCCGGAACAGGGGTCTGTAATTGAACCCAATATCATCTCCAAACAAGCCCAAAAGCTGGAAATATAATCCTATTTTTACACCCTGTCAGCTTTTTCGATCTGCCTTTTTTTCCTTTTTAATCCCTGAAGATCACCATGCAAAATCAGTATGATGTAGTCATCTTAGGAGGAGGCCTGGCCGGGCTTACCTTGTCAATCCAGCTGAAACGGGCAAAGCCCGGGATCTCTATTCTAATACTCGAAAAACGCGAAAGCGAGGCCGTAACCGCCGCGCATAAAGTTGGAGAATCGACGGTGGAACTTGGCACACACTATTTACGTGAAGTACTCGACCTGAAAGAATATCTCGAAGCCCATGAATTGCCCAAACACGGACTGCGGTTCTTTTTTCCGTCTTCCCAAAAAGCCGATATCTCCACCCGTTTGGAACTTGGCCCACGCGAACGGCTGCCAACCCCAAGTCATCAGCTCGACCGGGGTACGCTCGAAAATGAACTGG
>JABDAO010000056.1 GCA_013289095.1 Bacteroidota bacterium | reverse complement strand
ATGACGATATCTTGTTTGTTTGTGCCCTTGAGTTCTGGCAGGTGGTCTGCCAGCCTGTCATCCAGTCTCACCCTTTTTTCATCCACAAAACGCATGAGCGAAGGGGTGGAAGCCAGGATTTTGGTGACAGAGGCCAAGTCGTACAGATCATCATTTTTTACCCGGGTCTTTTTTCCATAGGTATGATAACCGAATGATTTGTTGTAGATAACCTTACCGTCTTTTGCAATCCAGATCTGACAACCGGGATAGGCCCTGTTTTTTATGCCCCGTAAAGCGAGGGTATCGATTTGTCTTAGTTTTCGGGAGTCGATCCCGACTTCTTCGGGGACTGTATATTTCAAACGGATGGCAGGGCCGGTAGCGATGCCGGTTCCGGCTTTAAAAAGCGGAGAGACCGATACCGGGATCTTGCCCAGAGACGGGATCCCGCCAAAGATAAGCTGTGCCGAGGAGATCTGGGTATACACCGACCATTCGTAAGACAGCACAACAGCCTGCGCCTTTTCGGGTTCATGAAACAAGGTGAGCAGGTATGGATTTGCAAAGACATCGGCAATTACATGTTTGCCTTTCATCGAACAGATGGTATCACAAAGATGGCGCACCAGCTCAGTCAGCCCAAAATCCTTTTTTGGATTGTTGTTTGTGTTGTTGATACATAAAATGATGGTGTTGTACTTATCCAGTTCTTTGAGCAAACTGTCGGCTTCGGCGGGTTTGGCATCTTTGTCGATGCCCAGATGGGTTACTGTTGCATAGTTTGACAGCATGTTTTCGAAGTTGGGCACTTCATCGTACCCAAGCGAAACCGAAACGATGGATAAGGTATCCAGGCGTTTGAGCGGAATGAGGTCCTGATCATTCTTAAGCAAGGTCATGGCCGCATCTGCCAGTTTACGGTTGATCAAATCAGCCTGCCGGTTGTTGAGATCGGTCACAAGACCTTTTGTTTTAATGGAAGGCCGTTTGTTGAGTCCGCACCAGTATTTGGCTGCCAGGATTTTTTTACAGCGCCCATCAATCTCTTCTTGTGTAATGAGGCCCTGACCGATGGCTTTCTTGATTTCGGAAATGGCAACAGGCACATCGCCCGAAAAGAGGAGTACATCATTGCCTGCCAGTAATGCTTTTAAGTCGACGATACCGGGTTCGAAATATTTGGCCACTCCTTTCATGTTGAGCGCATCGGTAAAGATCAGTCCTTTAAAGCCCAGCGAATCTTTCAGCAGATCAGTCACCACTTTTTTAGAAAGTGTGGAAGCCGTATTCTTTGTGGTATCGTAGCATGGTATGTAAAGGTGCGCCACCATAATGCTGCCCAGACCCTGGCTGATCAACTCCCGGAACGGATAAAGCTCAAGGGTATCCATACGCAGGGCGCATTGGTTGATGACTGGAAGGGTTTTATGCGAATCGCTGTCTGTATCGCCATGGCCGGGAAAATGTTTGGCATTGGCCAAAACCCCTGCATCCTGCATTCCTTTCATATACATGGCCGCTTTGCGGGCCACATTGTATTTATTTTCGCCAAACGAACGGTTGCTGATCACCGGGTTGTTCGGGTTGTTGTTTACATCGGCCACGGGGGCCAGGTTCACCTGGATTCCAATGCGTTTGCATTCATACGCAATTTCCTTGCCCATGAAATAGATCAGCGAGTCATCCTGAATGGCCCCCAGAGTCATCTGGCGGGGGTATTGAACAGTACTGTCCAGACGCATGGCCAGGCCCCACTCACCATCAATGGAAACAAGCAATGGAACAGCTGACAACTCCTGGTACAGATTGGTGAGATGTGCTTCACGCACAGGTCCTCCTTGAAAAAAGATGAGCCCGCCTATGCCGCAGGTGGTGATCAGCTTTTTGACTTCATGGATAGCTGCCTTGTCGGAGTTTGAATAGGCCGCAATCATGAAAAGCTGGCCGATGCGCTGGTCGGGGGTAAGCGTTTGAAAGACCGAATCTACCCAATGCTGCCCCTCGCCGGTTAAAAAAGGCGGATCACCGCCGGTTTTATGCGGAGCAACAAACGCCAGGAACGGCAATGCCAACAGGAATATCAGTACGCAGGTACGGATATTTACAGGTAATCCAAAAAATGAACGCATCGGCGTATTTGTGATAGAAGGCATGTTTGAAACGAATCCGGGAAATTGAATGACCGTTTAAAATTATCCATAATAAAAACCTGTTTTGAGCTTCTCAGCTACACTTATTAACAGGGGGTGTCTGATAGCCTCTATGTCTAGCCAATATTTTCTTAGTTTTGTTTGGGTCAGCCCGTTTGACCGAAAACCAGCAGAAAAAACAAAACACGACACCCGTATGCATACCATACCCCTTATTAAACCGCTGATTGAAGCCGCCTGGGAAAACCGGGCACTACTGAAGGAAGATAAAACCCAGGATGCCATCCGTGAAGTGATTCAGGCGCTCGACAAGGGCCAGATTCGTGTTGCTGAACCCGTTGGTGATCAGTGGCAGGTAAACGAATGGATAAAAAAGGCGGTGATCCTTTACTTTCCGATCCAGAAGATGGAAATTATAGAAACCGGTCCGTTTGAATTCTATGATAAAATGGCGCTAAAACGCAACTATGAAGCTCTGGGGGTGCGTGTGGTGCCTCCGGCTGTGGCCCGTTACGGAGCTTTTCTTGCAAAAGGGGTAATCCTCATGCCGAGTTATGTAAACATCGGGGCGTATGTCGATAGTGGCACCATGGTCGATACCTGGGCAACCGTGGGCTCGTGTGCACAGATCGGCAAGGATGTACACCTCAGCGGAGGGGTGGGAATAGGCGGAGTGCTTGAACCGATTCAGGCTGCACCGGTGATTATTGAAGATGGGTGTTTTATCGGTTCGCGTTGTATTGTAGTAGAAGGAGTACATGTTCAGAAAGAAGCCGTCCTGGGCGCTAATGTGGTGCTTACCAAATCGACAAAAATAATTGATGTAACCGGCAGCCAACCCAGGGAATACAAAGGAATTGTACCTGCCCGCGCTGTGGTTATACCAGGCTCGTATACAAAGAAATTTCCGGCAGGCGATTATCAGGTGCCGTGTGCCATCATTATTGGAGAACGAAAGGCAAGTACCGATCTGAAGACATCTCTAAACAATGCCTTGAGGGAGTTTGATGTGGCCGTCTGAGCGATTAATCAACAGGATATTGTTTGATGCCGTTTTCTTTTTATCTTTCTTCGAAAATCAATGAATCTTCGTCTCTTACACTTAAACACACTCCAATGAAAAACAGTCTTGGCGCCATCTGCATTGCTATTGCCGTTATTATCAGCGCATCTGTCCTGGGCAGCGCCTGGAAAAAATCGCATGCCGGCAAAAGTGCACTGAATGTAACCGGTCTTGCTTCGCGTGAGTTCGATTCAGACCTTATCGTATGGTCGGCCAGCTTTTCAAAGAAGGCTATGACACTGAAGGAGGCCTACAAAAACCTGAAAGATGATGCGGAGATTACCCGACGCTACCTCATCGACAAAGAAGGCCTTAAAGAAAGCGAGATGGTTTTTTCGTCTGTTACCATCACCAAAGATTATGAGACTGAGAAAAGCAAAGAATCGACCCGGCAGATTTTTACCGGCTATAACCTGAGTCAAACCATTTCTGTTGAATCAAAAAATGTAGAACGAATTGAAGGCGTTTCCCGTCACATCACCGAGCTGATTGATGCCGGAGTTGAACTGAATTCAGAAGCGCCCCGTTACTACTATACCAAAATTGCCGATCTCAAGATCGAGATGCTGGCCGAAGCGGCCCGGGATGCCAAACAACGTGCTCAAAAGATCGTTGAAAATGCGGGTGGCTCACTGAGCCATTTGAAGAGCGCCGAGATGGGTGTTTTCCAGATAACGGCTCCTAACTCTACCGAAGAATACTCCTGGGGAGGGGCATTTAATACCGACTCAAAAAAGAAGAATGCCAGCATCACCGTGAAGCTGGAGTATAGCATCGATTGATCGGGCGCGCGGTCTTTTCATTTTTTTGCGTACTTTCGAAATCCGAAATCCGAGACCAGGTCGCGGTTGCAGGAAACCACGCTTTTGGTTTTCGCTACCCTGCCGTTTCTATCGGATTTCAAAGCTGCCAGTGAAAATACTTGTTCTGCAACCTGCTTTTATTGGCGATGCCATTATCACCACGGCTGTTCTGGAAAAACTACACCACACCTACCCTGCCGCCAAGATTGATTACCTGGTACGCAAAGGCAACGAACGTTTGTTTGCGAACCATCCATTCCTGCATGAAGTCCTGGTATGGGACAAGACGCGCAACAAAAAAAGCAATTTATGGAAAATGATCGGAAAGATCAGGGCCGGTAAGTATGAATACGTCATCAATACCCATCGCTATTTTTCTTCGGGTTTAATGACAGTCCTTTCGGGCGCTAAACATACACATGGGTTTACAAACAATCCGCTTTCCTTTTTGTTTTCAAAACACATCCCACATGTTATCGGAAAAGGCAAATCAGAATATGAACGTAACCAGGAATTGATCAGTGAGATCACCGACACCCATGTTGCCAAACCTCGCCTCTACCCTTCCAAAGCTGATTTCAAGACAGCCGAAAAATACAAATGCCCGGATTTAACTGCCCCAGCAATCAGGTACATCACCCTGGCCCCTGCATCGGTCTGGTTTACCAAACAACTTCCGGCAGAAACCTGGATAAAATGGATCTCGACCCAACACAACAAGACCATTCGTATTTATTTGCTGGGAGGCCCCGGGGATGTGGCACTGTGCGAAGAGATCCGAACGGCATGTCCGGCAGCAGATATCCAGAATCTGGCGGGTAAACTCAGTCTTCTGGAATCAGCGGCGCTGATGACAAATTCGCTCATGAATTATGCAAACGACAGCGCCCCCATACACCTGGCCTCGGCCATGAATGCACCGGTCACAGCCCTGTTTCTGAGTACCGTTCCATCATTCGGTTTTATTCCTGTAAGCGACACCTCCGTTATCGTTGAAACAACCGAAAAACTCGATTGCAGGCCATGTGGTTTACACGGATACCGGGCTTGTCCCAAGCAACATTTTAAATGTGCGCTGCTCATCCGGCCCGAAAATATCCCGGCCATCAGCTGATACCACGTGCATCGATCTCAACATAGCTTAATCACGAATACCATGATCACCGAAATCCCGTTAATAACCTTGAATGCAGGTAAAGAATCCAGCCCGCTACGTTACCATCCCTGGATCTTTTCGGGCGCCATCAAAAGCAAGAGCCGGGAAATCCAGGAAGGCGAAATTGTAGAGGTGAAAGACAGCAAAGGGGCATTCCTGGGTCTGGGTCTGTATCAGACCGGGTCTATCTCCGTTCGCATCTTCTCTTTCCGAAAGACAGAGGTTGACCAGAAATTCTGGAAGAACAAACTGTTGAGGGCCTACAATCTGCGAAGAAAACTGGGGCTTGCCGAAAACAAGGAAACCAATGTATATCGTCTTTTCTTTGCCGAAGGCGACGGAATCCCCGGTTTGATCATCGATTATTTTAACGGTACGGCTGTCATCCAGACACACTCTGTAGGGGCTCATCTGCTGAAGGATCAGCTGGTGCAAGCCTTGCAGGAAATTTATGGGAACCAACTCAAAGCAGTCTATGACAAGAGTGAGGAAACCATGCCCAAACAAACCACTATTAAAGCGGTAAACGGTTGTTTGTGGGGCGCCACAGAAAGCAATGAAGTGCTTGAAAACGAACACCTATTCAAAGTCGATTGGGAAGCAGGTCAGAAAACAGGATTTTTTGTGGACCAACGCGAAAGCCGTGAGCTTGTAAAACGCTACAGCAAGGATAAAACAGTGCTGAATACCTTCTGCTATTCGGGCGGTTTCAGTGTCTATGCTCTTGCCGCAGGGGCCAAAGAAGTGCATTCGGTTGACAGTTCTAAAAAAGCGATAGCATTATGTGATGAAAATGTGGCACTCAACAATTTTGCAGGACAGCTCACTGCCGAAGGAACCCCCTTACATACCTCTTTTGCCCAAGACACCTTTGATTTTTTGGCAGGAAGAGACAAGTATTATGACCTGATCATTCTCGATCCTCCTGCATTCGCAAAACACCAGGGTGCCAGACACAATGCCATTCAAGGATACAAACGTCTGAACCTGGAGGCGCTCAAACAGATAAAGCCCGGAGGAATAGTATTCACCTTCAGTTGTTCACAGGTAATAGACAAAGCCTCGTTCCAGGGTGCGGTGATGGCAGCCTCCATTGAGTCTGGCCGCACGATACGCATCCTGCACCATCTCAGCCAGCCCGCTGATCATCCGGTGAGTATTTTTCATCCGGAAGGTGAGTACATCAAGGGTTTGGTATTGTACGTTGAATAAAAAATGACAGCCGGTGTCATCGCTTTCAAGGGCATCGCTGATACCATTTCTCAAACAGTCCCTCCCTTGGGGAAGGAAAAGGAGGGGTCACTAAATCGGGGTTTTAGAGATGACCTCACTGAATTTTCCGGTCTTTCAATGAACTGAAACAACAACTATGAGTTCTCCGCTTCGAGTTATTTTTATGGGCACCCCCGAATTCGCGGTTGCTTCGCTTGACATCCTGGTACAAAACGGATATCAAATCGTAGCCGTGATCACGGCCCCCGACCGTCCTTCGGGAAGAGGGTTGGAACTCGCTATGTCTGAGGTGAAGAAATATTCAGTCTCCAAAAACCTGCCCGTCTTACAGCCAGATAAGCTCAGGAACGAAACCTTCCTCGCTCAGCTCCGGGCCCTGAACGCAGATCTTCAGGTAGTCGTGGCCTTTAGGATGCTTCCCGAACTTGTCTGGAACATGCCCAGACTTGGCACCATTAATCTGCATGGCTCGCTCCTGCCTCAATACCGCGGAGCAGCACCCATCAACAGGGCGGTGATGAACGGAGAGACAGAAACCGGGGTGAGCACATTTTTTCTGCAACAGGAGGTAGATACCGGAAAAATTATTTTCCAACAACGTACACCGATTGGCCCGGATGAAACCGCCGGAGAGATTCATGACCGCCTGATGGCAATCGGAGCCGGGCTGGTCTTAAAAACGGTGCAGGCCATCGAACAGGGAAGTTACCCACAGCTTGATCAACAGGAGCTGATTGGTGATCCAGAGCCGTTAAAACAAGCCCCAAAGATCTTTAAGGAAGATTGTCGGATCTGCTGGTCTGACTCCCCTTTGCAGATTCATAACTTTGTACGCGGGCTCAGTCCCTATCCGGCGGCCATCACCGACCTTGTGTCGCCCGAAGGGAAACAATATCCGCTTAAGATTTTCAAAACAAGTTTTGAAAACAACACACACTCAACTCCTGCCGGACAGGTGGAAACGCTTAACAAAGAACAAGTGCGTATTGCTGTACCCGGCGGGTATATCATCCCACTGGAGTTGCAACTGGCAGGAAAACGAAGGATGACGATACCGGAGTTTCTCCGAGGTTTTCAGCTAAATGGCAACTGGAAGGTGGCCCTTTGATCGACCGATGAGACAGAAGCTATAAGGGAAGGTGTATACAAGGCCTTCATCTAAAAATGTCGGGCAGGAGCAATAGATACAAGGCTTCTTACTATAAAAACACACTGTTCTAGGGCTATACAGGCTGTGGTTATCAACAAAAGGCTTATTTATTAACAATCTTGAACTTTTTTGGGGCTGAATGTTGCATAAACAGGCAATTGCTCTATTTTTGTTCATATAAAATACATACTTACAAACCTAAAAACAAATCAAAATGAACAAAGCAGAATTGATCGATGCAATCGCTTCAGAAGCTAAGATTTCTAAAGCTGACGCAGGAAGAGCCGTTGACGGTTTCGTGAACGCTACAACCAAAGCGCTAAAAAAAGGTGACCGTGTAGCCCTTGTTGGGTTCGGTTCTTTTTCGGTTGCAAAGAGAAATGCACGTACCGGACGCAACCCGCAAACAGGGAAATCCATCCAAATCAAAGCCAAGAAAGTTGCAAAATTCAAAGCTGGAGCTGAGCTCGCAAAAGCGGTGAATAAATAATCTTTGCTTTCCAACAGTCAAAAAAGCGTCCCGGTGCATCCTGGACGCTTTTTTTTCGGCCAATTGATTTTCCTTCATTCAATGCATTTGTCTAAATTCGCAGACCAAAAAGCATTCGTAAACCTGGCTTTGGAGGCGACTTTATCCCGATACCCATGAGTAAAGCAGAAAAAATCAAGAAATTCGATCCCAACAACCTGGGCGATAAAAATGCAAATATCTTCGGACTGCCCTTCACTACCGATGAAGCCGAGCTGGTGATCATACCCGTTCCCTGGGAAGTGACCGTATCGTATGCTGCCGGTACCGCCAAAGGACCTCAGGCTATCTTTGATGCTTCTTTCCAGGTAGACTTGTTCGATCCTGACATTGCTGACGCATGGAAAACAGGGATTGCCATGGACGAGATTGATCAAAAACTACAACAGAAAAGCGATACGCTCCGAAAAAAAGCGGAGAAATACATCGAGATGCTGGAAGACGGCAAACATCCTTCGGAGAACAAAGAGATGAGCCGGACCCAGAAAAAAATCAACAACGCTTGCCTGGAGATGAATGCATGGGTCAAAGCACGTTGCCTGCACTTCCTCAACCGGAATAAGATTGTTGCATTGTTGGGCGGCGACCACAGCACTCCACTCGGGATGATGCAGGCCCTGGCCGAGAAACACAAATCATTTGCCGTCTTGCAAATCGATGCCCACGCCGATTTGCGCGATGCTTTTGAAGGGTTTGAGTTTTCGCATGCTTCTATCATGTTCAATGCATTAAAAATTCAGCAGATCAAAAAGCTGGTCCAGGTAGGGATACGCGACTATTGTGAATCAGAAGCCGAGCTTGTGAAAAAGTCGCATGGCCGCATAAAATGTTTTTACGACCGCGACATCAAACACAAACTATACAACGGGGCCACCTGGGCAGATATTTGCCGTGATATCATCGTTTCTTTGCCCGAAAAAATATACCTCAGCTTTGATATCGATGGCCTTGACCCCAAGCTCTGCCCCAACACAGGCACGCCTGTGGCCGGAGGTTTTGAAGCAGAGCAGGTATTGTTTCTCGTCCAGCAGATCGTACAAAGCGGCCGTACCATCATTGCCTTCGACATAAACGAAGTCGCGCCCGGAAAAAACGAATGGGATGCCAATGTAGGCGCCCGGATGCTTTATCGTATTGCCAACCTTGTAGCCGGATCTCATGGTAAATAAACAGGACCCGGCATTACAGACCAAGCTCTACGAATACCTTGCTCAATTCATCACAGAAAACAAACGCACCAAGATCGAAGAGATTGTGCAGCAACGCACACGTTACCTTACACTGGTTTTGGAGGATATCTATCAGCCGCACAACGCCAGCGCTGTACTCCGTACCTGCGAGTGTTTCGGGATACAGGATGTACACATTATCGAAAACCGCAACAAATACACGGTCAATCCCGATGTGGTGATGGGGTCTACCAAATGGATGAACCTTATCAAATACAACGGTTCCGAAAACAATACCCCGGCTGCCCTCCGGGCGCTGAAGTCAAAAGGATACCGCATCGTGGCAACCACTCCTCATCCTGGGAAGGATTGCGATATTCTTAATCTCGATCTGGAAAAGGGAAAGGTAGCCCTGGTTATGGGCACCGAAATAGACGGCATCACCCAGGATGTATTCGAGATGGCCGATGAGTTTGTCAAAATACCTATGTACGGTTTTACCGAAAGCTTCAATATTTCTGTTTCTGCCGCGATGTGTTTGCACACACTCAGCAATAAGCTTCGTGGGGGTTCCATCCCCTGGCAGTTGAGCCAGGAGGAACAATTTTGCCTTCGGATGGAGTGGGTCAAAAATGTACTGACGAAACCCGAATTGGTGGAAGAAGAGTTTTGGAAACAGGAAGGGCTTTGAGTCTTCAGATTTGTGATTTGTCAATATACCGACTGAAATGATTTTTCCCTACCTTTGAGTCCAACCAATAAAAATCAACATATCAAATGGGTAAAGGCGATAAAAAAAGCAAGAAAGGTAAAATTACCATAGGATCTTACGGTGTAAAAAGGGCACGTAAGAAAAAGGTTGCTGCGGCAAAAGCTGCTAAAGCAGCCGCAGCTCCAAAGAAAGTAAAAGCTGCGCCCAAGAAAGCCGGTCGTAAAATACCAAAGAAAGAAGATTAATTTCAACCGATTTAAAATGAAAAAACCGTCTCCTAAAGGAGGCGGTTTTTTTATTTCAGAGATAAGCTCCCGTCTAATTAATCGTTTTAAATGTATAAGTCAGTTTTAGTATGAACACCGAAAACGGGGTTGACTCGTTGCCCTTTGGTACGTTCTGCGGGATTTCGTAGTCCCATTCTGCGCCAATTGCCCATTTGTCATTGGTGAAGGTCACGGGCAATTTAAACTCATCATTGAGCCAGACATATTTCGAGAGTTCGTTCCGATAATCTGCTTTTTGAAGCGCATCGCTTGCCGCAGATCCTCTCACGTAGCCCGAAGGTATCCCCAAGGTGTATATTTGCAGGAATGTTTGGCTGCCATAGACAGCATCAAATTTTGGCTCTATGTCCATTTCAACCCGGCTATGAAAGATCTTGTCAAATTCGTAATCGTGAGATAAAACAAACGTGTAAAAATAATCCTTCGACCGGCCATACTTAGTGAGCAATCCATGTGCCCAATCGGCTTCGGCCTCGGCGGCTATGTATTTAAAATCATAGCTTGAATTCAGATTCACATCATTATCTACGGTCGATTGTAACCTGGCGCTTCTAGCATCAAAATAGTTATGGGTCTCCAGGATTCCTGAATTGAAATTATCCGTCCAGTCATGCTCATAACCCAGGGCGAGATCGCACTCATCAAAAGTCGGAGTTTTGGCCGGTTTAATGATCTTCCCGTTTTTGTCTTTCTTGGGTGGATCTGTTGAGGCCGAAGCATGCGATGCCGTTATGGAAGCGGCAACTCCGTATTTTCCTTCATACGCAAATGAAGGCGAGAGCAAATAATGATTCACCGAGTCTCTCCGGCCTTGATAGGTATTATTGCTGGCCCAGGCAATGCCAGGAGTAAATTTGCGGTGTTTTACAACATGCGCCGTATCGGCCGAATCCTGTTTTGCAAGGAGGGTATCGAACGAAAAACGATAGGGCTTAAAGGTATGATGCAACGGGTCCGTACCTGCATCCATGTTATGACAGAGCAGCAACACTATGAGCATGGCGCCAACAGCAAGAATGGTGTTCCTGAAAATAGGCATCAGCGCTATGAATTAAGGAATCAAAAGAAAGATGGATTTACCAAATTCAAATATAAGAAAGAAATGAAAGTGATAACTGAATGGTATGGCCTCAGAAAATATTAGCCTCCGTATACTTCTCTCCTGCTGGCTTTGAGTGTGTTCAGAAGCAGCGAAGCAATGGTCATAGGCCCAACTCCTCCCGGAACCGGAGTAATGTAAGAGCACTTGGGAGCCACAGCCTCATAGTCAACATCGCCAAGCAGTTTCCAACCGCTTTTTGTGGTTTCTGATTTTATACGGGTGATGCCTACATCAATAACCACTGCCCCATCCTTAACCATATCGGCCGTCAGAAAGCCTGGTTTGCCCAGGGCGGCTATGATAATATCAGCCTGGAGACAAAGTTCTTTCAAGTTGCGGGTCTTGCTGTGGGTTAGGGTAACGGTACAATTGCCCGGATACCCGTTTCGAGCCATGAGTATGCTCATCGGAGAACCTACAATATTGCTCCTGCCGATCACAACACAGTGTTTTCCGGTTGTTTCGATTGCATATCGTTCCAGAAGTTTCAGGATACCAAAAGGGGTTGCAGAGATATAGGTTGGCAAGTTCAAGGCCATACGGCCGATGTTGACAGGATGAAACCCGTCTACATCCTTTTTCGGAGAAATGCGTTCGATGACCTTCTGATCCGAAATATGTTTGGGCAGAGGAAGCTGGATGATAAATCCATCCACGATAGGGTCGTTGTTCAGTTCATCGATCTTCTGAAGAAGATCGGCTTCGGTTACAGAATCCGGAAAACGAAAAAGACTTGAGCCAAACCCAATCCGTTCGCAGGTTTTTACCTTCGAAGCCACATAGGTTTCGCTTCCTCCGTCATTGCCTACCAGTACTGCTGCCAGATGAGGCACTTTGCCCCCGGCTGCTTTGATCTTTACCACCTCGGCTGCAATCTCCTCCTGGATTTGTTCCGATGTCTTTTTCCCGTCGATGATGATCATACGATCCTGCCAGTTTTCGATTGAATACTATTTTCCTTGTTTCGGCATATTCCGCATCATCTTCATCATCTGGTCTTTATTGCTCATCATCTTCATCATTTTGCGGGTATCCTCAAACTGTTTCATGAGTTTGTTTACTTCCTGAATATTTGTTCCGCTGCCTTTGGCGATACGTTGCTTGCGATTACCATTTATCAGATCCGGATTCTCGCGTTCGGCCGGGGTCATAGAATGGATGATGGCCTCGATATTTTTAAACGCGTCTTCCTTAATATCTACATCTTTCAACGCCTTCCCTACCCCCGGTATCATTCCTACCAGATCTTTCAAGTTACCCATCTTCTTGATCTGCTGGAGCTGGGAAAGGAAATCATTGAACGAAAACTGATTCTTGGCTATTTTCTTTTGAAGACGTTTGGCCTCTACTTCGTCGTATTGTTCCTGTGCACGCTCTACGAGTGTCACCACATCGCCCATACCGAGGATCCTGTCGGCCATACGCTCGGGATAAAACACATCAAGGGCATCCATCTTTTCGCCGGTACCCACAAACTTGATCGGTTTGTTGACCACCGAGCGGATCGAAAGCGCTGCCCCGCCCCGTGTATCACCATCAAGCTTGGTAAGGATTACCCCGTCGAAATCGAGTTTCTCGTTAAAGGTACGGGCTGTGTTTACGGCATCCTGACCAGTCATGGCATCTACCACAAACAGGATCTCATCGGGATTGACCGCTTTTTTGACGGCGGCAATCTCATTCATCATCACTTCATCCACAGCCAGACGGCCAGCGGTATCGATAATCACCACACTATTGCCGTTTTCTTTGGCAAATTGAATGCCTTTGCGGGCAATAGAGACGGCATCTTTGTTCTCCCGGTCGGAGAACACATCCACCCCGATCTGGTCGCCAAGTATATGAAGCTGATCGATTGCGGCAGGTCTGTATATATCGCAGGCAACGAGCAAGGGTTTCTTGCCTTTCTTGGTCTTGAGATAGAGCCCCAGCTTACCGGTAAAGGTTGTTTTACCCGAACCCTGCAAACCACTCATCAGGATTATGGTTGGGTTACCTCCCAGTTTAATATCCGTCTTCTCGCCTCCCATGAGCTTGACGAGCTCGGCATGGGTAATTTTAATGAGCAGCTGACCTGGCGAAACCGAGGTAAGAACCTGCTGCCCCATGGCTTTTTCCTTCACCTCATCGGTGAATGTCTTTGCCACCTTGTAGTTTACATCGGCATCCAACAGGGCCTTGCGTACTTCCTTGAGTGTTTCTGAAACGTTTACTTCAGTTATTTTCCCCTGGCCTTTGAGTACTTTAAAGGCACGGTCTAATTTATCTGATAAATTTTCGAACATGATTCTTGTTTCTGAGAAATGATAAAAGGCATTGAACAAACCGGGAATGACCCTCGGATCCTTCTTTTACAAAAGACGGCAAAGTTAGAAAAAAACGCAGAAATGAGGCAGCAATCTGGGTAAAGCTTACCGAAATCAGGAGATCTTGACTAAATTTGGCGCGTCTCAAACGAAACCGGCTTCGGCCAGCAACCCGAAAAGTGAAACACCTTCCGAATCTGACCATTCTTCTACTCGCCCTGATATGCGCGTATTTTATCAAGAGCGCCAATTGGGAAGGGCCCCAAGGCGATCAGTGGAAAGAACAGTTTTCGAGCGGTGATGCAAAAGGATATTATGCCTACCTCCCCGAATATTTCATCAAGCACGATCTGTCTAAACAAGACCCCAAATTCTTGTATGTAAACAAGACCGCGTATGGAAATGTGGACAAATATTTCATCGGTAATTCCCTGCTTTGGTCGCCTTTCTTTGGAGCTACCTATATCTATGCCAAACTGAGCCACCAATCTGCTGATGGATACAGCGAGCCCTTCAAGAAAATGATCAGCATCGCCGCGCTTTTCTGGTTGTTGATTGGGTTGTCCTGTCTTTCTGGGATCCTGCGTTCACTTCACTTCAGCGATCTGCTTATATCCATTACGCTTATCCTGATCACGTTGGGCACAAACCTGTTTCATTACGTTGTCATGGAACCTGCCATGTCGCATGTATATTCTTTCTCCATGCTTTGTATCCTTATGTATTGTGGCATGCGTTATTTCCGCACCGAACGCAAACTCGATCTGCTGATCTGTACACTCGCATTTACCATAGGCGTACTTTTACGGCCCACCAATCTGCTCTGGATGATCTGTCTGCTTCCGTTCATTGCAGGTGGAATGGGCCCGCTGCGTCAAAAACTGTTACGCCCAGGGGTCCTGCTGATTGTCTTGCCCGCTGCAGGATTTCTCTGTTTTCTGCAACTGGGGGCCTATTATCTGGAAACGGGTCACTGGTTCCTCCGCACCTACAGTGATGAAGGTTTTTATCTGTTTCGCCCGGAAATTATCCAGGTATTGGTAGGCTTCAAAAAAGGATGGTTTGTCTATACCCCTCTTGCCGCCCTTGCCATGATCGGTTTTGTGCCGCTTTACCGACAGAACAAAACGGCTTTTTACTCCTTCCTCAGCTCCTTTGTCATACTTCTGCTTACCATTTCAACCTGGTGGAGCTGGTTTTATGCCGAAAGTTTCGGGCACCGGGGCTTTATAGACCTCTACCCCATCCTCGCCATCCTCTTAGCTTATACGCTGAATTATCTTCCCGCCAAATTGGGACGAATGTTCCCTTTCCTCACCGAACAGTATTATGTATTTATCCTCCGTTCGGCTTGCTGGATATTGCTTACCATTAATCTTATCCAGACATATCAGTATTACAACCACATCCTGGAGTACGATTGCATGGACTGGAATCGATACAAATTTGTGTTCCTCAAAACCTCGTCGCGTTACGAGTCTTGTCTTGGCGGCACCATGGATATGCAGCCCTACAGTACCCAGAACCCCAAACAGATCTATCACGCTGACAACACCTTTGCCCAACCCGTTGCCGGCTGGAATACCATGCCGCTTGGCTTACTCAACGGAAAAAAAGTCCTGCATTTTGCAGGCGAAGAATATGGGGCAGTACTCACCATACCCACCGACTCTAGCTATACAGCCGGGAAAAAGCTGTTTGCCCGGATGAGCATTACCCGGTATGAAGAACAAAAAAACGCATCTTCGGGCGTGATGCTGGTGGTAGAGATCTGGAATTCAAAACATGAACAGGAATTCTACAATGCTTTTCCGATCAATGATTTCCCGGCCGACCGTGAACAGGATTTACGCACGTTCCACTCAAATCTCGAGATTCCCTGCCCTGCCGATCCGTCATCTACGTTTAAGATCTATATCTGGAACAAGAAAAAACAGGATTTTTATCTGACCGATATCAAGATTGATCTGGAAGAAATTTTGCCCTGAAGGATTCAATGTTGAGCTCGTTTTAGTCTTTCCGGAAGCAAGCTTTGCGTGCGATTTTTTTCAGCGAACAGCGCTAGGCCAAAACGGATAACCATCCTTACAGGAGAACAAACGTTTGAGGAAGGCTAAGTATAACGTTTATAGATTGTTAAGACACAGACATGGAATTCAAATCACCCCCGGATGAACGAGGTACGCTTCACTCATTCGTTGTTGCTTCATTTCTATAGCCAATCTGTTCCTCCGGAGCCGGAATTTCCAGACCTGCCGAAGACGGAGTCGTAAACCTAAATCCGAACTACCACATTCTTCGTATATTCGGCATATCTGGGTTCTGTCTGCATCCCATTTTCAGCCTATGTGGTATACACCGCTTCTTGAGAAAAACAAAATCCCCGACTTCCTGTTGCGTGCAGGTATCCGCAAACTACTGGCCCAACGGATCAAGGAAGAAGACCGGGGCAGCCTGGAGGCCAATCAGGAGAGATTAATGGAACTCATTACTGAATTGAAAACCGGACCGATTGCGATCGAAACATCTGCCGCCAATGTGCAGCATTATGAAGTCCCTACTGCATTTTACAACTTTTGCCTTGGCAAACACCTCAAATATTCGAGCGGTTACTGGAAGGACGGTGTGACCGAAATCGATGTCTCCGAACAGTGTATGCTCGAACTCACCTGCGAAAGGGCCGAACTCAAAGATGGACAACACGTACTGGAATTAGGTTGTGGATGGGGGTCTCTGTCGCTCTTCATGGCAGTACGTTATCCCAACAGCCGGTTTACCGTTGTCTCTAATTCAAGAACCCAGAAAGCATACATCGATCAAGAGGCAACCGCGCGGAATATCAAGAACCTCATTGTCATCACTGCCAATATAAACAAGTTCGACATTGACAGAAAATTCGAAAGAGTTGTTTCAGTTGAAATGTTCGAACACATGCGCAATTACAAAACGTTGTTCGAGAAGATTTCGAGTTGGCTCAAGCCAGGCGGAAAACTGTTTGTGCACATCTTTTCTCACAAACACCTGGCGTATAAATTCGAGGACAAAGACGAAAACGACTGGATGAGCCGTCACTTCTTTACAGGTGGCATCATGCCTAGTGATGACCTGTTGCTGTATTTCAACGAGCATTTCACTGCCGAGCAGCATTGGCGCGTTAATGGCACCCATTATAGCAAGACCTCCGAAGCCTGGCTCAAAAACATGGATGCCCACCGACAACAGATCATGCCCCTTTTCGAACAGACGTACGGTATCGATCAAGCCCTGAAGTGGTGGGTGTATTGGCGGATCTTTTTCATGGCTTGCGCCGAACTCTGGGGGTATAACCGGGGCGAGGAATGGCTCGTTTCGCATTATCTTTTCAAAAACAACACATGATCAGACTCATCACAGCTTCTCTGCTTTTTCTCCTCTCCTTACTCTCCATCCTCCATGCCCCTACCAGCGGGCTCTGGAAACTGGCTATTGCTGTCACAGAGTTTCCGTTTGTTTTCCTGATCTCCGCCCTGCTTTGTTTCCTGTTCATTCCGGCAAGCGCCTACCGTACGTCTTCACTTGTTGTTTTTATCCTGACTTCAATCCTCTTCTCATCCCCGATCTTCAGGGCCGCGAATGTTTCAAGGGATTTGAGGGCTCAACTCGACGAGGCTTTTGGCATTGGACATGATGCACAATCCCCGATCGGCTTCTTCCGTTTGTTTAAAATACACTTTTCAGCAAAAAAAGGTTACCGGAGTATGACCTACTTTAACAATGGCGGAAAAGAGTTGAAGCTGGATTTTTATCCTTCTTTGTCTTCTCAAAAATCGCCTGTTGTGATCGTCATTCATGGAGGCTCCTGGTCATCGGGCACAAGCCAGCAACTTCCTGAATTAAATGAGGCCTTGGCTGCAAGAGGGTTTCATGTGGCTTCCATCAACTACCGGCTTGCTCCTGCGGCCCTCTTTCCTGCTCCGCTGGAAGATCTGAAAGCGGCCCTGGCATTCCTGAAATGGCAGGCTCAAAAACTCCACATTGACACCAGCTGTTTTGTTTTGCTGGGGCGTTCGGCCGGTGGTCAGATTGCACTTACTGCAGCTTACACCTTTAAAGACCCGGATATACGCGGGGTCATTGCGTACTATGCCCCGGCTGATATGGTCTGGGGCTATTCTCTGCCCTGCAACCCGCTGATTCTGGATTCCAGAAAGGTGATGGAAGACTATCTGGGCGGAACCTATGCTCAGGCTACAACCAATTTTCACAACAGCTCCCCGCTCGAATGGGTAAGCCCCGGCTCCCCCCCAACGTTGCTTATCCATGGCGCCAGAGATGAAATGGTTGCATGGGAACACAGCCGCAGGCTGGATGAAAAATTACAACAAAACCACGTCCCGCATTATCTCCTTACCTTGCCCTGGGCTACACATGGTTGTGATTTCAACATCAATGGCCCGAGCGGACAGCTTAGTTCGTATGCTGTTTTCAGATTTTTAGAACGTGTTGCGGGTACGGGAGATAAACACAGTTAACAGAGGTCTTGCCACTTATTGGATTCAATGTTCTATGCAAAAAGCAGCAATCATAGGAACCGGAATAGCCGGTATGGGGTGTGCACATCATCTTCAGAAAAAATACGCACTGACCCTCTACGAACAAAACAGCTATATCGGAGGCCATACTAACACCATCGGAGTGGAGGAAGAGGGCAAAACAGTTTTTTTTGATACCGGTTTTATGGTCTTTAACCGCAAAACCTATCCCCTGCTTTGCGGGTTGTTCAAGGAACTACAAGCCCCGGTGAAGGAGACAGACATGTCGTTCAGCGTGCAGCATCTGCCAAGCGGTCTTGAATATTGTGGTTCGGGCATCAACGGATTGTTTGCCCAGCGCAAAAACATTTTCAAGCCTTCGTATCTCTGTATGCTCGCCCAGATTGCCCGATTTAACAAAGAAAGCATCCGTATTCTGGATAACCCGGCCTTTGCAGATTATACCCTGAGGGAATACATGCACGAATTTGGTTTCGGCCAGGACATGCTCTGGAAATACCTCATCCCCATGAGTTCAGCGGTTTGGTCTACACCGATGGATAAAATGCTGGATTTTCCAGCAATGTCACTTATTCGTTTTTTTTATAACCACGGTTTTCTGGGTCTACATACCCAACACCAATGGTATACGTTAGAAAACGGGAGCCAGTCGTACCGCGAACTCTTGATCAAGCCTTTCAGAGATCGGATCCGCACAAGTTGTACAGCCCAAAAGATAATCCGGAAGGAGGGCAAGGCGGTAGTACAAGCTGCGGATGGCTCTTCCGAAAGCTTTGACAAAGTGATCCTGGCCTGTCATGCAGATCAGGCCCTGCAACTGCTGGACGAACCAACGGGAGAAGAGCGAACCTTGCTCAGCCCATTTAAATACCAGGAAAACATCGCAACGGTTCATACCGATGAAACACGCATGCCCCGAAAAAGGCGGGCCTGGTCGAGCTGGAACTACCGTATTGAAGAAGAGGAAGACAGGTTAACGCCCAGCACCATTTATTGGATGAACAGGCTGCAGGGCGTCTCGACGCGGAAGAATTACTTTGTTTCCATCGGTAATCCACAGGGTGTAAACGCAGAAAACGTCATCCGCCGGATCAGCTATGACCATCCCTTGTTCGATGTGCCTGCCCGCAGGGCCCAGGATGAGCTATCTTTGCTGAATAAACAGGGGCCGGTGTATTTCTGCGGCAGCTATTTTAAATATGGATTTCACGAAGATGCCTATGCCTCGGCCGTAGAACTTTGCAAAACGCTTTAACAACAAAGGCAAAATCCTCCGGAACGGGCCTAAACTACAAATTCAAGCATAAAAACCGATGAACAGCTGTCTGTACAAAGCACTCGTAATGCACAACCGTTTGGAACCTAAAAAGCACAGCTTTCATTACACCGTGTTTATGTTTTACATTGATCTCGAAGAGATGGATGCTGTATCAAAAACGCTTCATTTTGTCAGTCACAACCGTTTTAATCTGTTCAACTTTAAAGACAGCGAACATATACAGCTTCCGAAAGAAAACCCGGATCAGACAAAGACTACCCGCCAGCATCTGCTCGCGTATCTGGAGCTGAACGGCATACACACTCCGGTCGGAAGGATGATGTTGCTCACGAACCTCAACACCCTGGGTTATAACTTCAACCCGGTTGCATTTTACTTTTGTTTTGATGCCGATGACAAGCCCTTGTGTGCTGTTGCCGAAATCAGGAATACCTTTGGCGAACTGAAGCCGTATTTAATCCCCCAAACAGACCTTCAGGAAAACTGTTTCCGGCAACAGGCTACAAAACATTTTTATGTATCTCCGTTCTTTGAACATGATACGGTGTTTGACTTTACACTCCCGGTGCCGGATGAAAAGCTCAAAATCAGGATCGATGATTTAAAGGAAGGACGGAAGATTT
>JABDAO010000055.1 GCA_013289095.1 Bacteroidota bacterium | reverse complement strand
GTTGCAGGCATCTATACAATTACCCCATCGGAGATGAGTCCGTTTTCAACGGGCCAATCTATCCTGCTTGAAGATCTCACGACCGGGATTATGCATGACTTAACCGGAGGCCAAAGTTTTACCGTATCATTGCCGGTTCTGCCGTTAAACAGTCCTGCTCCATTTAGGCTACATTTTATAAACAGCTTTCAAATCACGACGGGCCTGGCCCCGATTCTGACCAGCGGTGCATTGACCTTGTGTGTAGCAAACAATTCAGTTATCGGTGGATCATCCACAGAGGACGTATTTAACGCCACCCTTACCATTTATAATTTACAAGGAAAAGCAATCCGAATGCTTACGGGCCATGAACAGCATGTGTATGAATTGTCACTATCGGAGATCCCTGCCGGGATGTTTCTGGTCAGGCTTGAGAGCGGAAGCAACAATCTTTCAAGGAAGATAATCAAACCATTGTCTAACTAATTTCAAAAAAGGAAGCAATCGCATGAACGTTGATTAGAAATCAGCAGGGCTTTGAATGGAATTATTTTGAGAAACCACTCCTCTTTTATTAAAACACTTAAGCCATGAATAAAAAAAAAGCGCTTCTCGCTTTCGCTTACCTGCTGACACTGTTTTCATGCCTGTCCTTTAGTTCCATTACTGACAAGCCCCCACTCCCAAACCGCATTGAGCCGCATGAAGACATTCTGACGGGTCCGGCGGTATGTGCTCTCCTTGTATTTCAGGGAGTGTCTATAAACAATACAACCTATCTGAACTGGGAAGTAAGTACGAAGGCCTCAAACTACTATTTCATGCTCCTGAAATCTGAAACAAGTGCAGATTTCAAAATACTATCAATTCAGCGAGGATATCCCTGCTTACCTGCATCGGGCCTGATGTATTCTTTTGCGGATTCAGCAAGTTGCAACAATGCGGTAAGCTACTACAAACTTCTTGCTTTCCCGGCCGAATGTTTGAATCGTCAACGAAACCTCTTGTCAGTCCATTGCGATGTGCATGCTCAGATCATCAAAGTTGAACGCAACAAAGTTGATGTGAAGTATGATCTGGTTGATCGTATCCCGCTGTCGTCACACACTGAAACATACAATGCGAGACTTCGGGTGATGAACCCAAACCAAGAAAACCACTGAAAAGTATGCCCCTGCCACAGCGCTGGTCTGTCTCCACCCCGCCTCCAGTATTCTTGACACTTGCGAACGAAGCGCATCATGCTCCTGACCTTACCCGGGCTTAATTGTATTGTTTAGCAATACGAAATCAGGTGTAGAGGATAATTCCTCCAACATGGAGTAAAAAAAACCGTGAAACTAATCCATGCAATACCACGTAGAAAAGAAATACCCCAACTACGTGTTCCCTCGTGACCTTCTGTATCCAATAAACCAATAAAAATTACCAAATTTTTAGGGTGAATGGATTGCACGAAATGACAATACTTGTGCGCTGCTCATTAAAACAGGAAAACGAATCACAGCAGTACCAGGGGCATATTGTTCTTTGGGGCAACTCAATAAAAATTCAGCAGACTCTTTAAATAGGGGCAGGGTTGTATACATAAATGCAGTACCGTTAAAAACAATACGCCGGTGCGGCATCTGACGCCGAGTTGGTATTGATAAAACTCAGCCTCATTATCACCAATGCATATCGAACATAAATTTGACCTGACAACTCATAATGATTAGATTTGTAGCACTCATGGCTTATCCGCTATCTTTATCATCCCTCCTGCTTTTGCAGGAAATAAATCAAGCGGATAAATTCAACAGTTGTTATTAAGGGCATCTCTAACAACCCCTTCCAAACATTCCCTCACCTTGGGAGAGGGTCAGGGAGAGGTCAAAAAAGCGGGGTTATTAGAGATGCCCTTAATTTAAAAGCATGCTGTTAGTCACTCCTTATTGAGTTGAATCCGGCTTTCTCTGTGGAGGAGCTTGCAGGCTGGTATCTGACCACACGAACAGACAGTGCCCCGAAAAACCAGACTCCCTTATGCAGGCTGGTGTTAGGTCAGGCGGGCCGTGGTTAAACAAAATGCTATTGTTATGACTCAGTATAGGGTATTACATCTCGAAGAATCAGTTATCGACGCAGCCCGGGTTCAGCTCGCACTTCAAAAAGAAGGTTTGAATTTCGAGTATTTCCTGACCGATACCGACGATGGGTTTAAAAATGAAATGGAGGCGTTTAAACCCCATGTAATACTTTGCGATTACTGCCAGCCAGATTTTGGTTCCTTTAAGGTTTTGAATTATTTTATGCAATCGAACATTGAGATTGCATTTATCATCGTCACGGATCGTGATTCTGAAGAATTTGCGGCAGAAATGATGAGAATGGGAGTTGATGATTATATCCTGAAGAAAGACCTAAACAGGCTGCCGGGTGCGATACTAAATTCTTGCGCAAAAAAGGAGAAATACTGGCAGCAAAAACAGGCGGAAGTAAGATTGGCCCAGCGCGAAGCCCTGCTGAACAAATCACAAAAACTTGCCCACATAGGGAGCTGGGAACTGGATTTGATTACCCAGAAAGGCATTTGGTCAGATGAATTGTACAACATTTTGGGTCTGCAAAACGGACAAATCCAAGCCACCCGGGAACAATTCCTGACATTCGTCCATCCCCAGGACATTGTGTGTGTCAGACAAAATCTGGATTTGGCAAGACGCGAACAATGCAGTATTTCCTTGCATTTTCGGATTATCCGTAAGGACGGCGCTATCCGGCATGTCTATTATGAAAACAATTTTGAATTCGACTCAAACAACAAGCCAAACCGGATCAATGGCATCGTTCAAGATATAACAGCAAACGTACTCGCCAACAAACAGAAAGAATTTGATCAAAAAAACCTCTACGCCCTGATCAATAACACCACAGATTTCATGTGGAGCGTAGACCGGAATTTCAGGTTGATCACATCAAATCAGGCCTTCAAAATGATGGTCAGGGTGGTTTTTGGCGAAGTAGTTGAAGATGGAAAGAGTATGGTATTCAGAGGTTTTCAGAAAGATCTCCTGGAGCGTTTCAAAGGCTATTATGTGAGGGCTATCGCGGGAGAGGAGTTTACTGAAATCGAATATCATGACTCAAATTGGGCAGAAATTTCATTTTCTCCTATTTTCGGTGAAGGTGAAATCGTTGGTGCGGCCTGTTACTCGAGAGACATTACTAAATTAAAAAAGGCCGAGCTCGACTCGCTCCGAAAGAACAAACACCTCCGCAATCTCACCACACATCTGAACCGGGTCAGGGAAGACGAACGGACGACAATCTCGCGCGAAATACACGATGAGCTGGGCCAACAGCTCACCGCTCTGAAGATGGACATTGACTGGATCCTTCATAAACAAACAAACCCGGACGAAATGGTCGTGGACCGGTTGAAAGAGATGCTGAAAATGAGCGATGGGGTCATCAACACCATCCGAAGGATATCCGCTGACCTCCGGCCAGCAATGTTAGATGATTTAGGCCTTATCGCAGCGCTGGAATGGAAATGCACCGATTTTGAAAAAAAAGCAAATATCCCCTGCAAGTTCACTTCAAGTGTCAGGGAAAGAAGGTTCGAAAGCAATTTCGGCATCATCACCTTCAGAATCCTTCAAGAAACACTGACCAATATCAGCAGGCATGCCAATGCCAATAACGTAAGTGTTTCGGTGAGTGAAACAGAAAAAGAGCTTCTGCTGGAGATAACCGACAACGGGAAAGGAATAAGCGACGAAAATCTGGGCAACGGAAAAAGTCTGGGTATCTTAGGTATGAAGGAAAGGGCGTCCATGATTGGGGGAGAACTTATTATCAAAGGGAAACAAGGACAGGGTACAACAACCAACGTAATATTACCGTTCGAATATGAATATACTAATAGCTGATGATCATGAATTGGTGCGTGGCGGGCTTTCGAGGATCGTTTCTGAGGTATTCCCGCTCGCCAAAATCCATGAAGCGCCCAATGGACTTGTTGCCGAAAAAATGTTGCGGGCAGAAAATTGGGATCTGCTCATTATGGATATGTCTATGCCCGGAAAAACCGGGCTGGAGGTATTAAAACAAGTAAGGGCGGAATCTGACAAGACACCGATATTGATAATCAGTATACATCCCGAAGATCAATATGCCATTCGGGTTCTAAAAGCAGGAGGAAACGGGTATATCACCAAAGCGTGTCCCCGGGCCGACTTCATCAATGCGGTCCATACAATCCTGCGGGGCAAAAAATACATTTCTGCCGAAACCACAGAGAAACTGGCCTCTTTAGTTTCGGTCGATGGGAGACTGGAACAGCACGAAGCGATTTCTGACAGGGAACTGGAAGTGATGAAACTTATCGCTTCAGGCAAAACAGTTAGTGAGATCGCCTCAATCCTATCGTTGAGTGTAGCTACAATCAGCACCTACCGGCATCGCCTGCTTGAAAAGATGAAGCTCAAGAACAATGCAGAACTAACGCTCTATGTCATCAACAATAAGCTCGTGTGAAACCAGAAACAAAACAGAAAAACTGAAAGAATGTACGGATGCTGCAGGTTTTTTGTTCATTCTGATGATGCAGGCTTCTTTAAGTCGGAGTAACCATTCTTCATCCTCTTTATCCTCTAAAAAAGAGCATTTCTCTTCCCTTTTCTTGCAAAAATTTGAATGTCTGATTTAAACCGTTGCTGCGCCCAACCTACACAGCGTAATGTTAAACCCAAAATGAACGGTATAAACGTAGTGCACTACTGTTCGGTGCGTTTGGATTTTGTGCAGTCCCGATATTCATCGGGATGGGTTATCCCTGCCTGCCGTCGCGCAAGCCTCTATGCTACGGCAGGCAGGCCGCTGCTCCTGATAGCTGGCGGCCCTTTCAAAGCGTTAGCCATCTTCAACTGAGAAATGCGGGATAAACAACAAAAAAGCGGGATTACCCCGCTTTCTTGCCAATCGACACTGAACAGCATTTGCCGTTTAGAGTACGTATGAATGCAGGATGGGCCCAACCTGTATTTCGCCCTTGCTAACGGTGCGCATCACCCTGCCGTAGTAAAGTGTACCCGATGAGAGCCCCTCGATAGTTACCCTTGCCTTGTTACTCTTCATGGCCGATTTAAAATTGATGCCATCGGTACTCAGCTGATAATCATGACCGGCTTGACGTGGAGCCGCTTTTACGGCCATCAGCAGGTCGCCGGAGAGTTTGCCGGGTTTCATGATAAACTCGGGTTTGGGGTATGAAGCGTCTTGTTTTACCTCCATGCCGGCAAGACGAACTGTTTCAACGGCGGTTTCGGCAACCATGTTTGCAAGATCTTCTACATAGCTGCCCAGCAGCTTCAACCCCAGCATGAGCGCTTTTTTGGCGTTTTTCAAATGTTCGGTGGCAGCCCCAGGGTTCTTCTTGGCTGCTGCCACAGCCGCCAGGACATCGTTCAGGAGTTTGCTGATCGTGGCCAGGGTAGGAGTGGGCGTTGCAAAAGTTGTTGCAGCGTTTGTCATACACGTTAGATAGTGTTGAGCATCGCTTGCAATCTGTAGCGGACTTTTGCCATACAACTTGAGTACGACTACTACCCGTTTGGCTTTTTCTTTGAGTGCGAGTAAAATAATGGCTGCGAATGACATAATTGGCTTTTTCATGGTGTTTTTGTTTTTTGAAATAGGTTTGTAACTGATTCTTCTTTCCCAGACTACAGTTGATTGAGCCTGGTATGCTACTCTTTTTCAAGAGTTTATGCTTCATGCGGTGCCGTTCATTGGGGGTATGATGCTAAAAAGAGTGCGTTTCTGGCTGATCAGTGTAGCAATCGGGCTGATTGCTACAGAGATCAGCCCGATTGTTATAACAACACGGCCGATTGCTATAGAGATCAGCCCTGTTGCTATAACAACAGCGCCAATTGCTATAGCAATCAGCCCGATTGTTATAACAACAGTGCCAATTGCTATAGTGATCAGCCCGATTGCTACAACAACTGGCTGATTGCTATAGCAATCAGCCCTGTTGCTATAGCAAGAGCGCCGATAGCTATAGAGATCAGCCCGATTGCTATAACAATCGGGCTGATCTCTATAGCTATCGGCCAGATCTCTATAGCAATCAGCCAGAATCCGACTCTGATCGCGCTTTTCCGGAAAATATCCGCCCTGCCTATGGTTCGTGATGGCAGGCTGTGGATCGCCGGTAGTTATCTCTTTTTCAATGAACGATTGTATGCTATGCAAAAGGTGCTTTATCGCATCTATATAGGGTTCACTCAAAACCAGAGCCACGGCAGGAGGGCTCTCATCAGGCGGGTATGATTTTACGTGAACCGATGCCAGACTACTGCAATTGGTCTATCTTTACCCTCCGATTAAACCTTTCGGGCTTTAGCCGATCCTATTTCGCTCCAACAAACAGCGTTCAGGACATCTGGATTTGATAGCAGGAACAGTACCAGGTAAATAAACAGTTTTATACATAAAGCGTATTAAGTACAACAAACCAACATCATGAAAAAAATCTACTTATTCCTTTTAAGTATCGCGTTATCAATCGGGGCTTTTAGCCAGTGTACGGTAACGGTCACTTCGCTCAGTCCTGCCTGTCATGGTATATGCGACGGGGTTGCAAAAGCTACTCCGGCGGGAAGTACCGGCCCGTATACCTATTCCTGGTCGACCAGCCCTGTACAGACCACGCAAACGGCAACCGGTCTTTGTGCCGGAACGTATAGCGTAAAGGTTACCAATGCTACGGGCTGTAACACCACCCAAATGGTAACCCTTACCCAACCCGTACAACTGGCGCTTACCATTGCCCGGGCTGATGCAAAATGTAACGGAGGCACCGCCAAAGCTACGGCAACGGTTACCGGCGGAACCACTCCTTATACCTATTCCTGGTCGACTACCCCAACTCAAACCACCCGTATAGCCTCCAATTTAACCCCAGGTACCTATACCCTAACTGTTACCGATAAAAAGGGTTGTATCACCACCCAAACCGTTACCATCATCCAGCCCGCGGCATTGGTACCGGTTTCCAGCTCAACCAACACTGCCTGTGGCGCTTCAACCGGTACTGCATCGGTTGCCGTAACAGGTGGAACAGGGGCATATAGCTATTCGTGGGCAACTACGCCTGCACGTACCACGGCATCAATCACCGGTTTGCCTTCGGGTTCGTATTCGGTGAGTGTGACCGATTCGAACGGTTGTGTTGCATCCACGGTTGCCACAGTAGGTAATGCCGGAGGTCTTGACGGGGCTACCACCCAAACCAATGTAAGCTGTAACGGGGGGGCGAATGCATCGGCCACCATTACAGCCTCTGGAGGAACGCCTTCATACAGTTATTCCTGGTCAACCTTTCCGGCTCAGACAACCGCTACCATCAGCGGTTTGCCAGCCGGTACGTATTATGTATCTGTAAAAGACGGGGCCGGTTGTACATTCATTTCAACCGTAATCATTACCCAGCCGGTTGTTCTGGCCACCACCACTACGCATGTTAACGTAGCCTGTAAGGGAAGTGCCACCGGCACTGCCACAGCCGATCCTACCGGCGGAACACCGGCATACGTTTATTCGTGGTCGACGGTGCCTGTACAAACTACAAAAACAGCTACCGGTCTTGTTGCCGGTACGTATACCGTAACGGTTACCGATCAGCATGTATGTACCGCTGTCAAGACCGTGATCATCACCCAGCCTGCCAATGCGGTGTCTGCAACCATTACCCATACCAACGACAAATGTCATGGAGGAACCGGGGCAACAGCAACGGCACATCCAGCCGGAGGAACCGCTCCGTATACGTATTCCTGGTCTACCGTTCCTGCCCAGGTAGCAGCACAGGCCACAGGTCTTGGGGCAAAAACCTACCATCTGGTCATTACAGACAGCAAGGGATGCACCTTTGCCGACTCGGTGGTGATTACACAACCCGTTGCAATAAACCTCTCGGCTGTGTCTGTAAGCGCAGGCTGTGGTTTGTCGAACGGTTCGGCCCAGGTTAACATCAACAGCGGAGGCGTTTCTCCCTTCACCTATTCCTGGAACACCACCCCTGCACAAACTACCAATCCTGCCACCGGTCTTGCCGCAGGTGTTTACAAGGCAACACTTACCGATTCGAACGGGTGTAAGGCTACCGTTACCGCCAATATAGGCAACGCAGGAGCAGCGGCAATTACTGTGGCCGGTAAGAATGTAGTATGCCGTGGAGGCGCTGCCGGATCGGCTATCGTAACAGTCGGCAACGGAACAGGGCCCTATACCTACTCCTGGAACACTACTCCGGCACAGACCAGAGACACGGCCACCAACCTCCGTGCCGGCACCTATACCGTTACCGTAACCGAACCGAACGGTTGCAGTTCGTTTGCCACCGTCACCATTACCCAACCAGCCACTGTGCTGAAAGGAACTGTAACCCCAACCAATGCACTTTGTAACGGAAGCACCGGATCGGCCAAATCGCTTCCGGTGGGCGGAACACCAACCTATACCTATTCATGGGCAACCGTGCCTGCACAAACCACCCAAACAGCAACCAATCTGGCGGCAGGAACATTTACGGTGTATGTAACCGATGCAAACGGTTGTCAGATCGAGGATACGGTAGTGATCAAACAACCGGCAGCTATCTCTTCGTATTTTATCAAGACCAATGTAACCTGCAACGGAGGAAACAACGGTGTTGCTGATGTTACCCCATTAGGCGGTACAGCACCGTATACCTATTCCTGGTCTACCGTTCCTTCGCAAACCACGCGTACCATTACAGGGCTTGTGGCCGGAACCTATACCGTATTGATAACAGACAGCAAAGGCTGTACGAAGACACGCGTTGTTACCATCCTGCAGCCTGCCCCGATTGTGCTTACCGCTACAACGGTGAATGCCAATTGCGGACATAGCGATGGTTCGGCAACCGTATCGGCAACAGGCGGTAAGGGCGCTTATACCTATTCCTGGAACACCACCCCTGTTCAAACTACGGCTGTTGCAAGCAACCTTGCAGCAGGTATTTACAAAGCAACAGTAACCGATTCGTTGGGTTGTAACCAGACGCTCACCACAGCGGTAGTGAACGGAACAGCTGCAACAGCCAGTGTTGCCGTGACCAAGGTTACCTGTAACGGTTCCACCAACGGCGCCGCAACGGTAACCGTGAGCGGGGGTACCGGGCCCTATACTTATTCCTGGAACACAACACCTGCACAGACAACTGCTTCGGTTTCAAACCTTGCTGCCGGTGTTTATTCTATAAAAATTACCGATGCCAACGGTTGCGTGACCAACGATACCGCGGCCGTTACACAGCCACTGGCCCTTGCCGCAACACTTACCGAGGCCAATGTAACCTGTACCGGTACGGCCAACGGAAGCGCTTCGGCTATTACCACCGGCGGCACACCGGCCTATACCTATTCCTGGAGCACAACCCCGGCACAGACCACATCGGGTGCAACAGGTCTGAGCGCTGGCAGTTATACCGTCAAGATTACCGATGCAAACGGTTGTATCAGCACCGGCATCAGCACGGTTTCTCAAAATCAGATTACTGCGGTAGCAACCGGAACAAGTACACTGTGTCATGGAGGAGCTACCGGAACGGCAACGGTGCATCCGGTGAATGCTACTGCTCCTTATACCTACAGCTGGACTACCGCTCCGGCACAGACCACCTCAACGGCCATGAACCTGATTGCCGGAACGTATACTGTTTTTGTTACAGACTCTGCCGGATGTACAACCAACACCACTGCGGTGGTGGCCCAGCCTGCAACAATTACCGGCACAACCGCCCAGACCAATATCAACTGTAACGGGGCAGCTACCGGTACAGCATCAATCAGTGTAACCGGCGGAACCTCGCCCTATCATTATTCATGGACAAGCATACCGGTACAGACCACCTTTGCTGCCACAAACCTTGTGGCCGGAACCTATACCGTACTGGTAACCGATACCAACCAGTGTAGCTTCCAGCAAACCTATACACTTACACAAGCTCCGGTGATTACGCTGGTGACGTCGTCGGTGGATGCACATTGCGGACAAGCCAATGGCTCGGCATCGGTTTCGGCAACCGGCGGTACCGGCGCCTACACCTATTCGTGGAACAGCACACCGCCCCAAACCACAGCAACGCTGAGTGCGGTTACGGCAGGAGGCTATTCAGTAATGGTAACCGATGCATCGGGTTGTATGATGAGCGCCTCTGCGGTGGTGAACAACAACCTGGCTGCGGTTGTTACAACCACTACGGTAAATGCTACCTGTTCAACCTCTGCTAACGGAAGCGCAACAGCAAGCGTAAGCGGAGGAACAGGTACGCTCACGTATTCCTGGTCGACCACCCCGGTACAGACTACTACATCCATCACCGGCATTATGGCCGGAACCTATACCTTGTTGGTGACCGATGCCGTTGGTTGTACCACCACGGCCCTGGCTGTTGTTTCGGCCCCGGCAGCAATTACCGGAACCGCTGTAGTAACCAGCGCGGTTTGTAATGGCTCGGCTACCGGTACAGCCAGTGTTTCGGCTTCGGGCGGAACACCCGCCTATGCCTATACCTGGATGACCACACCGGTTCAGACCACCCCCACAGCCATAGGCCTGATGGCCGGAACGTATACCGTAACCATTTCCGACGTTGCTAATTGCACCGGAACAGTAGTGGCCACGGTTGCACAGCCGGCTGTACTGACCTCGGCTCCGATAAGCACCTCAGCGAGTTGTTACGGCACTACCGATGCAAGCTCGAATGCAAATGTGAGCGGAGGAACAGCCCCCTACACCTATTCCTGGATCACAAGCCAGGCACAGAACACACAAACGGCAACCAGTCTGGGTGCAGGCACCTACTCGGTCATGGTGAGCGATTCGAACGGGTGTACAGCAACCGGCATTGCAACGGTTGTACAGCCGGTCAATATTACACTTGCTACATCGACTACCCTGGCCAGCTGCGGAAATTCAGACGGCTCGGCAACGGTTACGCTGACCAGCGGAGGTATTGCCCCGATAAGCTATAGCTGGTCTTCGGGAGCAACCACGGCATTGAACACCAACGAATCGGCGGGTATTTATACCGTTATTGTTTCTGATTCGGCTGGTTGTACAAAAACAGATACGGCCTATATCTCCAACTCCGGTGTAGGTACGCTTACCGTCAATGTGCTCAACGGTTGTGTAGGCATCAACAATGCCTCGGCAACAGCCATGCTGAGCGGAGGCACTACGCCTTATACCTACTCCTGGTCAACAGTTCCTTCGCAGAGCAATGCTACGGCAACTGGTCTGATGCCAGGTTTATACAATGTAAGCGTAACCGATTCGTTTGGGTGCATGGTCTTTGGTCCGGTACTCATCGCTCCTCCTATACCGCTTGTGGTAGACAGTATCCACTCAACGCCAATCAGCTGTACTACCTGTGCGGATGCTTCGGCCAAGATCACTGTTTCGGGAGGTAATGCCCCATACAGTTACAGCTGGTCGTCGGTGCCACCGCAAGGAACACAAACGGCGGTGAACCTGCACCCTGGTTTGTACGATGTCTGTGTAAGCGATGCCAACGGTTGTACCGTTTGCGATACGGTAACCATCAGCGCGGTGCTGGGTATACAGGTATATCAGACCGGCAACAGCAAGATCTCGGTTTATCCAAACCCAAGCTCGGGCATGCTGAATGTAAGCGTTACGGTCGACGCAGCTAACACCGCACCCGATGTGCTGATCCGCCTGGTAAACCTGGTTGGGGAAGAGGTGTTTGTGAGCAAGGTAACACTCAACGGCACAAACACGCTGCAAACATTCGACCTGAGCAGCTACCCGAAAGGGATGTACCTCTTGCAGATGATCAACGGGAAAGATGCGGTCACAAAGAAACTCCTGTTGAACTAGTAAAGATGCGGTCAGAAAGAAACTCCTGTTGAACTCGTGTTAAGTTAATCTTGAATTGACGGATACAACTTCTTTCGTTTCACTCTTGCGTCCTTGTTTGTGAACTGCCAATTTATTTATAGATGGGTACATCAATCATTTGAGAGACTAAGATCACTCAACGCGTCTAAAACAGGCAATGGAGAGTGATTAAGATCACTCTATCCGGACAGTTCGGTTCAGTTTAAAGTCGGTGTGAATGAAACAACCGAATTACTTGTTGGGCTTTAACCCTCTGATCCGGATGAAAATTGCCAGCGCCAGGAAACAGAATGTGATGATGACGGCAAGCCGGCCTATATAATCGCCAAAACGCACATAAAAGGTGAGGTCTGTATGCAGTTGTATTTTTTGCCGGATGGCCATTGGTTTCCACCAGGGAGTTGCTTGCGAAACATTTCCATATTCATCAATGAAGCATGAAATCCCTGTATTGGCTGAACGAAGCACCGATCTGCGGGTTTCTATTGCGCGCAAACGTGCATAATCCATGTGCTGACGGTAGCCCGGCGTATCGCCCCACCACCCGTCGTTGGTGATGATAAACAGGCAGTTGGCGCCTTTCTTTACATAGTCGTTTACAAACTCGCCGAACACCGATTCGTAACAGATCACCGGCCCGATTTTCAGTGCATTGTTGTGCGAATTAAAAACACTTCGGTAAGGTTGATCGCAAAGCGAGCCATTGGTGCCTCCCATATTGATGGCCAGTTTTTCAAGCGGTTTCAGCAAGACCGGAAAAGGCATGCGTTCTACCCCAGGCACAAATTTAGATTTGTGATATTTTTGAAGCAGATTTTTTCCTGAAAGAAAGAGTGCGGTATTGAAATCGTCGTAATAATCGTCTGAATCGGTAAATTTTCGGGAAGTGGCTGTATGTTCTTCGCCCGCCTCATACTGATAGGCCGTTGCAGCCCCTATGACCATATCAAGTTTTGGATGTAGCTGTTGAAAAAGGTGCAGGGCCTGGATGCTGTAGGTGCGTTCGAAATTGTTTTCCCAGAGATTTTCGGTAAGCGCTGTTTCGGGAAATACAACACAATTGGTTGCCGAATCAATTTTTGTTTCGGCCAGATCGAGCATACGCTGGAGCTGTTCTTTGTAGGAGCCGCTGAATTTTTCGTTGTAGGGGTCAATATTCGGTTGAACAACAACCACTTCGGGGGAAGACCCTTTGTTAAAATCCAGTTTACAGGCTGTGATCAGGAAGGATATAGCGATGGGAATAAGGAGGCCACATCCAAAAACAAACGTGGGAATAAAAACGGTACGGAACTTAAAGCCTGTAAAAGCGGTTTTTCTCAGATAAAAAAAGAAAAGAAAATTGAGTGCAAAGATCCAAACAGCCCCTCCAAAAACCCCTGTAAATTCATACCATTGAATCATCCAGATGTTTGATGCAAACACATTGCCCAGTGTCAGCCAGGGCCAGGTCAGGTCCCAGCGCAGATGCAGGTATTCAAAAGCCATCCAGAAGCTTGGCAGGATAAGGTATGCACAGCGTCCTTTGAATTTGCGTTTGACAAGGTGAAAAAGCTGGAAGACCACCGCCATAAACAGGGCATTGAAAACAACAGCCATCACACCACCGCCCAGGGATGCATTCTTCACCCACCACGAAGTCAGTAAGTTAAAAATAAAGAATGCCAGATAGCTGTAACCAAACAAGTGTCTGGAGCCGTTCCTGGAAGGAGCCCCTGCTATGCGTTGTTCGATGACCAGCAATGGCACAAAAGCAGCAAAGATCAGCATTGTAAGACCTCCTGTCTCGGGCCAGGAAAAAGCAAAGAGGAGTCCGCTTAAAATGGAAAGAAAAAAAGGATGTTTGAAAGACACGGTTTGAGCTTGGTTTCAGGCCTGCAACACACACACTTGTAAACACGCAGGATACGGAAGCAAAATTATACATTAATCCCGCATTATGCATTCGAATCAGGTATTCGCGCTCAAAAGGCCGGCAGCACAACGAACCCGCGGGATAACCCATCCCGATGAATACGGTGACCGCACAAATCTGAACACACTGTGCCGGCCCGGCCGACAGCAGACCTGATTGAACCGGTCTGGACGGGCATTAGCGCACAAGCCATCTAAAGCACAAGCTGGATTAATTGCACGAAACACCACCACGGTTTAGGACAGGAGAGAAGGGGTTTGGGTTACTTATTCTGCAGCCCCAGATAGACAAGCAGAGCAGGAGCCGTGACCGTGAGCAAGGTAAAGATCGAGTTTACATCCACGGTAAACTGGCTTTTTTCCTCTTTCGGTGCAGGTTTGGATCTTAGCCGGGTTACTTTTCCGGTATTGTCGTAGGTAATACTCAGATCCATGAAGGGGCCTTTGGCCCTGGTTCCATTGGTGCGGCGGGTAAACAAAGGGATGGTGCGACGTTGGGTGGTGCGGTATTCATAGATATAGGTGGTGCCGCTATCCGATTTGAGCTCCAGTGCATACGGCACGATTCCCAGATCGGTAAACACTTCGGTCTGGGTCATGCCTATTTTTAAAGCAAAGACTTGTTCGGCCGAAGCATATTTGGGTGAACGGACGATACAGGACGATGTGCAGACTGCCAGGATGCTACAAAAGAGGATGGTCTTGAAACGGTTTTTCATAACAGGAGTGTCCATCAGTGCATGAGGTACATTTTACCAAAGCCCTTTTTAAAATACTGGTCTGCGCCGCTGTCGGCATGTTCAATATTGTCCTCATTTATTTTTGTGAGCACGCGGTAAAAATAAACCCCGTTTGCAAGCCTGTCGCCAAACTGGTCGCGCCCGTCCCAGGCATATTCGGTGATGTTGCGCCCGATGTGGAGGGGCCCAAGTTCATACCGCTCTATTTCCCTGACCAATTTACCGGTGATGGTAATGATCTGTATACGGAACATGGTAGGCACTTCAGAGCCGGTGATGGTAAAGACAAAATGGGTGGCGGTTGAAAACGGATTGGGGTAGTTCATTACATCGGTAATGGTGGCATGGTTGATTACATCAAAATTGATTTGATAATTGATCTTTCCGCTTGCATTGTTCGATCTGTCTTTTGCCTGGACCACGAGCAGATAGGTACCATCGGTTGTCAAGCTTGGAATATAATTCAGTTTGCAGCTGTTGTGGGGCAAGACCGCCGGTGTAAATGTTATCTGATTCCGGAAATACACCGGATTGAGGACGGTTGAATTGGGGTATTGAATAAAGAGTTTAAAATCGGACGTATCATTTAAGGCCAGAAATTGGTTCTCATCTTTGAGCGAGACGAGTATATTGGGTTTTGCGGAAACAATATCGTTGTCAAGTATATGGACCCCGTCGAATGTTACATCGAGCAAAGGGTTTGTTTTATCGGTCGTGACGGTAAAAGGTTTTGAAAGCAGGTTGTTGAAGTGATATTGTTCTTTCTCTGTATGGATGGTGGAGAGCGGGTTTACCTCCATCCACATGGTATTCAGACCGCCATAACCGAGCGTCGGAACGCTGACGGTATCGATAAAAAAGGTGTTGGCGTTAAAGGGTGGTTTACGCAGTTTGTAAGGTTTGTTGCCGGGAAGGATGACATTATGCTTCACATGGTTCTTGTCGAGAAACCAGTAGTTGATCTGGAGCGTATCGGTGAAATTCAGATCGCTTACATTCTGTACGGCACAAGTCATGACCAGGGGCTGGCCTTCCTGTACGCTATCAGATTTAAATGAGAAATTAACGGCGGGGTTAAGCGCCATTTCGGGCGATTGGGTATACATCACCTGCCAGCGTTTGAGCTGTGGAGGTACGCGGTTCGTATCGTTCTTCATATTGGCCACCAGCCGTATGTAGGGATAGGTGTTTGCATTTACAAAACTTGCCAGGTTGTACATGTCGTGTGTCGAATCGGCCAGGCTGGCCAGGAGCACCTGGGCGCCCGATGCCTTGATGCCGATAATCTGAACCCAGGTACTGTCGTGGTTCGGGTGGAACAAATGGTTTTTCCGGATATGAAATTCATCCCAGCTTTTCGCCGGCCCGATGATTTCGGAACTGATAAATCCTGAATTCCAGTTGGTGACCAGCGTATCCCGCAAGGTTATTTTGGTGCCTTCGTTTGGCGAAGAAATTTCAAGGGCCGAACCGGGAGCCCCTCCCTTTTTTCCGAGCATGATATAGGAATTGTGCGTACTCAGTGTATTGATTTGCACCGCTCCGAATTTATGAAACTGATCGAGTAATCCTCCGGGAGCCGGAGAATAACCGTTCACGGTGTCGAAACCGGTAGGATTGCCATACCATCCATTCACCCAGGAATTGGTCCATGCAATAAGGTAGTAACCTGTTGGTACAGCAGCCAGAAAACTGGTCATGTAGGCCCTGGTTGTTGCAGAGGTATCGCAAAAATCATAGGCCCGCAAAGGAGCTCCGCAATCGCATACCACATTCCCCAGGGTTGGGTTGGTGTATTGGTTGAAAGAGGCGGATGAACACAGGGTGTCAAAAGACCAGGGCGTGATGCTATACGGATTCAGGATTGCGAACGAAAAACCGGGATAGGTACAGGCAGCCTGTTCCTGAAGCACGCTGTTGATCAGGTATTCGTTGTCGGGCCAGTCATGCCCTCCGGCGCCCATCACGGCATTGTCGACCTCTATCGATTTTACATCATTCACAAACGAAAAATTGCGTGCCGCCCGGTTGAATTTTACGAATTGATAATTATCATTTTTGAACTGAAAAAATTGGGCCTGTTCCCAGCCGCGTTTTAAAACAGTGACATTCCCTCTCTGGGTTTTGGCAATGTATTGAAAGGAACATTCTTTCCACTGGGCGCGTTTGGTGGTGCCCACGGTATCCTGCGTGATGCGGAAAAAGTAAACGGTACTGTCAGTAAGATTCCCACCCGGAGGTTTCCAGCAGATAACCCCTCCCGGTTTGTTGAGCAGCACCGTTGTTTTGGCAAACGGACTGTGGTAGGTATCGGTTGTGTCGAACTGCAGGCGATAATTCCGCGGAGGGTCGAGCGGGTTGGCTGTGGATGCTTTCAGCGTAACCGTATCGTAGGGATAAATGGCATCGTTATAGGGCCAGATCGGGATAACGGCATTTCCCTGCAGGAGCAGGCTCATTGTTCCCGTAGAGTTATTTGATTTTGTGACTTCATTGATCCGGTCGGTATAATCCAGATAGATTGAAATTTTATTGAGGCCAATGCCCCGGTTGAAATCAACGGGTATCTGCAAATGGAAAGAATCGATGTATGCGGGGGCATGAACCATCATTTTATAGATATCCGTATCGCCGTTTGCATACTGGCGTAACACCCGTACAAAAAAGGAATCGATAATCGATTTGCCATAGTTGTGCATTTGTGCGGTGATCAGCACCGAATCGCTGTTGGCCAGGGTATTGAAATTTACATCGGATGGAGTGATGGCATAATCAGGCAGACGGGGAGATGCAATCACAAGTCCGGGGTCTCCATCCAGGGTCATACAGAGGGCAGTTAGTTTGTAGTAAAGACCAAAGGAGGCAGAGGCCTGCATTTGTTGAATGGTATACTGGATGTGGCGGCCAATGCTTTTTCCATAATTTACCCTGGCAAGGCTCTGATAGATTCCGGTGGTGTATGTATTCAGTTCAGTGGCGAGACCAAGGGCAGTACAGGCCAGAAATGCGATGGCTCCGGTGGGGCCATTCACAAACTGTTCACTGGTAGATGGGGTGCCGGTTTCGTGAATATCGCCGGCAAGACAGGAGTTTGCGATGATAAGCGGAAAACGGGGCGCGTTAAGGTAATTCGATGGGTCATCGAGGGTCACATCAAAACCATTGCCCGAGGAGTGTCCAAAAAAGGTGATGATGCTTACCCCGTTGTCGATAAGCCGTTTCAGCGAATCGCTTTGATTGATCTGGATCGGAGCTGTGGAGGTCTTGAAGAAGGAGGTGACATTGCCCCCAAAGAAGTTGGCAGGCGACTGGATAATATTCTTGAAACCGGTGAGATAGCTTTTGAATTGGCTTTGTTCAGCTGAACTTTCGCCGCCCCCAAAATGAAGAACCTGTTTCATCCATCCGGTTGCCACATTTTGCTCGTAATTACTTACCTTATTGAGATAGGTGATCACTTCCGAATTTGTTTCAGAGGCAATCCGTCCGGTGGCCAACGACGGAGCATAGCTGCGTGTGCCTAGTTTAGCGGTAAACAGGTTATCGGAAGCAGGATAGCCGAACGTAGGCAGCATGATCAGATTACCGCCTCCGCGTTGTGTAACCGCATTTAAAGCTTTCCCAATCAAAAACAGACTTTTGGGTTTCGTTGTATATACGCTCTGCAAATAACCGCAAAACCGGCGAACAGAAAGTGGATGCATCCTCACGCCGTAGGCAAACTGGTCATACAATTCGTTGATGTCGGCCAGGATTACATGGTTTGATCCTCCCTGTACGGAGGTTCGGTATTGTTTGTAGGCATTTGCACCCGACCACAGGGTTGCATTGGTTACAATAACATAGGCCGAATCGGTTTTCTGAAGCAGGAAATTGGTGAACGATCCATTTTCGTTCACGGCCTGCAGGAGTGGAACATGAATAGCATTGTTGTCGCTGGTCAGCACACAAAGTTTACCCGCGCCCAGACTGTCGCCGATCAATACCTGATAATTCCCGCCGTTCGCTATCACCCTGCAACGCCGGTGGTAGGTCAGATCATAGAAACGCAGGGTGGATCCCATGGAATTAAAATCGCTCAGGTTCAGATAGCTCGTTGCCGGGGATCCATGCGCAGGGACATACATTTTGAATTGCGCCAATCCTTCCAGATCGGGAGTATGTGGGTATCGGATGGTCACAAAGGTGGTAGCTGCATACCCGTACGAAAGAGCTCCCAGATTGGGTGCACTGGTTAAGGTAATCGGGGTGACAGGTACAAGCAAGGATGCCGGAAACGAACGGGTAAACGGGAACGAGGTAAAGCCCTCAAAAAGAGTATCAAATTGCCCTCCGGGGTATTGAATGGTAAGATGGGTATCCGGGCTCGGTGTAAGATAGGATTGCGTTCCGGTAAGCACCCGGGTTGTTAACACGGCAGGGGGGCCGCCGGCATACGCATAGTTCGTTTGCATACCTGCTACGGTCGGGGGGCTTGTAAATGAGGTCGGGGGATTGACCCATGCCTCGGTAGCAATATATTCAGGATCGGTGATGTTGGTTTCGTCTGTCACACCCTGAAAATAGGTATTGGCGCTGCAATTCAGATCTTCTTTAAATACATACGCATTGGGGGTGTAACTGCTGAAACTGGTATCATTCCGTACCACCATACGCCGGTTGTTCAGGCTTTGGTTCCAGGTGAGATAATAGATAGCCGTATCATTAAAAAGACTGACGTATCTGTTGGGTTGAACGGCCCCGTTATACAACGAGGAATCCAAAAAGCCATCGTTGTGGCGTCCATAGAATTCTATCGTGTCGTTTGAGTTAAAGACCCCGCTTGCCTCGCCCTTGATATAGATGTATTCTTCCTTGCCCCTGCCAAAGATCTGTATATTCCGGGGGTTGATAGATCCGATAGGGATTCCGGCATTGGCCATGGTCAGCGAATCGATGTGATAGATCCCATCCTGGATGACAAAAATGCGGTAATACTTTTGGGAATAATTGATCCATTCGTTTCCGTATGTCTGCGACAGGATCGGCAACGAGCAAAGTGCAAGAAGGAAGGAGAAGAAGCACTTTTTCCCCATCGGCATTACAATGGTTTACGGTTGAGATCGAGTTTCAGAGAAAAAATATTTGAGTACAAGGCAACCGATTCATCGCCTATATTGGTCAATGCGTAATCCAGGGTAAAACCCTTGAATTTAATGCCGATGCCGATATTCGGCATGAAACTGGTGTAGTGAACACCGTTAATATCGGTCTCGGTCTGGATATTGCCGATCCCGCCGCGTACAAAAATCATATTTTTATAACCGGCTTCGAATCCAAAGTGTGGATCGGCGCTGGCTGTCGAAGTCTGGATAAGTACGTTCCGTTCGCCATCAAAGGTTATGTCAATGCCAATTTCGGGTGCAAGGGTAAACCGGTTGTTGAGGAACGAAATTTTACGGGCAGCGCCGATCAGGATACGGGGCAGTGTTACTTCTACGGAATTGGTGGGTATTTCGTTGCCTGTTGCGGCAAATACAGCTTTCATCTGGTCGCTGATGTTGAACGACCAGGCATTGAAGGTGGAGGTCACATCCCTCAGCATCAAACCAAACTGCCATTGTTTCCAGGCATATTG
>JABDAO010000054.1 GCA_013289095.1 Bacteroidota bacterium | reverse complement strand
TCTGTCTGGTGCTATTTTGCGGCAGCCATCAGCATTGCCGTGCTTGTGATCCTTCATTCGTTTCAAAAGACCTATCTCAAGGCTGTGGCCCTGGGGCTTTGAACAGCTTGTACAATCTGGGCCAGGCCCTTTTTCACAACGGGGTATACTCCACGGTTTTTTGTTTTTATTTTTTGTATCCATTGATGGATCACACGGGCATTTCTGACCTTCCCTTGGTTTCCGGTTTCCTTAAACCGGCTTAGCCGGCTGAATTCAAGGAGTGAATCCAGCAATACAACCTCATCATGCCAGTTCCCGATCAAGATTCCGGTTGTACGGATGAGTTCCTGCAGATCGCCGAGTTGTTTGTTGGGCTCCATCTCCTGTAGCAGCAGTATCACTGGCCCTACTCTTTTGAGATGTATCCTGATCTGGTGCATAGCCGGGGCTGGTGTTCTTCCTGACAACAGTTTTTCAACTGCCTTCAGTTCAGATCTGATCAGGGCCACACCTGCCCGTTTCAACAGCGGTTCTGTCAATCCGGCACAACAGATCCTGACAAGATCCTGGGTCCTTTTTAACGCTCCCGGTTCAAATTTCGAAATGGCCTTTCGCAGCCTTACCCGATGTTTCTGTTCCTGCTTTTTGACAAAAGAAGCATACGCACTCAGGAGCCTGGCTGAAGGCCGGTACTGTTTCAGACAATACACATTCACCTGCAGTTCCCTGATCTTGCCTCCCAGTTTAAATATCTTTCGGACAGGCCCAATCATTTTTTTACGTTCAAACTCCGAAGGGAAGAGTTTTTCAAACAGGTAAAACAAAGCACGCATTTTTTTGATCTCCACACGAAGCCGGTGGATGGGCTGTTTCCCAGGATCAGAACGCACAGCCTTCAGGCATTTCAGAAACACGGCTGTTTCGTCTTTGTATCGTTTATATAAAATGAGTTCATCTGTTGCCGTCTTCATCTTCTCGGGTCTCTTTCCTACAAATCAACGCCGAATTGCCCGCATCCTAAATGACAAGACTCAATAAGGCCGGTGATGACAGTCATTGAAACACCTTGGCTGTATCAGATACTTTTACAGCATTGTATTATGTCTTCAAAGAAAAATTAAAAAAACGATCGTTGAAGCTGTCCGATAGCGCTGCACAAACAGACCACCGCGGTCTGCAAAGGAAGAGCCCGGGCACAACAATGATCATGATCATTGCTTTCTTTGTCGCAGATCATTGGCACTCCTGCACCCTGCTGATACCTTTGCCCTGAAAAACAGTTCTATGTTTAACTTAAAACCTATAACTCATGTCACTGCTCGTAAAAAGACAAAAAAACAGCCTCCCTTCTATCATGAATGACTTTTTCAATGCCGGCAGGCTTTGGCCCGGCATTTTTGATATGGATGGAGATCAGATGGATTTTGACGGAGGGCGCAGGTCTATGGTCGTGCCCAATGCCAATATTGTGGAAAACGACAAAGACTACCGCATTGAGCTGGCCGCTCCGGGTCTCGAACGAAAAGATTTCAAGGTGGAGATTGAGAATGGGGTACTCTCTATCAGCGCAGAAAAAGAAGAAGAACGTGTTGAGGAGGGTGCAAACTTTAAACGGAGGGAATTTTCTTACAACTCATTCAGCCGTTCCTTCTCCCTACCCGATAACTCCATGCCCGACAAGATTGAGGCAAAATATGACAATGGCATCCTGCGTCTTGTCCTCCCCAAAAAAGAAGTTACCATGACCAAACCTGTCCAAGAGATTAAAGTTTCCTGACTCATTTGATTGTGATTTGTGTGAGAAAAACCTGTCCCTGTGGGCAGGTTTTTCATTTTTCAGTCCCAGATAAGATGCCAATACTTCCCGGGATAATGCTTTATCCCGCATTATGTATTAGAAGTAGCATTCGCGCTCAAAAGGCCAGCAGCACAACGAACCCGCGGGATAACCCATCCCGGTGACTATCGGGATGAGTTATCCCCAGACTTAACCTGCAAATAACTTGTATCTGATATGTTTCCTGTCCTTTTTTTGATACTTTTGCCCAAATCCTAAAAACCTACGCCGATTACCCATTTTGAAGCGATGAACAGCGCATTTGGTCTTATACCAGGAGTTTGATTTATCGAAAAAAAAATCAACAGCAGGCTTACCCTATTAATCCAATACATCTAAAAGAACGGAAGAATTATGACGAACACCTTACACACCCGAATCCTCACCTCCTGTCTTGCCCTTACCACTTTTTTTTCTTCCTGTAACTATGGAACCAAGAATGTAACCTATACAAATCCACCTCCAACACCAACCGATGTGGTGGTGGCACCAGCGCCGGATAATTCATATCCGAATAACGGCACAGGGTATGTAGCCCCCCCAGCCGCAGGAAACAGGCCACACCTCTCTTTGTCGTACCCGGTCCAAAACCCGTTTGTTTCACCCGATTGTCATGTACAGGTTGGAGCCCATGTTGATTTTGTTCAATACCCTACCGATATTCAAATAACCTTAAACGGAACGATTACCACATCCTGGTTTTTCAACCCCAACGACGGGACCATCAACGCCGATTTCAGACTTGCACCCGGAAACAATGTGGTATCTATCATTGCCAACAATTCTTTTGGAAGCGATGCCGTTTCAGAATACATCCAGTTTCCACAGCATCTGGCCTATCAGGTCAATACACCCGGGCAGGAAAATCCTCCCCAGATTGTACTGGTATCGCCTACTGATCCACGTCTGACCACAGCTGTCAACAACCTGCTTATCACAGCTACGATGAATCATGTGCATTCCATGGATGAGATCCAGGTAAAACAGAATGGGGTGAGCACCTCTAATTTTACATTCGATCCTTACAGTAAATCGCTTCAGTTCCCGGCTTCGCTTTATCCCGGTGTCAACTATTTCTACATCATGGCTGCCAATGCAAATGGGTCTGACGGTGTGGGCGTAAAAGTATACTATGCACCACCGGTTGTGGTAGGCGGCAACACCATCCTGCCTCCAGGCGTTTTCTTTGCCAATGGCATGAGCAACCCCTTCCTGAGCACATCACGTACGGTATCTGTAACCGCCCAGGCAACGAATGTATCCGACCGGCACCAGGTAGAAGTATACCTGGATGGACAAAGGATCCATGATTTTAGTTTTGATCAAAATTCAGGGAATATCCAGTTTGCCATCAATGCCAACCCAGGCAACAACCACGTCTATATTCGCGCTACCAACGATGCCGGCTCAGACGGTCAGAGCCTCAACGTGATTTATTCGGCTCCTTCTATTCCATTGCCGGTCATCACCGTTACCAATCCTACGGCCAATCCTGCACAGACAACATATCCGTGCATTGTAGTCGACGCTTTTGTAGATCATATTTACTCGGCCGATAAAATACACATCGAAGTAAACGGAGTGGAAGATTCTTATTTCAGCTATTACCCATCGGTGCGTAAGATAGCGTTCAGCCCAATGCTCAACCTGGGTGGAAACACCATTCGCATCAGCGCCCGGAATGAAGCCGGTGCAACCTCCCGGACGCTGCAGATTGTATATGCCCAGCCTGCTGTGCTCAAGCCTGTGGTAACCATCACCAATCCGATCAGCAATCCGTTCAATTCGGCCATCGGTTCGGCCTTTGTCATGGCACAGGTGCTCAATGTCAATTCGCAAAACGATATCCAGGTGATGGTGAACGGGAATGTACAGGGCAATTTTGTGTACAATGCCAACAACAGCGAAATCGAGTTCAGGGCGCCGTTGGTGGTTGGGTCGAACATCATTACGATTTCGGCCGGAACCGGTTCGGGGTCCGACCGCAAAAGCGTTACCATTATGTATGCTCCGGCGCCCAACAAACCTACGGTAAGCTTTATCGCACCGGGCGCCAGTCCGTTTGTCACTTCAGCAGCCCTGTTATCCCTCTCTGCGTCGGTACTGAATGTCGTATCGGCACGCGATATCGAAGTAAAACTGAACGGTGTGGTGCGAACTGATGTTGCATACAACCCCGGCACGCATCTGGTTACGCTCAAGACCATACTCACAGCAGGATCAAATTATTTTACCGTAACCGCCACAAACATTTCGGGAGTTGATTCAAAAGCGCTGGAAGTAAGCTATACCGCGCCCCAGGTAACCCCCAAACCAACGGTTTCAATCCTTGAACCATCGGCAAACCCGTATACCGCAGCGGGCAATACGGCTACCGTAACCGCCCAGGTCATGAACGTCCAGGCAAAAAGCGAGGTGAAGGTAACCGTAAACGGAGCCGATGATCAGAATTTTGGTTTTGACAATGGCACGCACCAGGTAAGGTTTAACACCACGCTCAACCCCGGCAACAACTACGTTTCGGTATCGGCAACAAACAACGCCGGTTCAGAAAGCAAGAGCTTTGATGTGATCTGCACCCCGCCTCCTGTTGCAAAACCTGTCATTACCGTGATGAACCCGGCACAAAGCCCTTTTACAAGTACCCTGGCCGGGGCCACCATACAGGTGAGCGTGATGAACATCAACAACCGTAACGAGCTCGAGATAACGGCCAACGGAACAGCGGTTACCAATTTCAATTACAACACCACCACCCATCTTGCCGAGATATCGGTGATCCTGAAAAACGGCAAAAATGAGTTCACGATCCAGGCAACCAACAACAGCGGCACCGAGAAGAAAGACCTGGTGATAACGTACACGGCAACGCCTCCCGGCAACGGCAGCGGCCCTGTGGCAAAACCTACCGTAACTATTGCAAACCCCGCAGGCAGCACATCAACAACCTCAAGCGCATCATTGACACTCAACGCATTTGTTGAAGGAGTTGTTTCTTCGGCAGATATACACCTGACACACGACAATACACCTGTTGCCGGTTTTAATTACAATGCCTCCAGCCACGCCCTCAACTTTTCGACGGCATTGCACACCGGAGCCAATACGTTTGTCCTCTCGGGTACAAACGATGGAGGCACCGTATCAAAAACAGTGGTGGTAACCTATACAGCTCCGGCATCAACGGTGAGCATGCCTGTCATCAGCATCACGTCGCCCACGTTGCCAGGTACAACCATTACCGACCATAATTTCCCGATCACCGCCACGATCACCAACATGACAGGCAGCAACGGAATAAGCGTAAACATCAATTCAGCTTCTGTTCCGTTTACATTCGATGTAGCCACCAAGGTGCTTAGCACAAGCGGTCATTTGCAAATAGGGTTGAACGACATCCACATTACAGCCGCCAATGGAGGCGGTACAGACTCCAGGACTTCATCCATCAAATTGGGCACACCTGCGGGCGTTCCGGCAACACCCGCTCCGGCGATTGCATTCATCAATCCCTTCCGTTCGCCGGTAACCACTTCTGACCAGATGATGGTTATTACAGCAAGTATCCAGAACATCACCTCCGACCGCGAAGTGACCATGACCAACAACGGACGGAACCTGAGCATTACCTACAACGCGGCTGCCAAACAGATCACTTCAACCGAGTCCCTTACAGCAGGAGCCAACAATATCACGATCACCGCAACCACAAAGACCGGCACCGATACAAAATCTGCTTCCATCAATTATGTACCTGCTTCAGGAACTGGAAACCTGACCAAACCAGCCATCCAGTTTATCAATCCTGCTGCGAGCCCTGCACGGGTGGATGTGTACACACCCGATCTGAGCGTGATGATTACCGGCATTGCACATGCAACGGATGTAACATTGAAAGTGAACGGCGCAGTCTTTGCTACCGGCGTGAATTACAACCCATCCACCCATCTGCTTACCTTCAAACCAAACCTGGTATCGGGCGCGAATAGCATCGAGATAAAAGCAAGTAATACCGCCGGCGCTGAAACAAAGACGCTAAGCATTGAAAGCACCACGAAGGGGGGCGGCAAAAGGCCTTAACTGGTTTAAGGGCATTTTTAATAACCCCGCATTTTTGACCTCTCCCTGCCCCTCTCCCAGGGAGAGGGCATGTTTGGATAGGGTTATTAGAGATGTCCTTAAAATTAATAAGCTGAAATTACATTTCCATTGTACTACGGCTTGAAGGCAATGTAATTAAAGTGCAAAACATGTTCGTTGAATTGGTTGTCCATTTTATTTGCCACGAGCTTCAGGTTATGGAAGATAAAATGGAAGCCGGGTACTAAAAATCTGAATTGGTTGTCCATTTTATTTGCCACGAGCTTCAGGTCGTGGAAAATAAAATGAAAGCCCGGTACTAAAAGGTGGTTAAGTTGATTTTTTCTTTCCTTAATGACAAAATGACCTGCCGAGAGAAGATATCTTGAACTTATTAACAGGATGTTTTCATTGGAGCGAAATTTCAATCCCCCGATTTCTTTGTCTGAGCATAAATCAAATTAAACAGTAGAAACGTAGTACGCTACTGTTCAGTACGCTGGCCAACTGCGTGGCGATCGAACTTCGGCGGGAGACTCCCCCGCGCATAGGGCGATTCGTCGTCCACTAAACTCCCAACTTGTTGAGTCAACCCTGCGTATGCCGGCCGGTGTTTCGGTTGCCAGCATCTAACAGACCTACGATCAACGATGCTTCAAAAGGTATTTATATCATACATCAATATTTTATGGAGGATAGAGATGCAATAACCAGTTAGCATTTCCCTCACCTCCACCTGGCCGGGCCAAAATATCCATCAGCACCGGCATTTTCCCCAAAAATAGCTGTATTTTTATAAGGGATTTTTATGTGGAACATCTTTTTACTGTACGAAAAGCCCGAATGTCAGGATCATCAGATTTTCAGAAATGGAAGCACAGACAGGGATATTAGAAAAAGAAGCTGGTTTCAGGGCCTTATTCAGATATGCCTCGGTTGGGATATTGGTGATAGGCCGGCATGGAAGAATAGAACTGGCCAACCCCCATACCGAGAAACTGTTTGGATACCGCAGTACCGAGCTTTTCGGAAAACCCATCGAAACCTTACTCCCCGAACCAACCAGACAAAAACACAATGCTCAGCGCGAACCGTATTTTAAAAGACTCCTGGCCCGGCCCATGGGCAAGGGCATGGAACTGTCTGCAAAAAAGAAAAACGGCGATCTGTTCCCTGTTGAAATAAGCCTGGGTTATTACGAGCACAAAGGTGATCCGGTGGCAGTGGCTTTTATTTCGGATATCAGCCAGCGGAAACAAGCCCTGGAAGCGCTGCAAAAATTGAATGAAGAACTGGAGGCCAGGGTGGTGAAACGCAACCTGGAACTCACCCATGCACTGGAACGGGAAAAAGAACTGAACGAGATCAAATCTCGTTTTGTTGCTATGGCTTCGCATGAGTTTCGAACCCCGCTCAGTACAATCCTGTCGAGTACTACACTCCTTGAAAAGTATACAGTGCCCGACGATGCCGACAAACGCAAAAAGCATTTCGACCGCATCAAGTCGTCGGTAAGAAACCTTACCGAGATCCTGGAAGATTTTCTTTCACTCGAAAAACTCGAACACAACAAGATCGATCTTGTTGTAGAGCCTTTTGACCTGCCCAGCCTGGCCGAAAACATGCGTTCGGCTGTGGAGGGGATACTCAAACCGGGTCAGCGCATCAGTTATACACATACGGGTGGAAACAGGGTGATATCAGATCGACGGGTTCTGTGCAACACGTTGAACAATTTATTGTCGAATGCCATCAAATACTCTCTTGAAAATGGCACCGTGTCCCTTTCTTCCGAAGTGAGCGAGACCCATGTGCTGATTACCGTACAAGACAATGGCATAGGTATCCCCGCCGAAGACCAGGAACATATTTTCTCTATGTTCTACCGGGCCCGGAATGCATACGGCATACAAGGCACCGGTCTGGGGCTCAACATCGTAAAACGATACATGGAGTTACTCAACGGCACCATACGGTTTAAAAGCGTGTTAAACCAGGGAACAACCTTCAGCATTGAGTTTCCCAGAGTATTGAGGAATGCGGCAGAGCAATGAGCCTGTTTAGCCCAAACACCGGTTTGGAGATTTCACAAACACGATGCTGCCATGAAAACCATCTTACTGATTGAAGATAAAAATGCCATCCGCGAAAACATCGCTGAATTCCTTGAGCTCGAAGGCTACCGGGTAATCCTGGCAAACAATGGGAAAACAGGCTTGTCTCTGGCAAAGACCGTGTTCCCGGATATTATCCTGAGCGATATCCTGATGCCCGAACTCGATGGCCACGAAGTATTTGCTGCATTGAAAAAAGAAAAACAAACCTTCCGTATCCCCTTCATATTTGTGACTTCCAGCGCCGAAAAAAGCGAACTGCAGGCTGCGCTCGACAAAGGTGTGGATGGATATATCCGAAAACCCTTTGAGCTCGAAGAATTGCTGGAAACGGTAGAGCGGTGTTTGGCGTTGGTTAAATAGGGTTCACTCAAAAAGTCGGCAATCTGGTGGAGGACGAATCGCCCTGTGCGCTGGGGAGTCCACGCGGAGAGCGAACTTCAAGATGGCTGGCGAGAAGCGATGGCCTGTGCTGAAAAGCCATCTTGAAGTTGGTCCGCGTGGGGCCTTTTTTGCGTTACTTTTTGGGCAAGCAAAAAGTAACTAAAAAATTCCTTTGAACACAAAGTTCGTCCACGATCTGCTTGGTGCAAGGGTTTTGATTGGAATCGACATTTAGTCTTGCATCTCAATGATAAAAATGAGACATTAGGTGTTGATTGGGTGATGGTTGTAGGTGTTTGAGTGAACCCTAAATAGATTGACCTGTGAATTCAGAAAACAAATATGACGTTTCGATTTTTTGATGCATTACGAATCCTGAAAACCAGGCTTCGCCGGAAGCAGATACCGCTGTAAAAAAATCTTATATTCTGCAGATGAAGATAAAGTATGCCCTTCGGGTGGAGGAGCAGGTTTGCAGGGAGGCAAAGCAGGTCTGTAAGAAGGAGGCGTGTGTTTGTCGGTAGACAGCGTTACTCAACCCACTTACATGCTCAAACTCACTGGATGGTGTGACAAAACTCACAATGCCGGGGAAGGGTATTCCCTTTCATAGCCCGTATTGAGTCACGATCACAACCGGGCTTTATAGGAGGCACCAAAGGGAATACAAAACCGCAGGAATTTCCGTTATCTTTGATTCAGCACATTCCCCTCATCGGTATGATCTACAAAAGGGCCCGGGTATTTTTATTCCTCCTCATCAGCACATTGGAATTTGCGGGTCAAAGCCTTAACTTCCGGAACTATACCGTTGATCAGGGGCTTGCTTTTGTGGGCGTAAATGCCATCTATCAAGACAGTCACGGAAATTTGTGGAGCGGAGGCTATGGTGGGTTGAGCCGTTTCGACGGAAAAACATTTACCAATTATTCGCCAAAGAACGGGCTGGCCAGTCACCAGGTGCTTGCTATTACCGGCGATACCGCAGGGAACCTTTGGATCGGCACTCAAAACGGGCTTAGCATACTCCGGGCCGGGAAATTCACCACCTATGTTCAAAAAGACGGTTTACCCGATGATAAGGTGAACTGTTTGCTCTGCGATAGCCGGGGACGAATCTGGATCGGGACCGATAAAGGGCTTTGCATCCTCAACGGAACGCATTTCACCTCCCCCCCTTCCCTGCTCGATTCGGTAAATACCAGCGTTCATGCACTGTTCGAAGATTCCAGACACCTGGTCTGGGTAGGCACCGACAAAGGGATTGTCTGTATAAGCCCCGATGAGCATGTGGCACATGTTTTTAACCGCTTCAACGGTCTGACAGACGATCATGTCAACAGCATCTACCAGGACACCCGGGGCAAATATTGGATTGGTACAGATAAAGGCATCACTTGTTTTGAGAAAGACTTGCTCGGTCATTCATCGGCTACAGTGCTTCATGGCATTCGCATAAATTCGGTCAATCAGGATTTGCAGGGTAATCTTTGGATCAGCACCGATCTGGGTCTTTGGAAATACGATGGCTCTGAATTCAAAAACATAAGCCTGGGGCATGAACTCAATGCCAACCGAACCAGTTGTTTGTATCTCGATTTTGAGAAAAATCTTTGGATTGGCACCTATTCTGGTTTGTTCAGATACCGCTCTGCTGATTTTGTAAGTTATGGTCAGGATGACGGCATTGTCCCCCCGTTTATCACCCAGCTTACACGCGACAGGCAGCGTAATCTATGGATCGGAACCCAGGGCGGTGGAATCTATGTATATAAAAACAACCATTTTTACAATTACAGCCTGGGGCAGGGTCTGCCCAGCAACAACATTACTTCTGTCATCGAAGCCTCAGACGGAGCCATCTGGATTGGTACCGACCATGGGTTTTGTACCTGCCCTCCGGTTTCTGATCCTTCGGTAAAACCCCGGTTTAAAAGACCCTCCAAGGATGTCCATCTCCATTCCGACACCATTGATATCCTTTTTCAGGACAGCAAAGGAGCCATCTGGTTTGGCGGAACCAACGGAGTGACCCGTTATCAGAATGGGTCGTATACCTGGATCCCTATTTCGGCTTCCAAAAAAGATTTCACCATCTACTATTTTCTGGAAGATGAACAACATACCCTTTGGGCGGGGAGCTACCTCGGCGGTCTGTTCCGGTACGAGGGCAACAGCTTTGTACAAGTCAGCAAAGAACTGGGCATGAAAAGCGATTCTTATCTGGCCATGCTACAGGATAAAGAAGGCATCTATTATTTCGGGACCTTCGACGGTGTCTATATGTATGACCCGAAAGGACGGTATGGTGAAAAACTGGTCCAGTTCAGCGAAGCCGATGGGTTGAGTTCTGATCTGGTTTATCTGCTGACATTTGCGGATGAGGAAGAAACATTGTGGGTTGGCACCAACCAGTCCTTGAATAAAATAGATCTTGGCGCTTATAAACACAACCGAAAAAAGAAGATCATCCCCTACGGGAAAGAAGAGGGTTTTACCGGTTCTGAATGCAACGGAAGCGCCGTATGCCTTGAACCCAATGGCACAATCTGGTTTGGGACAGTAAATGGGTTGATTTGTTACAACCCCGCCGAACACAAATCAAACCTGGAGCAACCCCGTACGGGCATCACGCATATCCGTCTGTTTTATTCCGACACGGTGCTTGCCGAACACACCGAACTGGGATATGATAAAAACAACCTTTCGTTTGAATATATCGGTGTCTGTCTTACGAATCCCGAAAAGGTGAGGTACCTTGTTCAACTAGAGGGTTTTGACCAAAACTGGTCGCCGGTGACATCCAGCACTATTGCCACTTACTCCAACCTTCCTCCCGGCCAGTATCGGTTCAAGGTTATGAGCAGCAACAATGAAGGAATCTGGAACTCCAATGCCGCAGGCTTTCGGTTCACCATCCTGGCCCCTTTCTGGAAAAGAGCCTGGTTTTCGGTGGTACTGGCCCTGGTGGTCATCAGCCTGGTTGTGTTGATATTCAGGTTCAGGATCAGTCAGGTCAGGGAAAAGGAGAACCTCAAGCTAAGGGTTGCCACCAATGAGATGAAAGCGCTGAGGTCGCAGATGAACCCCCATTTTATCTTCAATTCGCTCAACTCCATCCAGCACTTTATTGTACACAATGATGAAGTTTCGGCGAGTAAATACCTGAACACCTTTGCCAAGCTCATCCGTACGATACTGAACAATTCCGAAAAATCGACGGTGAGCATCCGCGAAGAAATTGATTCCTTGCGTTTGTATCTTCAGCTGGAGTCGTTGCGGTTTGAAAGTAAATTCGAATCTGAAATAGTGATAGACCCCGGGCTTGACCTCGATTACCACGAGGTGCCAACCATGCTCATACAGCCTTTTGCCGAAAATGCCATCATCCATGGCCTGATACCCAAAAACGGAAATGGTAAGCTTACAATCAGGTTATTTCAGGAAGATAAACATATTGTATGCTCCATCACTGATAATGGCATTGGCCGCAAAAAGGCGCTCCAGCTCAAGGAAACATCGGTTAGAAAGACCCATAAGTCGTTCGGGCTGAAGATCACGCAAGACCGGCTGGAACTGCTGAACTATCTTCACAAATCAAATCTGAGCGTTAAGATTACCGATCTCACCGACGAGGGGGGCATGGCTTCCGGAACAAGGGTTGATATCTATATTCCGGTCTTTGAATGAAGAAGCGGCAGTGCAAAAAAAAGAGCAAGCGGGAGGATTAAAAAGCGCCCTCCCAACAAAGCGGAAAGAGCGTATCTTTGAAATTACCACTTAAATCCCAATACGTCTGGTTATGATTGAAGCCATCATAGTAGAAGATGAGAAAAAAAGCAGAGAACTATTGGATAAACTCGTACAGAAAAACTGTCCGGGTGTGTCGGTGGTGGGCCTGGCCGATACCGTGGAGAGCGGAGTAGCCCTGATCCGTAAACTCAAACCAAGGCTTGTGTTCCTCGATATCGAAATGCCCGATGGCACCGGGTTCGATCTGCTTAAAGCCGTGCAAGACCAGCACTTTGATGTCATTTTCACCACCGCTTCCGACCGTTATGCCATCAATGCCATTAAATACAGCGCCCTGGACTATCTGCTAAAGCCCATAGACAGCGAAGAACTCAAAGCTGCGGTGAAAAAAATCGAGGAAAAAGCCTCAGCCGACAACAATATGGAAAGCCTGAAATTTTTGTTACAAAATTTCAGAAAGAACGATGAGCAGTATACCCGCATCACCCTTCCTACGGGCAATGCGTATGAGATTATTCAGGTCAAAGACATAATCCGTTGCGAAGCCGATGGCAATTACACCAATTTCTTTTTGAGCGATAAACGCAAGATGATTGTGACCATGGGTCTCAAACATTACGAAGACCTCCTTCCTCCCACTGATTTCTTCCGGATCCACAATCACCACCTGGTTAATGTAAACCACGTATCCCGCGTTCTGAAAGAAGACGGGGGGTATGCAGTCATGAGCGATGGTTCAAAAATTGAGATTTCCAGGCGTAAAAAGGATAGTTTCCTGGATCGCATCCACAACCTTTGATTGATACCCGCTCTTAGCCATTTTAAGGTCCCGATAGCTATCGGGGTTACCTGAAAAAGTGGTTTATCCTGCATTATGCATTAGAAACAGGCATTCGCGCTCAAAAGGCCAGCAGCACAACGAACCCGCGGGATACCCCATCCCGATGACTATCCGTACCGCACAAATCCTGACACACGGTGCATTCGCGCACACTCCATCTGATGAACAATCGGGGTTTATCTGTCCCCCTTTTTCAATGGGAGAACGGATTATGGCAAGGGGTTATTAGAGATGCCCTCAAGACAATACCTCACTTACCTCCTCTTCCGGCGCTGGCCATTTGCCAGATAAACCCGAAATCCTGCCACTTATTAAAAACAGACTGCCGGATATGTAATAGCCCTAGGTTAGCGCCCGGTCTTGCCGTAATATTGATACAGAATAAGGAATTAAACGCTGTGATTTAAGGTTTGCTTTTTTATTTTTAGTTCGTTCTTTCATTTCGGAGTTAAATTTTAATTCTTTAACGGGTTTTTCTGACCGGCCGGTATTCATGGGGATGGTGCCAGTTTGGTCGGGGAGCCCAAAAAAGGAAGACGGATTTATTTACTTCAAATCTTTAATCCAAAATCTTAAAGCCTTATCTGGTTTTTCTGACTGGCCGGTATTCATGGGGATGGTGCCGGTTGGTCGGGGAACCTTATTAAGGATTTAGGATTGGGGCATTGCAAACTACTTCTGGGATTAACCCTTTACTCAATTCACCCGACTTACCTTTTTATATGGCCAGAATTTTACTCGTTATTCACCCTGTAAACCAAATAGCCATGAAAAAACATGCCAGCATAAAACAAGCGGGAATACTGAATGGACAAGGGATCCTGGCCATTCTGATTGCAACGTTTGTGATCGGGTTTATTTTATACAATGTCTTAAATCAGGTAGTTTAGCTCACATCTGTTTGTTTGGCCAAGGCCTTTCGTTCGAGAACGGGAGGCTTTTTTTGTATGCCGCCGTTCCCGTTTATTGAATCACCTTTTCTTTATAACCCGTAACTTATTATTTTCCCATCCGCCAGTTCAATCGTACGGTCTGAGGCTTTGGCAAAATCCAGGTCGTGGGTCACGGCAATGATAGTCTGCCCGAATTCTCGGGCTATCTGTTTGAAGAGATCGAACACAATCTGGGTGTTCTTGGTATCCAGGTTGCCAGTGGGTTCATCGCACATGATGATCTTGGGGCTGTTTATCAGGGCACGGGCGATGGCAATACGTTGCTGCTGACCGCCCGACAATTTAGATGCCGGTTTGAGCGCCTGTTCTTTGAGGTCTAACATTTCAAGACGCTGGTAAGCCAGGGCCTCGATTTCTTCAGTCGATTTCTTTCCGAGCTTCATGGCTGGGATCATGATGTTTTTCAGACAACTGAATTCGGGGAGCAAATAGTGAAACTGAAACACAAATCCAATGTTCTCGCCCCGAATAGCGGCAAGCTTGTCTTTGCTCTGACCGGTTATCTTTTTACCTTCTATAAACAGTTCTCCCTCATAATCCGTATCCATGGTAGAAAGGATATACAGCAAGGTTGATTTACCGCTCCCCGATTTCCCGGCAAGGGTTAAAAACTCGCCCTGATATACTTCAAAGGAGATATCGTCCAGGGCTTTGAACTTGATGGGGTCGTAAAAATACTTCCCGACATGACTGGTTTTAAGTATGACTTTTTTTTCCATAATCCCGCATTTTACAGTTGAAGCCAGTAATCGTACTGAAAAGACAACCAGCTATTCGGAACAGCGGGATAACCCAAATGCTGCCCACAATTCCCAACGCACTGTACAGCAGTGCACTCGTTTCTACTGTACAATTTGGGTTATTTTCTAAAAATTGCAACCGGATCGACCTTGGCCGCCTTGCGTGCAGGGATATATCCGGCAAAAAAGGTGACCAGCAAACCAACACCCATTCCGGTAAACGAAACAGACGGTTCAAACTGAATCGGGAAATTACCGATGTCGGCGCCTATGTATATATGACTGAGCAGGTCGACGATCAACGCAGCAAGCAAACACCCGAGTATGGTCCCGATAATACCCATGACCATGGCTTCGAAGACAAAGATGTTGACCACATCTTTTCCAAGAAAACCGGTGGCTTTGAGGATGGCAATGTCATTCAATTTTTGAGAGATCGTCATGTTCAGGATATTGTAGATCCCAAATGCCGCCACCAGGAGGATTGCCCACGATACGACCATGAACAAAATGCCCCGTATTTTCTTACCGGCCACAAACAACTCGTTGGCTGCTTTCCAGTCTTCGGTTGTATAGCCCGTTAAGGTAGCCAGGAAACCTGCATAGACCGGCGCCTTTTCGGGGTCTTTGATATTGACATAGATATCGGTCACATAATTTGGCCCTTGCGCCAGCAATTGTTGCGCTGCGGCAAGGTTCATATACGACTTACTTTTATCAGTCGTGATATTACTGCTTTTAAAAAAACCGATCACCTTCATGAGCTTGATGACCCCAACCGATGAAATAATGCTCACATTGTCATTCAGTTTAATGTTCAGCTTGTCGGCAATGCCAACACCCAGGATGATTCCGTTTGGGGTGCTGAGCAGTGTCTTAAAATCGCCCCCTACCATGGTCGACTCGATATCGAACATATTGTTTGCTTCCACCACATTAATCCCCCAGCTGATACCGGTAAGCTGTGATTTTCCGTTGTTGTAAAAAATATTGGCAATAACCATAGGAGCTGCAGCGGTTACTTCGGGCTGACGTTTGATGTCGTTCAGGAGTTTTACCGGGTTGATCAGGTTTTTGGAGATGTTGCTGATCTTGGGATTTACAATCACATATTGCCGTTTATCGGGCAAGGAGTCGTGCGAAAGGGGTTTGCTGATCTCATCCTCTTTATAAACACGTACGTGAGGGGTCGTCTTGAAAATGGCATTGTCTGAATACCGGTTGGTGCCGATGATCAGGGTATTGAGACAGATATAAATAGCAATACCGATCGTCACCCCGAAAGACGCCACGATGGTTTGTCTTTTACGGGTCAGGATATGGGTTAATGCTATTTCTATGTTTACACTTTTCATCGGTCTGATGCGCTTAATGATATCTGGTTTCAGGAGCCTATAGGTGTTCGGTTGTTATGACCGTGTTTTCATCAATTCCGCTCAGGATCTCCACCCACTCGGTCGACACAAAACCAGTTTCGACCGTAGTCATTCCTTTGCCCACTACATTGACTTTGTTTCCATATCCCAGATAAGTCTTGGGTATGACCAGCGCATTGTTTTTATCGCGTATCAGTACATTGGCCTGGAGCTGTGTGCCAGAGATTTTAAAATCGAGGGGGTCGGTAAATTTCACCTTGCAGTAAAACACCTGGGCCAGATCATCAAAGGCCGGATAAATTTCGGTGATCGTGCCCTTGTAATTTTTTTGCATATTGGTATTGAGCTGCACCAGGGCCTGCTGATTGAGTTGTATTTTTGAGATGTTCGACTCGTCGATGCTGAGCTTGGCATACAGATCGTTCTGATCGCCCACCACGGCAATGACATCGCCTTTGCGTACATAATCGCCCAGGAGCTTTAGTTTTTTGTAAACCTTGCCTCCGATCACCGCATAAATCTCGTTCTGATTTTTCAGGACTCCGTTCACATCGGTGGCAGATTTCTGGAGGATAAGCTGTTGGTCGGCCTGCAGTTTGAGTTGTTTGCAATTCTCTTGCTGGACCAGGAATGCGGCTTTTGAATTTTCGAGCGACAGCGCGGCATCCTCGTACTCCAGCTTTGAAACGCTTTTCAGATCGTAGAGTTTTTTATACCGATCGGCCTGAAGCTGGTCTTCATCGAGTTTCTTCTGGGCAAGCGCCATATTGACCTGGGCCTGTTTCAACGCAGGCGCATCGGGCGATGCATTGATGCTTGCAATGCCCAGCAACTCGCCAGCGCTTACGGCGTTGATGGCATTGGTTTTGTTTTCGATCACCGCCAATACCTTTCCGGCCTTGACCGTATCACCCTCGTCGAAATTCAATTTGACAAGATAGCCATCGGTCTGGGCTGTGAGGTTGTAGTTGTCTTCCGGCACCAGGATACCCGAAGCAAAGACTGTTTCCGCAATGTTCTTACGGATGGGTTTGGTTTGATTTGACTTCTGTCCACATGCACCGAAAAGAACGATACCTGCTACAAAAGCGGAGATGCGCGTTAGAGTATTCATTTGAGCTTGTTGTTGAGATCTATTTTAGACTTTACATACAACAGGTTTGCCAGTGCGCTGTTGTAATTCAGGTGGTTGTTTACCTGTTCATTGAATGCCAGGAGCAACTTATCAAACGGGAGTATCTGTTGGTCGTACTGGTTACGGGCCATGCTGTAGTTCTGGTCTTTGAGCTGATAGATTTGTTTGGCGCTGTTTACCGCCGACCAGGCCTTTTGATAATCGAGTTGCAATTGGGCATTGCTCACCTCATCCTGCACCTTGTTATGTTCGAGATTGATCTCGGCTATGCTGTAGTTTATCTTCGAATTGCGTGCCGCCACCAGCTGATTTACATCCGGAAGATTCCAGGTTACCTTGGCCCCAAAATAAACCGAATTGAGCCATTGCTCGCCGGGGCCATAATCAAAAAACCGGTCGTTGCTGTTTTGATAATAGCTGTTGGCATATACCAACGATACGACCGGCGAGTTCATCAGCCGGTTGGTGCGCATATCGGCCCGGGCTAATTCGGTTTGAAGCACAGAGGCTTTGAACAATAGCTGCGAGTTGGCAGTCATGGATGACGGAAAGGAGGCTTCATAGCCCAGCTTTTCCTGGATCACCAATTTGGTCCCGGCAGGGGCATCGCAGAGCAGGATCAGGCTGTTGTATTGTTGTTCCAGGCTCAGCTCCAGCTCCTGTTCTTTATCCGTAAGACTGAGCTTGTTCACATTTACATCGTTCACATCCTGCTGACGTACAAGGCCCTGGTTGAATTTACCGGTAACAATCCCGAGAAGCGTATCTGTTGCCGTCAGATTGCTCTGAATCATCACAAGCTGTTCCTGAAAGGAAAGGATGTTGTAATAACAGGCGGCGATCGATTCAAAAAGCGTTTTTGTATTGATCGAATTTTGTTCGGTGGTGAGTTCCTCGTTCAGCGTAGCGGTACGTATCCTCGACCAGGCGCCGGCATTGATGATATCGATCTGAGGGGCCACCGTAAAGTTGCCCAGGTATTGCTGCCCCAGCGTTATCTCTTTGAACTTGCCGGGAGGGCCTCCCAACAGGTTGGCGGGTATAAAGCTTACCGGAAGCGCCGTATTATCGGTAAGGTTAAATGTGAGGGGGTTGCGTAGATTGAGGATATTCAGATAGGACGCAAGTTTGCCAAACCGTGCAAGAATCACTTGTTGTGCATCCGTCTTGCTGACCGAACTGTTCTTACCTGCATAGGCAAATACCGAATCCAGACAAGTAAACTGCAGGTCTTTCTGGGCAGATGCCTGAAAAGAGAAAACAAAAGAGAACAAAACAAGGATAAGGATGCGTGCCATAGGTAGGGGGCTTGTAAATGACCCGACAAATATGCGCAAAGAAAAAAAGAGTACGCAACGGTTTCGGGTCGAAACGGACAAATCTGTAGGTGAAACGGTGTTTCCAGGCGGGGGCCTTAACCCTGTGCCAGCCAGTTCAGAAACTCGCCTGTTTTTTCCTTGCTGATGGTGATATTTTCTGAAAAAGGCACATGCAGGTTTACCACCAGTTTCCGCGAAAAATACTGGGATGCATCTTTCACCGCCGTGCGGTTTACCAGGAATTGACGGTTTGCACGGTAGAACCCCGCTCCGCAAAGCTTTTCGAGCTCTTCCAGGGTTTTGTTTACAGTATACATCTTCTGATCTGACGTAAGGAGGTGGGTGTTTTCATTTTCAATAAAAAAAACCGAGATATCGCTCAGACGAACAGGCAATATTTTATCTTTTTGATAAACCAGCACAGAGCCTTGTACCGGGCCTTGTTTGTGCTCGAACAAGGGCAGGAGGTCTTTATAGGAAAAAGACTGGTCTGAAAAACCTTGCTTCAGATTTTTGTATTTGCCGATGGCGGCGCCAATGGTTTTTTGGGTGAATGGTTTCAGGACATACTCTATCCCATTGGCTTTAAAAGCATTTAAGGCATACTCGTCATACGCGGTGCAAAAAATAACCGGCATGCGTTGGGTGATGGCATGAAAGATTTCGAAACTGATGCCATCGCCCAGTTGTATATCGCTAAAAACCAGGTCTGGAGCCGAATGTGAGGCAAACCAGGCAAGGGCTTCTTTCACAGAACCCAGGACAGCCAAAATCTCCGCATCGGGGCACTCGGCCAGGATGGTTTCGGCCAGGTCGTCGGCCGTTAGTTTTTCGTCTTCAATGATTACGAGCTTCATTGGCTATGACTTTTATGGTAACCGAGAATTCGGCATCGGTCGACCGAATCAGGGGCTCCGATCCGGTCAGGATCTTATGCCGTTCGGTAAGATTTGCAAGCCCGAAACGGGAACCTGCTTCGGTAGTTTGTTTTTGTTTGCGGTTGTTCCGTACTTCTATTTCCCCCTCCTTATACCCGATACAGATGAGCAACGGGGCTTCGGCTGTGAGTGCATTGTGTTTAATGGCATTCTCGAGCAGTGTCTGGAGCGAGAAAACAGGGATGCTGCAGCATTGCCTTACCTGCTCCGGAACCTCTATTTCTGTCTGAAGCGCTTTTCCGAAACGCATCTGCTGCATGGCCAGATAATCGGTGCAGAGTTTTAATTCATCCTCCACTCGCACTGTATTGACCTGCCCGAACGAAATAGAAACACGCAGATAATCCGACAGTTTTACCAGATAATCTTCAGCATCGCCGGGGTTCCGTTTGATGAGGGCTTTGAGGGTATTCAGCGAATTGAACAAAAAATGAGGATGGATCTGTTGTTTAAGTTGCTGGTTCTGGGCCTCTATGTTCTTCATCTTGAGCGAGGCATTCTCTGCTTCCATCACCGTCTTCTTCTCGCGGAGCAACAACAGATCGAGTAAAACAAGGATGATGGTATTGACCGAAAGGATGATGGAAACACGCATGATGTAGATAAAATACACCGTATTGCCCGAAGCCGTAATATTCAGCAAGGCACGTTCATCTACAAAGTGCAGGGCAATAAACCGGATCAGCAGCATAAACAGAGGCGGCATGACGTAACTCAACACATATCGCAATGGCAGAGAGGTTGACCGGCCTTTTCTGCTAAAAAACAACACCAGCGCAATATTCATCGACCAAAAACAAAAAATAACCACCGATGCAACACCCAAAAACAAAAAGAACAAATACGTGGCAACCGTTTTCATGAAGAGAATAGGAACGACAGACACCGCTCCGATTGCCAGCAAGGCAATAACAGGCGATGTGTAGGCTGCAAGTCTGAAGAGTTTTTTGACCGGGAGGTTAGCGTCCATGCTTCACAAATGTAGGCTTTTGAGCCTCTGTGCATGACCTCAAACTGCCTGAACGGACAAAACCTGGGGTGAGACGGACAGGAACGGAATTAAGGGCATCTCTAATAACCCCGTTTTCTTGACCTCTCCCCGACCCTCTCCGCCTCAGGCGGAGAGGAAATGTTTGGAAGTGGTTATTTAGGGTTCACTCAAACACCTACA
>JABDAO010000053.1 GCA_013289095.1 Bacteroidota bacterium | reverse complement strand
GAACCCTACTTAAGAAAACATATTCATCTTATTTTATCTGCGTTCCATCACATGAGGAACGGTAAATGACAGGACATAAATCAATACTAGTTTCTTTTATTTGATCTCCATTGAAATTGGCCCTACATTATTTTCTCAAGCTGTTCATTCCTTTGCCAAAAATCCCCCGTCCACAATAATCAAGCTGGTGCCTGCTACAGATGTGGTTCGATGCGAACTAAGCTCATCCGAAACCTGGTAACTCATGCCCTTTTTCAGGACGATGAATTCTCCCGTTCTTAACTCCGTAGTCATTTCACCTTCGAGGCAAAACACCAGATGTCCTTTCTCGCACCAATGATCGGCTTTATAATTGGCTGAATAATCTACCCGGCGTATGCGTAAATCGCCAAAGACAACTGTTCTCCAGGATGCTTCTCCGGTTTCTCCGGCATGAATTTCGGGACGTATTACATCCCAATTGGTGAGGGTGAAGGGGATCTGTGTTGGTTTCATGCTTGTTTTTTGTAAGATTACAGGTTTAGCTATACCTGCAGTATCTGTTTCTAAAAGAAGAGTGTCTACATCTACCTTGGGGGTAGGTTATTTGATTTAGAGAGTTGATTATCATCACAATGGCATCTTATTTCAGTTACAATCAGCTTACCAAAATGGCTGCTCTCAAGAATATATGCTCATTAAAAGGGTGAATAAGTTTGATATATGTTATTAAAGTTGTAGTTTATCAAAAAATAAATGTTTAAATATCAAACAATATGAAAAACACATCCGATTCCAACCAACGTGGTTTATCCGTTTATAAACTGAACGAAGTGCATGTTTGCACCCTTATTGAAACCGAACCCGGTTTCTGGGAAATTGTATCTTCTGCCGGAAAACGCAGGATAGGGTCGTTTGACAAAGCAAAAAAATTAACCGACGACTTTATGACCCTGTTAGGTAAAGATTGTGAAAGAACGAATGTTTTAGAATGCTCACAACAAATCCTAACCCAGCGCTTCACCGAATTTCTAAACTACCGGATGGTAGGTTGAACGCTACCAGCATGCTTGCGATTAGATGCCAGGTTTGTTTAAATCTTTAAAGCGAAAGGATTTCTACCATTCGCAACAGGCTTTGGTCGAGTTCTTCCAGGTGTTTCACCGCCTTTTCGAACGGGGTGAAGCAAACTTGTTTGTTTACGATGCCTGCCATTTCGCCAGACCGTCCTTCGAGCAAGGCTTCAACAGCAGCAAAACCCATCCTGCTGGCATTCACCCGATCCATACAGCTTGGGTTTCCTCCACGTTGAATATGACCCAGGATGGTCACCCGGGTATCGTAATACGGTAGTTTGGCTTTGACTTTTTCGGCAATGGCAAAAGCTCCACCCGCATCATCATGTTCAGACACAATCACGATTTTAGACGATTTGTCCTTCCGGCCGCCTTCCAGCCGCCTGATAAGATCATCAATGTGGGTAGGAGTCTCGGGTATGAGTATGGCTTCGGCCCCTGCGCCGATACCACTTCGTAAGGCAATAAGACCGGCATCACGGCCCATGACTTCCACAAAAAATAAACGTTCATGGCTTTCGGCCGTATCGCGTATTTTATCCACGGCTTCAACAACCGTGTTGATGGCTGTGTCGTAACCAATTGTAAAATCAGTGCCTACCAAATCGTTATCGATTGTACCGGGGCACCCTACGATTTTTATATCTGAGTGTTGTTGCAAAGCCAGGGCTCCCCGGAAGGTGCCATCACCTCCAATTGTAATCAGGCCTTCGATGCCCTGTTCTTTCAAGTTTTGAGCAGCAACAAGCAAGCCTTCGGTTTCCATAAACCGGCTACTGCGGGCCGTTTTTAGAATCGTTCCACCACGTTGGATGATATTGGCCACCGATTTGGTATTCATTTGTACGAACTCCGAATCCATTAAGCCTTCATATCCGCGACGGATACCCCAAATTTCGGTGTTATGAAAAATGGACGTACGCACAATGGCACGTATACAAGCATTCATGCCAGGTGAATCGCCTCCGGATGTTAAAACTGCTATTTTTTGCATAATCGAATCTAGTAAATAAAATCACTCTCCTCCATAGCTTGTCAAAAAATGGTTTTGACAAACAGTTTGAATGCATCTCAAATAACCCCGATTTAGTGATCCGCATTATGCATTCGAAGCAGGCATTCGCGCTCAAAAGGCCAGCAGCACGACGAACCTGCGGGATAACCCATCGCGATGGCTATCGGGATCGCGCAAATCTTAACACACCGTGCATTAGCGCACAAGCCATCGAATGCACAATCTGGCTTTAATCTGTTCCTCTCCGCCTCAGGCAGAAGGAACTGTTTGAAAAGGGGTTATTAAAGCTGCCCTTGAATGAAAAGAACACTTCACGCCCCGTCAGAGCCTTACTGATGCAGGGAAATCTTGACCGACTTATTCTTCAGTTTTTCGCCTTTCAGCAATTCCAGTACCTTTTCTGCTTTCGCTTTTTTTACCGCGGCGAATGAGCAGTGATCCATTAATTCAATCAGGCCCAGTTCATCTTTGTTCAGCGCACCTTTCTGGAGCAACAAGCCTACAATATCGCCCTTGCTTATTTTTTCTTTTTTTCCGACATTCAGGTATAAGGTCACCCATGCAGATGCAGGCGGCAGGGCAGTGGTGTTTTTCAGGTTCTCGGGTTGGGCTTTTCCTGCTGTATAGGCCGGGAGGTATTCACCCTCTGCCAGAATAAGCCAGGCGGTGCCGTCTGCATGCATGCGTGCTGTACGTCCGTTGCGGTGTACAAAGATAGTCTCGCTTGCCGGCAATTGGTAATGGATTACGTTTTTGATGGCCGGTATATCCAGCCCACGGGAGGCCAGATCGGTAGTGATGAGCAGGTGATGTGTCCCGTTTCTGAATTTAATAAGGGCCTGTTCGCGCTCATGCTGCTCCATACCTCCGTGAAAGACATCGTGAGTGAGCTGTTTTTCACGAAGCAAATCGCTGATGCGGTCAACTGCTTCGCGGTGATTACAGAACACGAGGGTAGGTTCGTTCCCGAGTTTACACATCAATGCAAAAAGGGTGTCCAGTTTTTCTTTTCCAGGGGCTTTCACAAATTTCACATCCAGACCAGCAATAGGTGTATTCATCAGATAATTGAGGCGGGCCGGTTTGTTCAGGTTTACAAAATCAGGTATTTCTTTCAAATCAGTTGCCGAAGTAAGGATGCGAGAGGACAGATTACGAAGCTCACCGATGATTGCACTCATCTCGGTTTTAAAACCCAGTTCAAGCGACTTGTCGAACTCGTCGAGGATGAGGGTTTTAACGGTTAACGGATCAAAGCTTTTCAGCCGGAGGTGATGTTCAATTCTGCCCGGAGTGCCAACCACCAGTGCCGGAGATTGCAGGAAATTATTTTTTTCAGTCCGGGTGTCATGTCCACCATAGCAACAGCTCACCTTGAAGCCTGTTCCCAATGAACGAAAAACCTTCTCGATCTGTATGGCCAGTTCCCGGGAGGGTACGAGTATCAATGCCTGAACACCTTCAGTATCTGGCTTCATCAACTGTATTAAAGGGAGGAGGAAGCCGAGTGTTTTACCCGATCCTGTTGGAGAGAGGAGGAGCATATCGCCCGCTTTATCGAGTGTGTCAAGCGCGGCCTGCTGCATCTCATTCAGAGCTGTGATTCCAAGTTTCTGTATCAAATTTTTATAGTCCAAGCTGGGGAGGGGTATGTATGAATTTATGAAATGGATACTAGGGTCTGATATACGGCACAAACCGTTTTCGATATTGAAATCCACGGAACATCCGCTTTTACTGCTAGCTGAATAAGGCGGTGAATGCTAAAGTCGACTGTTTGAAATATTGGAGAGAGCTAACAGCTTTCGGATCATCGTAACAGAAACACGTCGAGCCGTTTTATAATTTCTTTTTAGAACTCAATTCGCCTTGCGCATATTCTTCTTCGGCTATTTGTTTTCCGGTCTCATCATAAATTTTCCAGGTTCCTTCTTTCCTGAAATCTTCCCCAGGCAGCATCATCATAGCCCCTTCTTCTTTGATCTTGCCGTTTTCGAAGTAATCGGTTTGATAATACGATTTCCGCTTTGGGTTTCTAAGTTCAAGTGAAGAAGTTGGGTTTCCATTTTCGTAGAAACTTTTGCGTACGATGAGGTATTCCATTTTGCCATCATACTCCTCAATCACTTCGGGTTTTCCGTTCGGATAAAATTCATTGGTTTTCATCGGGGCGCCTTCCTTGTAGACCACATCCGATCGAACCGTGCCATCTTTGAAATAAACCGTCATCTGCGATTTTGAAAAGTCGAGAAAGCGGAAGTTTCTTTCCATTTTTCCGTCCTCCCAGTAATTTTTATACAACTTTAGTTTTCCGTCAATATAAAAGCCCTTGTGCAGAAGCTGACCGTTTTCATAGTAATCTTCTATCCAATCGCTTGCAGCATACCCTTTGGGAGTTGAGCGGGTAGAATCGCCGATTGCAATGTTCATTTTATCATAGAGACAGATACCCCTCTCCGGGTCGGTTACCTGCGAAGCCTTGAATTTGTAAGGAGGAGGGCCTGCCCCAACAAACGTAAACTGGGCATGCATCTGTAGCCCCATCACTGAAGCGATAAGGCAGAAGATGATCCGTTTAAAGAAAGAAGAAACAAACGTTTCGTTGGTAACCTTCATTGGTCAGTGTAATCCTTTATCAGACAAATAACGTTCTGCATCCAGGGCGCCCATGCAACCGGTGCCGGCTGCGGTTACAGCTTGCCTGTATACTTTGTCCTGAGCATCGCCAACGGCAAAAACCCCTTCGACATTGGTACGGCTTGTACCTGGTATGGTTTTAATATAGCCCTGCTCATCGAGGGTAATCCATTTTTTAAAGATCTCGGTGTTTGGATTATGTCCGATTGCGACAAAAAATCCGGTAACGTGGAGTGTCCGTTGCTCCCCCGTCTTTACATTTTTAACCAATACACCATTCACCATTTCATCGCCCAGGACTTCAACCGTTTCTGAATCCCAGACCATTTCAATGTTTGGAATGCCGAGAACCCTGTTTTGCATAGCTTTCGAAGCTCTCAGCTGGTCTCTGCGCACGATCATATATACTTTTTTGCACAGCTTTGAGAGGTAGGTCGCCTCTTCGGCAGCGGTATCGCCTCCACCTACAAGTGCAACATCTTGTCCACGGTAGAAGGCTCCATCGCAGACAGCGCATGCGGTTACGCCGCTTCCATTCAGACGGTGTTTTTGTTCAGAAGCCAGTCCGAGCCATTTGGCAGATGCGCCGGTGGCGATGATGACACTATCGGCATGGATCAATTTTGTTTCATCAATGGTTACCTGCAACGGATGAGATGAAAAATCAACAGCCGTGGCAATTCCAAATCTGACATCGGTTTGGAAGCGTTCGGCCTGTTCGCGGAATAGTTTCATCATCTCAGGGCCTTGTATGCCTTTGGGATAGCCCGGATAATTCTCGACTTCGGTGGTGGTAGTGAGCTGACCGCCTTCTTCCATTCCCGTGTACATCAATGGTTTAAGATCTGCACGGGCAGCATAAATGGCTGCGGTATACCCGGCCGGCCCGCTTCCTATAATAAGACACTTTACATGCTCTGTTTGCTCGCTCATAACTCTCCGTTTAGATAACGCGGCAAAAGTAATGATTTGCCAGTCAAGCAGATAAAGAATTTATTAAAATAGTGGATCAAGGATGGGGTTTATCGGTTAACGTATCAAATGTAGGCGAAAAACCTGCCCAGATTCCCAAACCTCCCTGAATATTCGATTGAACATTTGCCGGTGATCCGAAAGGGTTTCCGTTTGATTCTGAGGCCAATTCATAACTGGCATAAAATTGATAGGTGTAGTAGTCGATCGAACAAAATTTAACTACTACCGAATCGCCTTTCAAGAAATACCCACTCTCCGGACCATTATCGTCAGGCGCTGTTGAACCAGGAAGTGATCCCCGATTGTAGGCGAAACTAAATTTGGTGCCGTTAATGAATTTATCGTTGAACGTTGCCCCAACCGGAGCCAGGTATCTTTTGTCCTTTTTAAGCCTTTTTGCATACCACCGGTAAAAATTCTGCTCATTCGCCGGGTCACTCAGATGCGCCCAGATCAGGCCCAGGGTATCACTCCCCGTATGAAGTTTGAACCATACACTATCAAGTTTGATGGCTGGTGATGGCATGCTCGTTACGGCAGTAAGCGTTTGCCCTCCGGTTACCACCTTCAGGCTATAATGGCCTCCCACCTGACCGATTACGGTTGGATTTATCTTTTTGTAATACCAGGGAATGTAGGTCGTATTCGCAAAGGCTGGATCAAAGATCATGGGCAAGGTATCGGTATGTATGCCATCGGAGACAGTAACAAGGGCATTTTTTACAATTGAATTGAGCAATGCGGTAGTGTCGATAACCGCAAAGTAGGGTGAACTTCGGGTTAATACCACCCAGGCGCCCTGACCGGTTTCGATATGCCCTTCCACCACTACCTGACTGGGTACCGATGGCAGGTCGATAGAAATGTTCTTTTCGCAGGAAACGAACAGGAGCGCTGCAAATGAAGCAAACCAGGCCCGGATGGATGATGTAGCTGAAAATTTCATGCGGTTACCATTTAAAGTTCCAGGTGATCGACGGCAAGATTGGAAACAGCGAAACCTCTTTGGCTTGAACCGTAAGAGTTCCCTGTTGTACACTACCGGAGTTGGCAAAATAAATAAAGTAAGGGTTTTGTCTGTCGTACACATTAAAAATGGAAAAGTTCAGGCTATGCTCAAAATGCTTGTATTTACGGAGCTTCCAGGTTGCACTCACGTCCATACGGTGATAGGCCGGCATACGCAGGCTGTTGATAGAACTATACTCGCTCACAACCGTTCCGTCAATAAAATAGCGGGCAACGGGTAAGGTGATGGCATTGCCTGTTGCATAGACCCAGACCAAAGAAAAGGACCATTTGGGGTTCAGTTCATAATTTGTGACAACCGATATGTCATTTCGCTGATCGTATTTGGCATAGAAGGGCTGTCCGTTATTGAGATCGGGGAAGGTACGGGTAGTCCAGGAGAGGGTATACCCAATCCATCCATTGAATTTGCCAAGCCGTTTCTTTAAAAAGAATTCTGCCCCGTAAGCCTGACCAGAGCCGAATACAAAATTATTGTCGGCATTGTTTTTCTCGTCGTCTGTAGGCAATGCCCCGGCTTTGTATTCAATCTGGTTCTGCATGTATTTGTAATAGACTTCCACCGATGTCTCAAACATATTCTCCTGAAAATTCCGGAAATAGCCAATGGCGCCCTGGTCACAGATTTGAGGTTTGACAACATCCGAACAGGGTACCCATACATCGGTAGGAAGGGCGATGGAAGACAAGGACGCAAGGCTGATATACTGATAGTTGTGTGTATAACTTAGCTTAATTGAACTTGTTTTTGAAAGCGTATAACGGAGGGATGCACGGGGCTCAGGGCCTCCATAAGCTGCAACAGGTTGTCCGGCATTGTAATGTGTGGTATCGGTAATCTTGCCTGTTGCATCGAGGTGATACCTGTCGAACGGGCCTACCATGATAAAATATGAACCCCGGATACCGAGGTTTAGTTTCAGCTTATCCGTCACTTCAAAATCATCGCTGAAATAGAGGGCAACTTCGTGGGCGTATTGCTTCATGATTTTTCCGAGGTCGAAAACCACATCGCCCTGTTGAGCTGTAGCGCTGCTTGGGGTAAAAGTGTGGAAAATGTAATTCACCCCAAACTTGATCACATGACGGGTATTGGGGTAATAGGTAAAATCCATTTTTCCGTTCCAATCGCGTATGCCCGAAAACAGCCTGAAATCAAATCCATCCTGAGTGGCCCCGAACGAGAAGTTGTAATCGGAAAAGATGGCTGATGTATTCAGGAACAGTTTATCGTTGAAAAGATGGTTCCAACGCAACACGGCATTGGTATTGCCCCAGGGAATATTGACATTGAATTTTGCAACGTTGTCAACATAGTCAAACACATCCCGGCCAAGATAACCGCTCAGGAAGAGCCGGTCTTTATCAGAGATCTTGTAATTGAATTTTGCATTCAGGTCGTAGAAATAATAGTCGGTCCCATAGAATTCAGAGGTTTTAGGCACAAAGGGTTTGGCAACCACGTCGACGTAAGTACGGCGGGCAGAAATAATGAAGGAACTTGTATCCTTCTTGATGGGCCCCTGCACAGTAAGACGGGAGGAAATAAGCCCGATACCCCCATCTACATGATACGTTTTGTCATTGCCTTCCTTCATGCTGATATCCAGGACTGACGAAAGCCTTCCTCCATATTCGGCGGGGATGCCGCCTTTAATGAGGTTCACATCTTTTACCGCATCGCCATTGAAGACCGAGAAAAAACCAAGCAGGTGAGAGGCATTGTAAACCACTGCTTCATCCAGAAGGATGAGGTTCTGATCAGGCCCTCCGCCACGGACATAGAACCCGCTGTTTCCATCCCCGGCCGATTTAACACCCGGAAGGAGCTGGATGGATTTAAGGATGTCTACCTCGCCCAGAAAAGCAGGGAGGGCCTTTATTTCTTCCATGCTCAAATGCACTGTACCCATGTCGGTGCCGGATACATTCTTATCCGCTCGCTGACCCGTAACCACAACACTTTCCTTCAGGATAGATTTTGGTTTTAGATTCACGTTGATGCGTTGATTCGCATTCAGCTCAAGTGACTGGGTATATTCTTCAAAACCAAGATAAGTCACCACCAGGGTAAATGTTCCCTTGTCGACTGTCACCGAATAAAAGCCATATTGATTTGTATTCGCTCCTTTAAGCAGTTCCTTGATTTCGATGGTGGCTCCCACCAGGGCTTCGCCGGTAGATTCATCTTTTACATAACCGCTTATCGTAAAACGGGTATTTTGCGCAAGTCCGTCTGCGTAGCAGGTTAGGGTAAGAAGAAGTAGGAGGAGACTGCGCTGGAACATTTATGAAGAAAGATCTTAAAATTAAGGAAACATTTTTACAGCCATGTCTTTCGTCCTAATTAAACCATTTCATTGTCTCTGAAACGATGAAACACCGGAATTGTTTGATCTGAATGATAATTTTGTATTTTTGCGGCCTTATGTAAAGTTTCGGAGTGAAGGAATGTTAACTTTACCGCAGAAATTTACAGTAGTTCGGGGTGTAGCGTAGCCCGGTTAGCGCGCCAGCATGGGGTGCTGGAGGTCGGAAGTTCGAATCTTCTCACCCCGACTTTTTAAAGCCGTCCAGGGTCAGCCGGGACGGCTTTTTTTATGAACTTCACTTCTAACTCCAGGATAGCAAACGTACTGACGAATAATCAGGGGAAGATAATCCTTTCAATCACGAGTAACTTTATATAAAGGGCTAATTCCATCTTTTCCAGCCAGGCCTCAATATAGGTTCTCAGCGGAGGTGTCATAACGCGATCCCCTCCTTCATCACCGACCTGATAATATGTCCAGGCAATACCCTTTTTCTTCTATTTCCACTTCACTGTTGATCAAGATATCAACAGGTGCATGTATGGCTTTGATTGTTGCTTTATGCAATCGGCTGCTCCAACGTATTTTCTCATCGGGGGTAATTGTAGTAGCGGTAACAATCAACAAGTCGTAATCGCTGTACTTGTCAAAATCACCACGTGCACGCGAACCGAACAATATTATTCTGCAATCAGGTAACTCTGAAAGTATAGTCTGTCTGATTGTATGATATATGTTTGATGAGTGCATAACTCAAATGTATGAAATTTCGCACTTCTGCAGAAGTCAAGGTTCAGGTAGTGAGGTGCAGAGCGTGTCTAAAAAACAAAGGGGATTATTCGTTTTGTCTGCATTGAATACGCAGCATAGGTTGGGTATGTCTGACGTAAAAAGATTTCTTCCAGGAGCATTCTGGTGATCAAACCACCAGTTATTACAAGACCTGCCGCCACGGCATCCCAAACCCGAAACGACAACACACCGGCCCAGATAAAGTAAATGATGGAAGCATAAATCGGGTGTCTGAACCAGCGGTAGGCCCCGTTCGTAATCAGCGCTCCGGTTGTGGTATGAGCGGTGGCATGAAAACTTCTTAATCCAAAGGTAAACCGAGCCCAGACCATCAATCCTACGGCCAGCAACTGAACAGACATGCCCGCAAGGTTGGTCGACAACAAATAATTGTTGCGGAGCAGGTAAAACAAACCCAATACTGCCAGGGCAAATCCGGCAATGGAGCCGGCCTTATAAAGTGTCTGTTTATTCATTCGCTTTTATTTTACAAAAACTGAAAGACAGGACAGGGATGCCGGTTGAGAAGCAAGCCCTATCTGAACACCACCGATGCATACCCCACCCAATGGTTGAGGCTTGCTTTTGCCAAAACTCCCATCTTCAAATCATCCACCTTTTCCGACGGGTGATCAATGGATGTGCAGTAGTCAAGGGCTAAACCCGAGAGCGGAACGGCTGTCTTTGCGTCCTGCAGATAGAGGGCAGTGAGCATTCCCACCGGAACCGAATACCGTCCGCACCAGGTCCATTTATAGACATGAAAATCGGTTTGCTGAACGGTGTATTGGGTAAACCGTTTTATCTTTTCAAGTTTAAGATCGCCTGCCAGACAATTTTGGATAATGGTATGTTCGGTGTCAATGGCTTGTTTGTAGCCGATGCTGTCTGTCCCCAGAAACGCATAGTTCTTATCGCCCCAGCCTTCATCACCATAATGTACTGCATCGGTAGAAATGAGGAGAGATGCTTCAATGCCCCATTCCAGGTCACGTTTCTTAAATGCTTTGGCCAGTGCACGCGCCAGGGGCTGTGCCAATTCCTTCATGCGCTCGAACGACATGGGGGGCACCAGGATGGAGATGATTTCCACATCGTGGTTGTAATACTGAAGCCAGGGAAGTTCGGCTTCAACTGAGTGCTCGATGCTTTGCATGCTGTCGTTTACCTCATAGGTATCAGCAGGCAACTCTTTAAGTATATCTTCACGTACCGACGAAACTTTTACCGGGCCGTAAGGGCCGCTCCAATGCGTATAACTGTCAAAAATGAGTTTGTTTTCGAGATGCATCTGGGCTGCCTTGTGGGCTACGCCAAAGATGATAACCGTTTTGGCAGGCATGTTTTTTAGTACCAGAGGGTACATATAACCGGCATAGGTATAATCGTCGTGAGGTGCAATTGCCAGACGCCAGGCATCTGCACCTGAAATATCGAATCTTTTTCGGATATCAGCCAGATGTACACCCTGATCGGCATCGATGCGTTGAGCCAGGTTCTCAATCTGGTCTTTCAGATGCGCAAAGCCAACGGTATCAACCAGTTTTCTGATCCTGACGGAAGTGTCAGCAAGTTGTGCTGTGGAACGGATATTCGGGCCGGTTTTTCGGGTTTGCCCATAAACAAGGGCCTGGAAGGTAATAAGAATACCGAAAAGAAGTCTTTTCATAACCTGATTTGCAGGCGAAGGTACTAAATTAATGTATCTTTTAATGGATGGAGGGATATCGGGCAGGGAAGAGGGACTCTTTGGATTGGGTACAGAATCAAGAGCATCGCTACGAACCCCGTTTTCTTGACCTCTTCCTGAGCCTCTCCGCCGCAGACGGAGAGGGGATGTTTGAAAGGGGTTATTAGAGATGCCCTCAATCTATTATCTCCTGATTCCTGGTTTTGGTGATTTACGTTCCGTTTTCCTTTTTTCTTCAGGCCGGTTCCGCTTTGTTAAACCTGGCCCGCTCTGCGGTTAGCTCTTCTCTGGGCGTTTTTTCTTTGCGGCATTCAGGGTTTGCTGTAGTTCAGCGCTGTATCCGTGTCGGTGTGCATGTGCGTACTCTTTCCTGAAATCGAAGGAAAAAATGCCCCCCTGGTAGGTCTTTGCAATTTCAAGGACGCGGGCTTTTATCCGGGTTTTCCAATTATTATTCCGGGTCCTCATGTAAGGGGCCATGGTCTTGATGCGTTCTTCCAGTTTTTGGTTCAGCAGGCTTAATTCATGGACGCGTTCTTCGAGTTCTGTTTTTGACAACAGAGCTGACTCCCCGCTATGTTCAAAAACAGCAGGAGCATTTGCCAAGAAAGCCTTTTTATAGCCGTTGATCGTGGCCACACCTATACCGTGTTTAAGCGAGAGACCGGCAGCCGTATCCTCACCGCGGAGTAGCTGAATCACGATATTTGCTTTAAAAGCCGGGCTGAACTTGTTCTGTTTTTTCTTTTTCATCAAACGGTATTCTATGTTTAGGACTATGTACTATATCAATGCAGAGCTATTCCCGCCTACGGCCTCAGCCTCGACGCTGCATTACCCCTGATTGTACTCAGATCTGATTCTCCGGGCATCTCTAAGGGTAAGACATTCCGAATGCAGTCAAAAACTATTCATTGTTAGATTTTATCGGTTTTTTTCTTCTCCAGAATTTTCTTCAACTCGTCCAGGTATCCGTTCATCGTTGCATGCCTGTATTCAGTCGGATACAGCTTTGAAAAGGTCAGTCCTTTTCGATGGGGAGGTTTGTTGTCGAGTTTGCTTTGTGTTTTGAGCTGTTGTTCTCTACGGGTACTATATAGCCGGGCAACCTTGAGCGTGTTGGCTTTTGAATGATAGTTTCTGGGTCTTTGAGGCTTTAGGGTGACGATCTTTCGCAGTTCTTTTATATACCCATGGTTCTTTGCATGACAGTATGCGGCTGTCTGATCAGCGCTAAAACCGGTTCCGGTATAGGTTCTTGCCAGTTTCAGATTGGCTTGTTTTTGTTTCTCCAACCGCTTGGCCCTCAAGGTATGGGTGATTTCTGTTAGTTCCTGGGCATACCCGTTACGATAGGCATGTGCGGTTTCGTTCATAAAATCCATGCCAAAACAGCTGCCCCTATAGTTCCTTGCAATTTTAAGCGTCCTGGCCTTTGAGTGGACAAACGCCAGACGCTCCCGTTTCATCTTACCCGGGGCGAGTACTTTGACTCGTTGTTCCAGGATAATATTGCGGCGGGTCAATGCGTCGATGCGTTCGTGAAGCGATGCCCTCGCTTGTTTTTCAGACTTATCGGGCACCATAAAAGCAGTAGCGGCATTTGCCAAAAAAGCGATCTTCCAGCGGTAGATATTGGCCGGCGAGATCTGGTGCTTCCGGCCAAGAGTCAGGAACGTTTCCTCCTTCGTCAGGAGCTGGATCATTAGTCCTGCTTTAAATGCCGGGGAGAAATAGCGGTGTGCGACTTTTTTCATGTTGATGATATTGCAGGCTTTTAATTCTATCTGTATCAAAAAACGGATCAGCACACACCCTGCTCAAACCCCACCACCGGCAGCCCCTCCACAAGTTCAACCGTACACAGTCATAGCACTGGGTTGTAACCCGGAGCATGGACATCCTTGTTTGGTTTGTTCCCGATCAACCCCGATTCCGGAAATGTTGAAATGAAAAACAGAAAATGCTACAGATTTAGGGCGAAGTTAGCATATTTTACACCGATAAACAGTTCTGATTCGAAGCCGTAATCGGTAAATTGCTATTCTGCGAAGCATGAAAATCAAACTGTTTGGCAGATATTCCGATAGAACAGGAGAAGAAGGACATGCAACCACGCATCCAGGGAACCCCGGTTTCATACCTTCGAAATAGGGTGCTGGATGTGTAAAACAGGCTTTGTTGACCTTGTCTGGATGGGAACAGAATGATAACTCATTGATCAGTAGTAAGATAATTCAATAAGTGAGAATACCATGTATTTCAATTGAAATACGTCGTACTTCAATTGAAACAAGTGAGATGTAACTTAACGTATACCGGTACTTGTTTTCAACCGCCCGATCAGGTCAGAACAACCAGGATTTGTTGCACTACCAATAACCCGAACAAAAGCAAAACAGGAACATACGTGTAAAAAACATCCTGATTATCTGCTGGTACAGATCAATATTGGATTGAATGACAAACTTTGGGTACGATTTAAAAACAATGCTTGTTTTTTTCTACTTTTTTCGACCAGACAAACCAGTTGAACAAAGAATCAGGTTTGCATCCTCAGACTTTTTTGGAAAGAACACGGTATCCGCCTGTTTGTCTAAAGCAGGGTTGTATTTCACCGCCGGTTTTTTTAGCTGTTTATTTTCATTCGTTTTCATGCCCAGAATTTACGATTTTTCATTGTTGTCTGCCTGTTTTTCGTTTACCTGACCAACTCCAAAAAACCGTTGCAAGTGTATTTCTTCCTGTCATTACCTACTGCCGTAGCCACATAAAAATAAACCCCGTCGGAACAGGGTTCACCGTTTTTGTTCCGTCCATCCCAAGCATCATCGGGGCTATTAAGCTGGGCAATTTGTACTCCCCAGCGGTCGTAGATGGTGCAGCTAAAGGAGTGGATGTTGGCCCCGCTCATTTTGAACAGATCGTTTTTTCCGTCTCCATTCGGGGTAAAGATGTTTGGGATGAGGAGCCCGGAGGAGGAGTCGGGAACAGGGGTGGTATCGCAGGTTCCGACGTAGACATCGTCTATGTAGTAGTAGGCGGCCGGGTTAGTAACCACTGTAGCGTTTACGAGTTTGATGCTGATGTTTGTATCGTCATTAAAATTCCCAATTGTGACAAAATGTTCACCTCCATTTGCAATAAATGTTCCTGAGATTAATATCCATTCCAAAGTATCCGTGATTGGATTTCCAAGATAATTTACCTGGGGCATGTAAGGCATCAATGAGCATGGAGGGCAGGTAACTAATGCTGATGAAAAATAGGCTGATAATCCATTTGTTGCATACATTGCTTCTTCACTCAAAGACACATAAAATCCAATACAGTACTCATGACCACGAATTAAAGAATCATCAAGCATTACCTCAATGTACTCTCGGTCATTACGAATGTTGCTCGCGTAAATTCCAAGTCCGGCAAATGCTTTTCCTGTTCTTGGCCACCGATGTCCGTAAATACTATTTGGGACAGAACATCGATTACTACTACTACATTCATTGAAGTAATCAGGTGTTATCGCTGTAGGTGAAACCCATGGTGAAGCGAGATTGATCAGACCAGAGCCATTCGGACAACTTACGGAGTTCTCAAACGAACTGTTTGGAACCAGGTTTTGTGCAATCAGCCCCATCTGAAATAGTCCTAAAAATGCAGACAAAGTCATTCTCATGACAGGAAAAATTAAAGTGTTATTTATTAATTACGAGCTTACCGGTTTTACGGCAAAGCCCATTGACCAGTAACTCGTAACAATATATCGGCTACCTGATCAACTCCAAAAAACCGTTGCAAGTGTATTTCTTCCTGTCATCACCCAGGGCCGTAGCCACATAAAAGTAAACCCCGTTGGAACAGGGTTCACCGTTTTTGCTGCGTCCATCCCAGGCATCGTCGGGGGTATTAAGCTGGGCAATTTGTACTCCCCAGCGGTCGTAGATGGTGCAGCTAAAGGAGTGGATGTTGGCCCCGCTCATTTTGAACAGATCGTTTTTCCCGTCTCCATTCGGGGTGAAGATGTTTGGGATGAGGAGCCAGGAGGAGGAGTCGGGAACAGGGGTGGTGTCGCAGGATCCTACGTAGACATCGTCTATGTAATAATACCCTGCCGCATTTCCGTTTGCATACACCAATTTGGTGCTGGTATGTGCATCGTCGTTGAAATTTCCGATGGTTACGTATTGTTCACCCCCCTGGGCAATAAAAGTGCCTGATATCAAAACCCAGTTTAAGGTATCTGTAATCGGGTTGCCCAGATAATTTATCTGAGGTACGTATGGCAGCAGGGAGCATGCGGGGCATGAAAGCGGGGTTGGCGAAAAATAGGCAGACAGTCCGTTCGTGGCGCAGGATGCTGACTCACAAAGGGAGACATAAAAACCCACGCAGTAAACCTGGTTTTGAATTAGTGAATCATTCAGTTTTACTTCAATATATTGTCTGAGTTCTGGAACATTGCTTGCGTAGACTCCAAAACCAGCGTATGCCTTGCCTGTACGCGACCGGTGATATCCAAAAATATTTTTCGGGACAGATGACCATGAATAAGTACTGCATTCATTATAATATATCGGAACATTTGATGTGGGCGAGATCCACGGAATGGCCAAGGGAATACAAAAATTATTTATATCCGGGCACATAGCGTAATTCTCAAACGAACTGTTGGGAACCAGATTCTGGGCAAGAAGCCCCATTTGAATTACTGCAAAGAAAAGAGACAAAAATACTTTCATGAAAAAACGTTCTAAAAGTGTTATTTAATAATCACGAGCTTACCGGTTTTACGGCAAAGCCCATTGACCAGGAACTGGTAACAATAAATACCATTGCTGATTTCAGGAGCCCGAATTTGGACGCTGATGGAATTTGCCTGAACAGCATAATTGAGAATTTCTTTCCCGTTCAGATCAGAGAGCATCAAAAGTCCATGCTCTCCTGTCTCCAAAGAATATTCGAGGGTCATATTCCCATCGTTCGGATTTGGATAGAGCCTTGTTTCTGACATAGCTGCCAAAACTGAATTTTCTGAATGTCCAGGCGTCCGGAATACTTGCTGTTCAATAGCAGCATCAAGCGAATCGCACGTATTCGAAAAGATGTATGTTTGGCCTGTAATCAGTTCGAACAATGCGCGGGCCTGAAAAACGGCATTCCCGGCCCGCAACGGACAGAGGGCAGCGCTTTCTTTTATCGGGTTGAGCTGAACAGAATCAGCAGGGTTTTGGTCAAGTATCCAATTCAAATATGCCTTATCGTAGTTTGACTGGGTCAGCTCGATGATGTTTTGCGGATCAAAGGCTTTGTTTTTTGTATTTGCTTCGCCGAACAGGCGAGCCGAAATGGCAAGCCCGATATCGCTCATTTTCTTCAGATTCCCATGCTCTGCATTCCGATAAAAATCTTTCAGGGTCTGATTTTCAATCCAAAGCGCACTGTCATTTTTCAAAAAAGCATACACGTATTGTTTTCGTTGAACATGCGTTTCGGTGTTGAAAACAGGGAATAAGGCGGTATCTGCTATAAATTCATACAGCTCCTTTTCAATCAGGCTATCGGATGTCTGAATTGGGTCTGAAGATTGGGGAACAGGAAGACAGGATGCTACTAGTCCCAGAGCTAGTGGAAGACCGCTTGGTCCATAAGCATTATACCATGGAGCGGCAGTATTTAGTGTCGGGAAAGTAGCCCGTGAGCCGGCCCGGAGGTCGTTGTTATAGAGCGGAGAATTAGTATTCGCCCCAGGCGAATTTTGAACAAACGTCTCCGCCCTTGAAAACGTACCATTTCCCCCACCGGTCATATCCCAGTAATTATCACTCGGCATCCCCTGAGATCCCCAAAAACCAGGGCAGCCCTGAGAGCCGATTACTCCGTTGTTCAAAAGCACAAATCCATCCTGGGCATGGCTCAGAGTGTTTTGCAGGATGCCCGAACCGGTAAAAACCCTGGCCCCTGTATTTGAAATACTGGTACAGACGCCTTCAAAAACCAGGGCCCGGCCTTCGTTTTCGATCTCGTTGCAATGAACGTGCATGAAGGGGCTGTTGACCAGATGGATGCCATATTCGTTCAGATTACCTCCCGAAACGGCAGCCTGGGCATCACACTGAACATGGTTGGTCACCACTTCGATGTACTGGCAACCCGAAAACTTCATTCCTGTTCCGTTTCCTGCAGGTTTGTAGCCCGTATGAATGCTGTTGTTGGCAAACGTGTACTGGGCTTTCTGGCTGTTGCCCGAAAGAGCTGTTACCACCAATCCGTTCAGGGCCCCGTTTATCGTGTTGTTGTTATAGGCAAATGAAGTTGAACTGGCCACCGGAGCCGGAGAGGAGAGTGCCATACCGGTGATGCAGGCCCCCGGTACGGTTGAAGTAACCGTGTTTTCACGATATTCGAGTGTATTGCCCCAGGCCGATGAACAGGCGCTTTGCTGAAACCCGGTAGTGCAATTATCAACGCTGTTGTTTTTTACAGAAATGCTGGCCGTTAAACCCGGACTGATATATACCCCCATCCTTCCAACCGAATTGCCGGCCAGATTGGGCTTCACATGGGGGTTGGCCTCGATGAGGTTGTTTTGCACAAAAATGTCTTTATAATCGCCTTCCAGGTCAATGGCCCGGTTGCAGTTGAAGAACCTGTTTTGCTGTTGCTGTACCTGGGGACCTCCAATCTGTATATCGTGCCGTGCCGGGTTGTTGCCGCTGTTTTCCTGTCCGAATATCCCGATACCGGTATACTGAAAAACCTTGTTGCCTGGATTCATCCTCATCTGATGCCCGTCGAGGTTCAGGAAAAGATTGTTCTGGATCTGTGCCGCACTCTGTTTTAGCCAGATTCCATAATCCATATTGTCGAACACGTTTTGGGCAATAGAAGCGTATGCGCCAATGACAATGCCTGCCAGGGTATCGGCCAGTACACCTATCTGGGTGCGGGCGCCAACGTATGGAGCGTGCAGAGATGCCACAGGCAGGGCCACCGGGTCCAGGAGCAGGTTTGCCATCACATTGCTCACGGCAGGAACCGGGAAAGGAGCGATGTCCCGGCAGGTAAAGACAGCCCCCTGAATGATTCCCTGGTGCGTACCGTACCATGTATCGGCCTGTATGTTTATATAGTTTCGGTTGAAGATCCCTCTGTTGATGGTATAGATGGCCCCGTTTTCGGATTCAACACCCCTGATCGCATCTTCAAGCCAGCTGTTGGTATTGAAATTCAATGCGCTGCTGGGTTTCATCCGTATGCCTTTCCACATGTTCACGCAGTTGTGAAGATGGCACTGGTTGATGATATTCAGAACGGCATCAGCATGTATAACAATGGCAGACCCACTGTCCATCCTTAATTCGCAATGATCCAGGGTGTAGGTAAGACTTGAGGGAATATGTATGGTCACGCCGGGCCCTATTTCGTAGATGCCTCCTTTCACGCATTTTGTCGCCGGGTTGTTGAAGGGTGGTGGGGCTTTCGGGTCGGCGGCGTTGAAGTTGAGCGGAGCAAGGATGGGAGGCAGTGTAAGGGGCTGGCAGCAGGCGCCGGCGGTGATGAAGGCTGTGGTGGTGTCACGGCCTTTACACCCAAACACATCGGTTCCGGTAACCGTATAGGTAGTCTGCGCCCCAGGCCGGGCTATGACCACCGGCCCGGTGCTGGTGTTTAATGATGCTGCCGGTGTCCAGCTGTATTGCAGGGGTGGAGTGTTGGCAGAAAAAGCATGGAGCGTAAATGCTGTTCCTGCGCAAAAAAGCGCCGGTTTCAGATCAGAAACGCTTACCTCCGGGGGGGGATGTACGTTTACCGTTAGGGTATCACTTCCGATGCATCCCTGGAGTGAAGTGGTGTTGACGGTATAGGTGGTAGTCCATGCCGGATTTGCTGTAGGGTCGGGGCAGGTGGTGCAACTCAGGGCTGCTTTCGGGCTCCAGCTATAGCTCAGGGCTGCATCCGCATGCAGCTGAAGTGAATCGCCGAAACAGATATACGGTTTGGAAGCAGTAATTATTGGATGGTAGCTTGTACAAACCGGTTGGGGTTCCTGATAGTAGGCCCCGAGCGCAACAATGTTATAACAGTCTTTGTAGGTGGTGAATGAAAATGGCACCCTGGTTGAATGGATGCCAAACACACTGTAAAGAGGCGGGTGCTCCTCCACGGCATTCCACATGACGGCGCTGGTAGGGCCATGAAACGGAAGCAGGGTTTTTGCCGCAGTATACAGGGGGTTATTGATGCCGTATAAATCACATCCGCCTGGAGAATTGCAGGTATTCTCAAAATCGGCTGCCACAAAAAAAGCTTTTTCGTTTCGGGAAGAAACCGAGGGATTAAAGGAGGGATGCTGTAGAACGCACAGAGGTCCATTGATGGTGCCGATACCTGCACCGGATGAAATACAGATGCCATTCCAGAGCATCAGTGTACCCTGATAATTTGCCGTCAGATCTTCATAGATGATTACCAGGGTGGCGCCCGAGACATCTACTTCGGGGTTCTGGCCCGTGGTCTTTACCACAGGCAAACCATCGATCTTGTAAAGCCCGTTGATGTGATTGCTCCGCGCCAGTTTGTTCATGTAAGCAGCGCTTAACCCAACCCGGTAGTTGTGTGTGGTCGGGTTTTCGTTAAATGTAAAGTTCAGGTTCCCCTCCCAACAAGTAGCGTTTTTTTCATCCACCCATACACCCAATGAATTGCTTAGTGGTATGGAGGTGTTTGTTGGATCGTAAACCCTCAGCCGTGGATGTTGGGCGATGGTATGCAGCGGGCACAAGGGCTCGCCCACCAGGCTGAACCAGATAAAGGCCGTGTCGATCTTGATGCAACTGGAGGGTATGCCTGATACCGGAGTTGTAAAATAAGCAGGCTGGGCCGCACCCGGCCAGGAAACAGGAGGTGCAAACCGATCGTTGAGCGCGACACTTGTCATGACATAATTAAGTCCGCAACTCTGGAAAAACAACAGCTCTCCGGTCAGATCATAATCGCCCAGACACAGGCCAAAAGATGCTGCGTTGGTTTTTTTTTCAGGAGATGCGGAGTCTTTCCAGGTACGGATGAAGTAGTAGTTTCCAGGAATAAGATGCTGCAACCGCAGGCTGATCAAGGTATCATTGCCGGGAGGAGGAACCGCCGTTGCCACAAGGCTCAGATTCGGACAGGTACCCTCAAAAATCTCGAATTTCAGCATGTGCGGGGATGAAACAGCGGCATACTTGTTCCGGAGCTGCACGCTCAATTTTGTGGTATCGGCCAAAAATGAATACCAGCCTTCGGTAGCGCTTTGCAGGAGACTGTCACGGCAAACTTTTCCATGCCCCAGATAAAGTGCGTGCGAACAGTTTGTTGCGGTATCGGGTATAATCCGGGTTACCTGACGGGCTGTTTGCAGACCCAGGGCTACTCCGGTATGCGAAAGGCTCAGACAGGCCAAAGAGGCAATCATGCCAAGACCCAGGAGGGTTTTTTGAATGAATATCTTTTTCATGGTAGATTTGTTTGGTGGGAATAAACAAGAGGAAGTAACGGCCCTGACAGAACCGGGAAGACGGAGGGAGAAGTGTTGATTCGATAGCAAGCCTGTCAGACATCCTGGAGGTATTCAGTATTGATTCGGGACAAAATTAAGAGGGGAATAATGATTTGTCAAGGAACGGAATCTTTTCAATTTATTAAGTTGTCCTGTTTTGCTCCAGCCTTATCTTGGCTTGGCCGTAAATAGGGATGTTTATTCTTTGGGATAAGTTATTAACATTTCGATAAAAATATAATATATAAGGTATTGCATAGTAATTATTCTACTGACAGCCATTAAGGGGTGATCGT
>JABDAO010000052.1 GCA_013289095.1 Bacteroidota bacterium | reverse complement strand
GACATGTTCCCCGAGGTTCCTTACAAAGGCTACGAGATGCCTTGTCAAAGTTGTAAGCTGCCCTCTAATGTTCCTGATACATTCGGTAAGGTTCCATTCCTGTTCCGACAGATTTCCGAACGTTTCGTACCGGAAGGAGGAGTATCAAGCGTTTTTTATCGAGGGTCTATGCTATAAACCGGGATTTTGGAAAAGCCGTGTAACAGGCTAATGCAACGTGCGTTAAGCCTTGTGTGTGTGCATCCCGGTTATCCCGCTGGGTGCATGTGCTGTCAGCCATTTGAGTGGGAAGGCCAATTCCTGATGACTTCAAATGCGGGATAAACCCAACATGGACAGTAGAAACGCAGTGCGCTACTGATGAGTGCGTTTGGATTTTGTGCAGTCCCGGTAGTCATCGGGATGGGTTATCCCGGGGCTTCGTTGTGCTGCCGGCCTTTTGAGCACGAAAGCCTGCTACGAATGCAGCATACGTGATAAAACAGGTTACTCCCCGGAAAATGACGTTGACCCAGGAATATTCATGCTCCTTAGAGGCATTGGCTTCATACGCTATATAAAAAGAGAGCGCCGGTTTGTCTGACAAAGTCCTGTTACGGGTATGTGGCTACCGGTTATTCCTTTAAGATTTCCAGCCACCGTTCAGGTTTAGACAATGGTTTAAATCCAAACTTTTCGTAGAGGGCGTGTGCATCACGCGTGGCCAGTATAAAACGCCGGAGATTCAGGAGCTGAGGGTGCTTCAGTATGCATTCCATCATCCATTTGGCAAGGCCGCGCTCCCGGTGTCCGGGCAGGATATACACATCGGCCAGATAGGCAAAGGTTGTATAATCGGTAATAACCCTTGCAAACCCAACCTGGTCGCGCCCATCATACAAGCCAAAAGGAAGTGAATGGTCGATACTGCGTATTACTCCTTCCAGGCTTCGTCCCTTGGCCCAATAGGAATGGTTGCTCAGATAATCGTGTATGGCAACCGTATCGAGCCTTGTCTTGTCTGTGCTGAGGGTGTATTTGTCGCGTGTATATTCTGACATGGTCGTTTGGCTTTAGTTGGTTCGGGTGAAGAGATAGGGCATGAAATCTATTGCATCGTTGATCGTAATGGTCACCGCGTTTGCTTTATTAGTGGTTACCGAAAATGGGATTTTCTTGACGCCATATTCCGGATCCGAATAAGTACAAAGAAAATCATTGCCTTCGAGGGGTTCCAGATGCCCAATCAAGAGCGGGTGGTGCGAAAAGTAAATATTCAGTTTCCCTTTTTCTTCTTTGACCGTGATACGTCCATACACTGGGTTTGAAAAGGTGCCACAGTACTGGCTGAGATCGAGTTCGGGTTTACGGTTGAGGGAAACAAGCGCGTGCTCGTTTTTCTGTTCGTCAGCTTCGCGCTTCCAGGAATTGCTCAGGAGCTGATAATTATACGCACTCTGGTTCTGGTAAGGCAGGCCCAGATAGGCATCGATAAGCTGCTGCCGGAGAGACGCATAAAGATAGTTCATGTCGGTGTTGGTCAGTACCGTAATTCCCAGGTTAAGCTCGGGGATGATGCAAACCGTTGTTACAAACCCATTCGATCCTCCATCGTGACTGATGATTTTCTTACCCTCATAATCCTCCAGGAACCAGCCCAGCCCGTATGTTTGAAAATGTCTGGAAGGGAAATAAGGGTTGTGTTGGTCCTGAATAATGGTATTGGAGGTGCGGGTGGTTTCAAGCACAGGCTCGGGTACAATAAACCTACCGTTGTAACGTCCGCTGTCGAGCTGCATGAGTAGCCAGTGCGAGAGATCGTGTACGCAGGAGTTTATGGAAGCTGCCGGCCCCAGATTATCGACATTCACGAATGGCACCTGCACCAGTTGTTTGTTTACAACCGTGTATGGTTTGCAGGCATTAGTATCGGTATTGATTGCGCTCCAGGTGGTAGTGGTATGGCTCATCCCGAGAGGGATAAAAAAGTGATACCGCATGAAATCATCCCAGGTGGTATCAGTAACGAGGGGGATGAGTTCTCCGGCAGTCAGAAAGCCCGCATTGCAATACCCGAATTGGGTGCGGAACGGATAGACAGGATCCAACGTGCGTAAATTGGTAATTATTTCCTTCCTGCTGAGGTTACTGCCCCAGTTCAGAAAATCGCTTTGAAAGGTTTCGAAACCCAGGCGGTGAGAAAGCAGGTCACGGATGCGGATATCGTCATTAGCCAGCGGGTCTTTGAGCTTAAAATCCTTCATCCATTTGCTGACTTTATCGTTGAGGTTAAGCCGGCGCTGGTATTCGAGCAATGCAAGCGAAGTAGCAGTAAAAGCTTTAGAATTGGAAGCAATCTGGAAGAGCGTGTTTTCATCCACCTGTTCTTCTGTCTTGCCCGCTTCGCGCGTTCCATAGCCTTTGGAGACAACAACCTTCCCGTCTTTGACAACGGCCAGTGCAAGCCCGGGCACATCCCATCTTTGCATCTCCCGTTTAATATACACATCGAGACTGTCGGTGATGAACCTGTTTTGGGAAAAACAGGACAGGATACCGAATGACAAAAAGAAAAGCAAGGCATGTCTTTTCATAAATGATGTATTTGAACCTGCAAATTAGGAAAAAAGGGAGCACCGCGAAAGCAAGGTAGATGGAGCATGGGGTGTGAGGACTTTATCGGAGGAAGGAAAACGCAGACTGAGCCTTGGGCGGTTCCTAATCTTTAAACAACCAATCCTCTGGGTTGAGTTTATTTTGACCTTTCCAGATCTGGAGGTTCATTTCGGTCTTGCCTTCTTCGGCATCGAACTGGATCTTGCCGATGTTTTGTTTGGCTTTTACTTTATCTCCTGTTTGTACATAGACTTCGTCAAGGTTCGAATAGACGCTCAGGTATTCGCCATGACGCACAATCACCAGTTTGCCTACTCCGGGTATACTGGTTACGCCTGTTACTTCGCCCTGGAAGATACAACGTGCCAAAGACCCTTTACCGGATTGGATATTGACCCCGTTTTGCACATAGATAAAATTACTGATTGTAGGGTGTTCGTGAGGGCCAAAACTTTCGGTAACCAGGCCCTGGATCACGGGCATGGGCAGCTTGCCTTTGTTGCTGGCAAAGCTCTGGTTTACATCCATTTCATCTTTCGAGAGGTGGTATTTGGCCGCGCCTTTGAACACGTCGGTGTTTTTCTTGACAACGTGCGACTCGGTTTTTGTTTCCTTTTCAGCCGCAAGGGCTGCGAGCTTCTGCTGACGATCGATCTCGGCCTGAATCAAGGCCTGGATAGCCAGCTCGGTTTTCTCGGCATCCTTCTTTTTCTTTTCCAGGTCTTTCTTGAGTTGTACTTCTTTCTGCTGGAGGTCGGAAAGGAGTTGCTCCTTCTCTTCTTTTTTAACGGTCAGGTCTTTCTTTTCTGATTCCTGGTTTCCGAGCAGGTCTCTTTTCTCTGTCTTTTTTTGTTCGAGGTCTTCTACCTGGACACCGAGTTCGCGTTGTTTTTGGGAAATGGAAGCGATTTGTTTCTTGCGGGCTTCGTTGTATTCCTGTATATATTTCAGACGTTTGTAGGCCTGGTTGAAATCGGAAGCGGCAAAGACGAACATCATCTTGTCATAGTTGTCCCGGTTTTTATAGGCGAAATAAACCATGCCTGCATATTCTTTTTTGAGTTTGGTAATATCGTTGTGCAGGGATTTGATAGACGTGTTGTTATCATCAATCTGGTGGCTCATCAGTCCGATTTCAGAATTGATCGTAGCGATGTACTCCTCCCGTTTTTCGATGTTTTTGTTGAGGGTGACAAGCGTGTTGAGTGTTTTGTTTTTTCCCTGTTTGGTTTGTTTGAGCAGCTCTTCGGCCAGTTCGATTTCTTTCTTTTGTTTTTTCTTTTTCAGCTCGAGCGCTTTTTTGTCCTGTTTTTGGGCAACAGACGGAATGCTGATGCAGAGCATCGTTGTCAGGAATGCGAAGTAGACCAGTGGTAAGAAGTTAATGCGCACCCGTAGGGTCCTTGGCTGTTGCATTTGATTCCTTGATATAGATTCGTTTGTAGCCTTCGGGAATAGTAAGCGGAAATTCCAGGGGGTGATTGAGGTTGATCTTACGGTAGCTCATCTGAAGCATAAGTTTTTTCTCCGCACGGATCATAAACTTGACCTTTCCGGCAACCATCATTCCGTTGGAAGCCAGGTTAAAATCGCTGTAGGAGGCATCAAAGCTTCGTTTTGCATTAAAATCATTAAACAACAGCCGTGCAATTTTTTGAGTAGCGGGGTCCATCCAGATGGTTTGGGCCGAATCGGTCTTGGTCAGTTCCTTGTTGCGGTTTACCACCCGTTTGAGTTTCCCTTTCCGAATGGTGCTTAACACACATTTCCCGTCTTCGCCATAGGAATGCAGTTTTTCGTCTTCTTCATAAAAGGTGGCGCTGTTGCCCAGGAGGATGCTCTGCACCATATCAAAATCGAAGTCGGATTGCAGCATGTGATTGATGTATGAAAAATCGCCCTTAAAATAACTTCCTTCGAAACCAGGGCCTTTATCCATGTAATTCACCAGGAATACCGAATCCTGGGTGATGAGGATTCTGGCCACATGCAATAACCCGGCTGCTGCGGTTACATTCATCCAGATGGCGCTATCGTGTTTCATCCTCAGGGTAACCTCGAAATTTCCTTTCATGCTGTCGCCTTTGGCATCGCAATCGAGTTTGGAAGAAAGCGTTTCAAAACGGAACTGATGCGATTTCATGCTGTCGAGCAGGCTTTGCGTATTGCGGCAGTCGCCAGGGCCGAATACTTCGCGGATGGTGCTTAGTTTCTTGCCCGACCGGCACGCGGGCACCAGCATGACAAGCAGAGCAAAACAAAAGAGTAGTAGGGAGCGACCCCCTAAAGCCTTATTCATACAGTTTTTTATCAGCAAGCTTTTTAAGAAGCATCTCCGAATTCCCGCCTTTCAGCTTGGCCTTGAGCCAATACGCAAAGGCTTCGTCTTTGCGGTTGAGGCGGAACAGGATATCTCCATAGTGTTCGAGCATTACAGCGCCGGGGTCGGCATTAACGGCAAATACCTTGTCCATCCACTCCAATGCCTGATCATACTTCCCGAGGCGGTACAGCACCCAGGCATAGGTATCCTGGAAGTTGACATTGGCCGGCTCCAGCTCATTGGCGCGTTTGGCCATCTTTTCGGCTTTCTCCAGGTTTTCATTGCGCAGGCTGAGGTAGTAGCTGTAATTGTTGAGCACGTAGGAGTTGTCGGGATCAATCGCAAGGGCTTTGTCGTAGGCATCGTCTGATTTGGTGTATTCCCTGGTTTTGTAAAAGGCATCACCCAGGGTAGAATAGAACTGGCTCTCCAGGGCTTTGTTGTCGACTACATAAATCAGGCCGCTGTTTAGGATATCAATGGCTTCGGTATACGTGTGTTGCTGGATGAGGGCAAGCCCGCTAAAGAAATAGGGGATGGGCATGCTCGGAAAGAGCTCTATGGCCTCTTTGCTGTCGGGGGCCATATCTGTATAATCATTGAGTTCGGAATCGATGATGAGCAGCTGGTTCCAGAGCACATATTTGCTCTTGTCATTCTCTACCGATTTTCGGTATTCGGTACGGGCTTCGGGCAGACGTTTTTCGCGGTATAAAAAATCGGCGAAAACAGCATGGCCTTTTGCTTCAGTGGGGTGCAGGGTGGTAATGATCTGACAGAGGTCTTCGCATTGTTGTTTTACCTTGGAATCCTTCTCGGATGCATAATAATAGCTGAGTGCAACTTTCACCTTGCTGTCGATGTCAAGATCGGGGTTCGAAAGCGCAGCTTTGTGTTCGGCAAAAGCGCTGTCATAGCGGTCACGGCCTACGTAATAATCTGCCAGGGCAAGGTGTGCCACCGGGTTTGCAGAATCGGTTTTCAGGAGAGAGAGATAGACCTGATGCTTTTTTTCGATCGCTTCGTTTTCTTTTGCCTTGTTTCCTTTTGCCTTGTAAGTGTCTGCCCGGTCCTGAAACATCTGGGCGAGTGTGACATAATACTTTGTTTCACCGGGGTTGTCTTTGATCAGTTTGTTGATTTCGGTTTCTGCCTTTTCGGTTTCGCCGATACGTTCATAGACTTTTGCTTTCTGAAGGGAGAGATCTTCTGAGGGCCCTGTCTTCACTTCAATTTCTTCGTAAACGTGTATGGCCTCTTTGTATTTCCCTTCGAATAGCAAGGCATCTGAATAGCCGTAGAAATAGTCGAGTTTTTCGGGCTGTAGTTTGATTAGTTTTTGATATGCTGCGGCAGATTCCGCGGGTTTATGGGTTTCCTGAAGGATCTGTGCATACAGGAGCAGATACCATTCATTGCCGGGATCGGCTTCGGCAGCATATTTGGCATGGTCAAGGGCCAGGTCGTTTCGTTCCTGGGAGTTATAAAGACCTGCCAGTTCGTAGTGGGCTGCAGCCATCGACGGATCGAGGTGGAGACAATCATTGAATCCGTTTACTGCCAGTTCGAGGTTGCCCTTGATCTTTTCTTTGCAGGCATCCACAAAGCGCCGGCTCAGGTCGACCGTGTTTATTTCGGGTTTGGACGAGGGGTGGCCTCCTGTTTTTTGTGTTGGCTTACAACTGACAAACAGACAAGAGAGGATAACAAGGCAGGACGTGGTTCGCAGAAAGCGCATGTGTCTGATGTTCATCCGGTTTACTCCCTCAGCGAAGGATTATTTGTTGTTGATAATGCAGAAATCGCCCATGCTCACATCGGCGTTTACTCCGGTGAGCTCGGCATGGTTTCCAATCATAGAATTAACAATAGTACTCTTATATATCCGGGTGTTTTCCTGAATGATGCTGTTCTTAATAACGGAGTTTTCAACAACACAGTTTTTCCCGATCGAAACATGAGGGCCTATGGTGGTGTTGAGAAGCGTCACATGTTCGCCGATAAAACAGGGCTCGACGATCGTACTGCCCGTGTTTTTCAATGTCGGGGAAATAAGCTCTTCTGTCTGGTTCACAAATTCAAGCACACGTTGGTTGGTGTACACCGTAGCATCTTTGTTGCCGCAATCGAGCCATTCGGTGACTTTTCCCGGGAAAAACCTCACCCCTTTCTTCTTCATATTTTCGAGGGCATTGGTGAGCTGGTATTCGCCCTTTTCGCGGATGTTGTTATCGAGCAGGTATTTGATTTCTTTCCGGAGATTGTCTCCATCTCTAAAATAATAGATGCCGATGATGGCCAGGTCGGACACAAAGTGTTCGGGTTTTTCAACAAAATCGGTAATCACATTGCCGGCATCTACTTTGACCACACCAAAGGCTCTGGGATCGGCAATTTTCTGGACCCAGATAATGCCTTCGCGTTCTGACTCCAGTTTAAAATCGGCCTTGAAAAGCGTATCGGCAAAAGCCACCACCACCTTGCCCGAAAGCGATGCTTCTGCGCAATAGATGGCATGTGCTGTGCCGAGGGCTTCGTGCTGATAAAAGATGCTGCCCTTTGCTCCGAGCTTTTCGGCTACCTTCACCAGACTGGCTTCTGTTTCTTTACCAAAGGATGGACCAATAATAAACGCAATTTCTTCAACAGGTTCCAGACAGACTTTGGCGATGTCTTCCACCAGCCTCTGAACAATTGGTTTGCCTGCAACAGGGATCAGGGGTTTTGGAATGGTGAGCGTATGCGGACGCATCCTTTTTCCCATTCCTGCCATCGGTACAATAATTTTCATAAAGTGGATTAAGACATGAACTATTGCTGCTTGTTGTTTGTTGCTGATTTTCGGGCCCTATTTTGTGCCCGTATGTCCGAAACCTCCGGCGCCACGGCCGGTCTCCCCCAGGCTTTCTACTTCCACCCATTGGGCCTGTTCGTGACGGGCCAGGACCAGTTGTGCAATCCGTTCGCCGCTGGCGATGGTAAAATCCTGGTCTGAGAGATTTACCAAAATCACCTTGATTTCGCCCCGGTAATCGGCATCAATGGTCCCTGGGGTATTGAGTACGGTTATCCCGTGTTTGGCTGCCAGACCGCTTCGGGGCCTGATTTGTGCTTCATATCCTACCGGCAGTTCCATGAAAATACCCGTACCAACAATGGCACGTTTCAAGGGGCCCAGGATCACGGCTTCCTCCAGATTAGCACGCAGATCAACCCCGGCCGATGCGTTTGTTGCATAGGCCGGAAGCGGATGACGTGACTGATTGATGATTTTAATTTTCATGGTTTTACGCACCTTCCAGAGCCGGCTGGATCATTTCATTCCGGTACTTTCTCCGGTATGCCTTCGTTTGGGGTTTGGATTGCCGGATTACAGTTCGTAGTACCCCGTTGAAATTCAATACAACTGTTTTTTTTTATGTTTTTCGTGATGCGATGATCTGTAAATCTCCTTTTTCAAACCTGTAAACGAGGAACAGGAACAGAACCAGGAGTACGTTTTTTAGCGCCAGATTTGTCAGTAAATGACCTGTATGTATGAATCGGCTTAAGGCATACAAAGCTAAGGATATAAATAGGTATCCCAAAATCCGGCTCAAGTCGTAGGCTACATAGTACCGGCGTTGACCGAAGAAATAAGAGATGACCATCATCGACGAATAACAGATAAGCGTTGCCCAGGCAGAACCCATATACCCACCCAAATAACCCGTAGAAGGGATCCACAGGAAGTTGAGGACGAGGGTCACAAGGGCCCCGTAAACGGTGAGATAAGCCCCGAACCGGGTTTCGCCGCTGAGCTTGTACCAGATGCTGAGGTTAAAAAACACGCCCAGGCATAGGTTGGCAATGAGCAGGATTGGCACCACCGGGAGCCCCGAACGGTATTTTTCGCCTACAAATTGCTGAATCCAGGTCATATTGATCATCGTCCCCAGAAAAATAACGGAACAAATGATCACAAAATACTTCATGACATCGGCATAAATTTCCTTTGCATTGTTTTCTTTGGCATGGGCAAAGAAAAAGGGTTCGGCAGCGTATCTGAATGTCTGGATAAAAATGGTCATGATGATCGAAATGCGGTAACAGGCCCCATAAATACCTACCTGGGCTTCGGCCAAATGTTTTGGAAGCAGGTATTTGAGCATGATCCGGTCGCCGGTTTCATTCGTCATTCCGGCCAGACCGGCCAGCAGCAGGGGCAGGGCATAGATCATCATCCGTTTCCAAAGCGCCAGGTCGAACCGGAGTTTTACCCGGAAGATATCCGGGCTGAGCATAATCAATGCTACCAGACTGGCTATCAGGTTGGAGATGAAGATATAACCAATTCCAATTTCGGGGTTGTACAGCCGGAGGGCATACCCGTGAAAGAAAGATGCCGGGTTTTCATAAGCCGGTTTGCAAAGGGCTATGAAAAAGAGGTTAAAACCAATATTCGCCCCGATATTGATCATTTTGATGCTTGCAAATCTTCCGGCTTTGTTTTGTTGCCGCAGCCGGGCAAAAGGGATGGAGGTAAAGGCATCGAGTGCTATGATCAGCGCAATCCAGACAATGTATTCGGGATGAGAAGGGTGGCGGATAATGTCGGAAAGCGATTGTTTGAAGAAAAACACGGGCACGAGGAACACCAGCGTGGAAACAAAGAGCGAAATCAGGGCCGTTGTATAAACCGTGTCTGAATTCTTTTCTTTTACGCTGAAATTAAAAAGGGCGGTTTCCATTCCATAGGTCAGGATAATCACCAAAAAAGAGACATAGGCATAGAACTCGGTGAAAATGCCGAATTCTTCGGGAATGAACATCCGGGTATAAAGGGGGATGAGGAAATAGTTGAGCAGGCGGCCAACAATGGTACTGAGTCCGTAAACAGCAGTCTGACCGGCGAGCTTTTTAAGCGGATTTGCCAAATGTTTGGAAAATTAAGGTACGAATGTACGAATTAGCTGCTTAGCCTCTAGGTTGGATCGAGGGTGCTCAAATTTATACTGTTTGAAGAAGGATCTGTAAGCCGGGAAGCGCAGACCTCTTTTCCAGTCAAATCTCTCCATGTGATTCGCGATGGCCATTCTTTGAGTCCTTGAATCCAAACAGTTCCGCTCCTGAGTTTTTAAGGTTCAATAGGGTACTATATAGGAGGCCGTGTCTCCCATTCCAATATAGATGCTATCCGTCGTGATCGTATTGATTCCGCCTTTTGTTTTGTTTAAAGTGATCTGCCATGTGCCCATTGAATAGCCATACAAATACGTATATCCACCTATTCTGAAAATATTTGCAGGAAGGCTTAGCGTATTAACTACGGAGTTAGGCTCATAATATTGCATTATCTTTTGAACCATGTAAACATTAAAAGTATCCGGAGGGGTAACTGAGACTCCATGAGGAAGTCTAAGAAATAGCTTATCGAAGGTGGCTCCTGCCGTAATATGATGAAAGATACCAAGGTTGCTTTTGTCAATTACTACAGCTCCGGGTGCATCAAATTCATATGTAAATGTTGTGTATGAATCCACCTCTAAGCCATAAGTGTAATCACTGCTGCTGTGAATACTTTGTATGGGAAATGAGAAGTTCCCATCAGCATCCGTAAGCGTTGTTATTACAGAATACCCCCCTTCGTAACCTGTAAAGAATATAACTTTAACATTGGGAAAACCTTTACCCGTACAGTCATTTCTTACATTTCCACGTATTGGAACAGAGCTTATGCTATCCTTTTCCTTCCTACAAGCGACTAATAAAATTACCATCACAAAGAAGAGAAGAGAAATCTGCTTTTCATTTTTCATTTTGTTACGATTATTTTGCATTCTCTGAAAGTAACCCCGCTTAGTATTTCCATGAAATAAAGGCCTGGATCGAGGTTGATTAAATTTATACTGTTTGAAGAAGGATCTGTAAGCCGTGAAGCGCAGACCACTTTTCCAGTCAAATCTCTCAAAAAGATTCGCGATGGCCATTCTTTGAGTCCTTGAATCCAAACATTTCCGCTCGTGGGATTTGGGAAAACGTTTAGTTCTGGCTGAGGCGCTGTTGGGGGCAATTGTTTTGCAGCATCCAAATCTTCTGTTTGTGAGTTTTGGGAAGAAGCAGATTCTCCTTGCCTGCTATTTCCGGGTTTGCTCCTATGATTATAATTATCAGGGCATGTGTAAGGCTGAATATATGCCGAGAGGCTGGAGCCCGGATCTATTGATGTGCCCGGTAACAAAGCAATTTCTTCTCCGGCATGAAGTATAACATTGCTGTTGTTGGTTACCACAAAATCACTGTCTGGTGTTAAATAATTCTTAGAACCCGTAGCAAAATAAATACCGTTACCGGTGGTGATTGTACTCCGGGCTTCGAATTCGGCAGTGTAACCTCCAGTATACAATGGATTCAATGCCGCTGTTTTACCAATGATGCGGTCTGAGAGTAACAACTCGTCAGGTGCTACCTCTATTCTGGTTAAATAATCACCAATAGGTATCTGGGGATCTTCCACATGAAATTGATTATCCGGTTTGGGGCTCCCATCTAAATATTTTCCATTATTTGTACCAATTGCATATACAGCATCAAATGGCGTAATTCTATAATGATCATTGGGGTGTGTCAAAAATGGAAAACCATAACGAAAATTTGGCTCAAGTGCTGCTTGGGCCGTATACATCAACCCAAACGAAAAGGGAGAAGTAAAATCATTGGCCGGAAGCCCTGTAGCGGGGTCATGCAAGTCGAGTGTGCTTACGGTTGGGGCAAAGCAATGCAGAAGGGGGTCGTAATGGGCATAGGAGTTGCCCCCGCTGCCTAACCGGCCATAGAAGGAATAAGCGCTGCTGCAGAATAATTCAATATGTGTGCTTTGGGTGCTTGCCGGTACATTGTCCCAGTTGGGTTCTACCGTTGGCTGCGGTATGTGTGCATTGCCGTAGGTGATATTGACTCCTGCCCAGGTAAAAGGCCCGACACAGTGGCAGAAATGCTCACCAAAGACGGTAAAGCTGATGCAGTACCGATCCATATACGTCCAGTTTTTATTTATCATAACCTGTGCTGAAAATACTTCGGTACTACTTGAATTCCACCACCGGGCCGTGGTTTGTTTCTGGGCCGAGGGCTCATAAAAGGTATAGGTGTTTCCACAGGCATCTGTGTGGATTGAACTGTTTCCCCAGGGATTAAAGGCCAGCTTGCTATCGAACAGCATGCTGGGATTTTGATGTGGAACCGAGACTCCTGATCCAGAACCCATAGAAACACCCACCCTGCGGCAGAATTCGGGGTAGCCATTCGATGTGTTTCCGGGAATGTTTGCAAACTCGGTCGCCAATGCGTTCCTGGCTGGTGTAGGCCCATTGGGGTTTAGCAAAGAGTATTTGGTTAATTGGTATGCGGTGGGGTTGTTGCAAAAACTCCAGGCCAGACCGGCAGCTACTCCATTAATGATATCAACCGTTACTTCTCCCGGATTGAGGTAATACATGCTGGGCATCCTGAAAGAAGCATCGCGCTGATAGTCGAGCAGAAATTGCAGTCCTAATGGCACATTCGATGCCTGGTGCTCGCCTTCTATACTCACCCACATACGGGTATGAGGGTCGGGGCCCAAACCCAGTTTGTAGTTAGATTCCATCTTTGCCAGGGCATAGCGTGTCGAAACCGCTCCTGCGCTATAGCCGCTTACAATGTTTTCGAAATAGGATGGATGGGGGGCGCCCATTTTCTGTTTATTTACCCATTCAATCAATTCAATCAGGAGGGATGCATTGTTTTCGATGTAATCCTGTCCGTTGTCGTACATTAAGATGATGACATCGTATCCTTCATCCCTCAGCCGGTCGAGGTAATTATCCCCATTGCTGGCCCCTTCTCCGCATTGAGCAGCTTCCAGGGGCGAGTAGCGTTTGTTGTAACCCCCGTTATAGGTTTCGTAATAGGTTCCTCTCCAATCTCCACCCCAATCGGCCAGGGGCATGCTTATGGTGCTGAGTCCATAAAGCATATTAACCACAACAGGCAGTCCATCAGAAACAAGCTGCTTACCATTGCCCGGATTAAAACCAGCTGAGATGATGTATGGTTTGCGGAGGTAACCGGTTGTATTGCAGGGCGACATCCAGATTGCGAAGCTCCCGGTTACCTTGGGCCCGAATTGGGTGGAATAAAAATGTATGGGCCCGGCATCGGGAGGAGTAATTGCCGTGTTGCAACCGGAGTAGAGGTTGTTTTGGAGCCTGGAGCGGGATGAATCGACGATCGTAAACGAAGAATAAAAGTAACTGGTATCCGCTCGTATTTTTACCTGAATCTTTTTTAGCCCGTCTTCATCGTACCGAACGGGATAGACAGAGCCTTTGGTGATTGGCAGGTATCCATGCCCGTCTGCGAAATCAACTTCTATGGAGTTGATCTTACCGGGTATATTCGAAAGGATTGTGCTGTCCTCAATCGCAAAGTTGATGGGGGACGTAAAAAGCACCTGATTAAGGGCGGAAGAGGCAAACAGGCGTTTTTTTTGAAACGGGTAAAAACCGCGGATGAGCTTTTCTGTAAACTGGTTATTTTCCCAGTCGAACGAATTGAGCAGAACGGCCGAATCTTTAAAATCGCTGTATTCAATAAATGCTAAACTGATTGGGGTTGTTCTCTTTTCCAAACCTTTTATCAGCTGACGTTGTATGAAATTTGAATTGATCAGGAGGTCATCGTTCTGATAATTCGATACAGCCAGGTCGTTTACAAGCCGCAGGTAGTTTAACGTATTGCACACACTGTCTCTCCCGTTTCCTCTGCCTGAGTAGAAGTCGTATATATTGTAGGGGTCTGAAATCAGCCTGTACTTGAAAAAGGAAAGTTCCGGATGATTATCCTTGAATACATGGGTGATATGGTCAACCACCTCTCTGAAACCATGGAATTGAAGGGCGTCTTGGGCAGAAGAAGTGGTACATGCAGTAAGGAGCGAGAATAGCAGGAAGAAACGGTTTCTTATTAATCGCTTGATTTCAGGTATCTGCTTCATGTTGAATGGTTTTTGAAAACAACAGCAGGAGATCTTTCACGGGCATCACTACCATGGAATTATGTAAGTGGTATCTTCTCCAAAGCGCAGGTAAATACTGTCGTGAATAATTGTGTGAATTCCACTTTTTGTTTTATCCAAAGCAATATTCCACCAACCCATTGGGTAGCCACCAATATTCACGAGTTTGGAAGGCGGCTGAAAGTCCCTTGGAAAAAGTGTAAGCATGTAAGTATTTTTAGGTTCATAAAAATGCAAAACATTTTGAATGAAGGTAAGAGTGAATGTGTCTGGAGCATTTATTGAAATGCCAGGAGGAAGCCGGAGCGGGCAATTATTGAAGGTTGCCAGGGTGCTCAGTTGAAAAAAAGTCGACAGTTGTTCTTTGTTTATGTCTTCCGGCCCAATACCATCAAACTCTGTACTGCCACGAACGTAGGTATCAATAAATAACCCATACGCATAATCGTTACTGCTATGAATGTCTAGACCAGTGAAGGAGAAATTACCTTTCAAATCAGTCGATGTGGTAAGGTAAGAGATTCCAGAATTAGTTTTTCTGGTGTAAAAAGACACTGAAACACCAGAAAAACCAGTACCGGTACAATCGTTTCTTAAATTACCTCTGACGGCAACATTCTTGGTAACAATGTCTTCATTCTTACTACAAGAAGCGTTTGTAGTAATTAGACAAATCGTCATAAGTAGATATAAAACAGTTCGTTTTGAGTTCATTTTTGGAGAAGATGTTTGAAACGTTGTAAATCCGAACCGGTTATAATTTCGATAAGGTAGATGCCACCATCAAGATCCTGAATATTAATCGAGGAGATTTTTGAAGGAGGGACTGTTTCTTTGAATACAACCTGCCCGGTTAAATCAAGGACGCGAACTGTTGACGATAGATCCCCTTCTCCAAACTTTTCCAATGTAATTTGACCATGAGAAGGATTTGGGTAGATCAGAATGTCCATATTGGGGGAAATAACCTCCTTTTCTTCTGATTCCGGGAGCGTGTTTGATGACGAAAGTATTTCCGAACACAGTTTCTGGTATATGCGTTTCGCCTGAATGTGTTTCGTTGCACCAAGCGGATCAGGGCAAGCATAAGGTTGGATGTATACCCCAAGTTCTGAACCGGGATTGATCGAAGTGCCGGGCAGTAATGCAATTTCTTCACCAGCATGAAGAATTACGCTACATTCGGTGTTTACCTCGAAATCACCATCGGGGGTAAGGTTGTTTTTATTTCCCCTAAGGGCGTAAATTCCATTTCCAACCGTTATCGTATTCCGTGCTTCAAATTCTGCAATATAGCCGGGATCCATATTGGGAACTCCAATTGTCCTATCACTTAGAAAAAGATCTTCGGGTGCAACTTCTACTTGTTCCAGATAATCACCGATATATTTCTGTGGATCCTCAACATGAAATTGATTTGGAGGGTAAGGCGTTCCATTCATGTGAAGTCCGTTATTATCACCTACAGCATAAACACCATCGAATGGGGTGATTTTATAGTGATCCTTGGGGTAAGTGATATGCGGAAAGCCATATCTTCTTGAGAGTGATGGGACATTTAATGATCGATACATCAACCCCAAACTCCCCACAGGGCTCCCAAAATTATCCATCAGCTTATATCCATTAGTTGGATCGTGGAGTTCTAATGCGCTTACTGTAGGCACAAAATTACACAGGTTCAGATCATGCCGTGCAAAAGAACCTGGGCCAGCTATCCAGCCGTAATTATAGAGCGGATACAAACTGGTTTCAGCCAAATCGAGATGAAATGATTGGCTACTGGCCGGGCAATCGTCATAATCAACCGGGCTAACAGGCTTAGGTTTTGAAACTTGTGCGGTTGTAAATGAACCCAAATCAACATCAAGGGGCCCCAGACATTGGCAACCGAAAAGTTCCACGCAAAACTTGCCCATTACCGTAAGCCTACCATCAAATACCGTTCGTCCGTCAAAGACCGGGGCGCCCCTGTTCACCGCTCCCCACCACCTGGCCGTAGTTCTTTTGACAATGTTTGGAAAGTACCAGGTGTAAGTTCCGCCGCAGGAACTTGGGAATGACGTTTCCTGTTGAGGCGATAATCCATAGCACAGCTGAGAGTCGAAGAGATAATCACTACTATGGGGACAGACAACCCCGGTACCCGAACCCTGCGATACACCTACCCTACGGCAGAATTCAGGGTATCCGTTCGATGTATTACCCGGTATGGAGCCAAAGAGGTTCAATAATGCCGCTCTCTCTGGATTAACGGGATAGTTTGAGGTGAAATTTGTTAGCTCATGGGCAAGTCGGTTGTTATCTAGTTGCCAGGCAGCTGTGGCTACCAGCTGGTTGGCAATATCCAAATTAATCAGGTTTGAATAACCTGGCAACAGAACAGGTGTTAGCCAGCTGGGCAAAACATGAGTAGGATCTTGTTGATAATCCAGCAAATGCGTCAACCCAATGGGCACGTTTGATCCCTCATGCTCACCATCAATGCTTATCCATAATTTAGTATGCGGGTGAGGGCCCTGGTGGTTACGCCATCGTTCTTCCATCAGGGCTAAAGCCAGACGAGAGGACACAGCCCCTGCGCTGAACCCACTCACCACATTTTCAAAATAAAAACCTGAATCAAACTCCTCGGCATCCACATCCTGAATCAACTGCATTAACAATGCAGCATTATGTACAGTATTGTCGGTTCCATCATCGGGTTGTAAAATAATAATGTCATACCCCTGATCACGTAATCTATCCAGGTATTGATTGCCATTGTTTGCTTCATCACCAAACTGTTTGACTTCCGCGGGCGAAAACCACTCGTTATATACCCCATTATACGTTTCATAATAGGTGCCACGCCATTTACCCCGACTGCTGGATATGGGTATGGTAATGGTTTGACCAGCTATGATGACCGTAAGGTCGATAATAGACGGTTCATTTCCACACCAGAGTTGTTTGCCGCTGCCTGGATTAAAACCCGACATTACAAAATAGGGTTTTCGGATGTGTTTCGGCCGGGTGTGATTGCAGGGAGAATACCAAACTGCGTACTCACCATGAACATTAGCGCTCAGGATGGAAGTTGAGATCGGATCCGGTCCGCGATCGGGTGGGGTGTTTGGAAAATTGCAAGAACTGTTTGGATGGCTGCCTTGCTCATTCTGATCTGATTCTGGTCGGATAGTTATTCTGAAAGCAGAATAAAATATCTTCTTTCCGCAAAAAACCTTCACCTTAAGAAGCTTCTCTCCAACACGCTCATAAATTACGATTGCGATATTTCCCCGTATCAAAGGCCTAAAACCATTTCCCTCACCGTAATCAATAGAAATTGAATCTATGCTACTCCGGATATTACTTAGGATCAAGCTGTCGGATATCAGAAAGGATACCGATGCTGTATTGAGTACATGGTTTAGAGCCGAGCAGGCCATCAACGTATCTTCCCTGAAAGGATAGAACCGGTTTATCATTGTTTCGGTGAATTGGTTGTTTGCAAAACCAATAGCGTTGAGATAAAGAGCCGAATCCTTAAACGAACTATATTTCACGAAGGCAATGCTGATAGGAATTGTGCTCTTGCTGAGGGTATGAAGGAGCAAGGTTTCAAGATGAGCTAGGTTTATCAGGCTGTCGGTATTATAATTGGCAATGTCGAGCTGGTTCACCAAATACAGGTATTTCATCACATCGCAGACAGAATCAGCGGGTTGGCCTTTATAATAATCGAATATGTTTCGGTATCCGCCAAAAGCACGGTATTTGAAAAAGGAAAGCTCAGGATGGTTGTCTTTAAATACATGCGTGATAGAATTCACAAAATCTTTCTGATCTGTGAAGTGAAGCGTATCCTGTGATTGAATGTATAGATTTGTCTCGGTTAAGAAAATCAGAAGGATTCCTCGCAGGAGTATTCTGTCTAACGGTATCATTGTTCCAGAGTTTTTTGAAACAAATTATCTTTTTTGATTTTTAATCCTTCTCTTAAGTAACGTTATCTCCACCTGCTCAGCCTCCACCAACTTTTGAAGTTCTACCACATACCGGGTCAGTTCTTCCACTTTCTGAAGGAGCAAACAATTCATGTCGGCCACCTCAATCCCATTTTCTTGTACCTCTTGTTCGGTCGGGATGTCTTTCAGGTGTTTGTGAGAAAGGTAATATGCTTCCACATCCGGAAGCGGGGTGAGCCTATATCCGGGGTCAAACACCCGGTCGGCCCAATGCTTTGCGGTGACATAACACGACTGTGCCACCATCTTACCCGAAACCGAGAGAATAGCATCCCCGTGAGGCCCGGCAGCAGTCTGTGCCTGTGGCCCCACATGGGTTATGCCCAGGAAAACTTTGCCTGGATTTGTGCCTGGCCCATTGCAGATGTTTACATTGCCTCCATTTTCGCCGGTACAGATATCCACCGGCATCCCGCAATAATAATTGATGAGCAGGCCAGCATTCCCAACCTGGTTTGTACCGGCTACATCGAGTATGCCGTTCGCCCCGTCAACACCCATCTGCATGGAGATATAGGTTTTACTGATCGGATTGCAGGAATAGCTCAGAAGCCCCCCATTAAAGCCATTAATTGTACCCGGATTATTGCAGGGGGTGGAGGTGCCGGGTCCTGAGCGTCTCAGAAAGTCGACTGTGCTGGTGCTATGTTCTCCAAATAAATATACTTCCCGGCCCAAGGAGGATGGGGCCAGATAGGTGATTGTTTTATCGCCCGAAAAATTCAAACTGCCATGAGCCGTTAGATTGCCTTTGACTACCAGATTAGAGTCGTTCCTGAGCGTATCTATACCCGCCACCTGCTGCGAATGAGGCAGAACAGGTATCGTGGTTTGTGCTTTACCCGGGTTTAAATCAACCCCGAGAATCACAAGGAGAAGGGTGGATAACTGTTTCATCCGTTTTTTTATTTTTTCAATCAATTTTAGTGCATTTGCCCGTTCCCGGTAGATATTTTCGGTGGACAGAAGAAAAATGAGGCTGCACCAATGCTTTTTGGATGGGAAGCAATGCGGATTTATCACCAGATATCTGGTTTGAGCGTGAAAGTTCCCAAACGACGGTTCCGCTCTTGATTTTCCTGGAAAAATCATCCCTCTACCGACCCTGCAGAATATTGAAGTACATTTGTCGCACTCAACCCCAAATCAACACCCTTATGAAAAAAATAAAAGGTCTGCTGGCCATGTGTGCCGTTGCAATACTGTTTATGGGATGCCCTTACAGTTCGGAAAACGCGATCGACGAAAAACCAGTGGTGAAAATCATGCCATCCTTGCTTGGCAAATGGGAGCAACGTTCATCGACCGATTATTCATACGTCATCACCAAGACCGATGAATTCAATTACCACATCGAGAAAATACATGTGTCGGATGGAAAGAAAGACCTCTATGATGGTTTTCTTTCGGATGTTGGAGGAGAGAAATTCTTTAATATCTGGGATGAATCGGCTACGCCCAAAGTATATTACCTCTACAAAGTGGATATGAGCGGGGGGGATGCCCTGGTTAAAATGGTATCGGTAACCCAGAATATCGACGAAAAATTTACTTCTTCAGCAGAACTCCGCAAGTTCATCGAAAAGTATAAAGGGCTGACGTTTTTCTATGATAAAGACGAAGACAGCTATATCAAGACGGGTAAATAAGTACGGTTTTTCTTCCCGGTCTAATACCTCGAATTATATGCATTCTTGAACGACCATTTCAGGGCCCCGGTTGAAATATCAACGGCACAGGCCCCTGCAAGATCAAGCGAAAGGATGAATTGTTTGTCTTGCACCTGGGCGGTGGCATTATCTCTGATCTGCCCGGGCCCGGCGAAAAAGCTTTCTTTATGTTGTCTGTTCATTGTTCCAAGAAGCGGGACCTCGGTTTGTGTCAGGGTCCAGAGCGTTTTTCCGAGTTCATCAACACAGCTTAACATGATATTGCCGTCATCTCCAATTTCGGTTGCGTGCATAATCAGTACGTGGCTGCCTTGCTGTGCGAGGATTTTTCCATCGATGTAAATCTTGTTTTCTCCCAGGCGTTGTTTTACAATGCCCGAATCGCATTTTTCGGGTATCGCATCGAGCACATGCCGGTTGAATGTCCAGGAGGCATCCTGTTTCCGGGGATGTATGACCTGGAGCATCTTGCGGTGACTGTTTCCCGACAGCGCTTCCTCAGAAAGGGCGAAATAAGCGCCTTGACGAACCGAGACCCCGGTATATCGTACCGGTTCGGCAAGCAGGCTGTCATTCCTGAACGAATACCTGAAGTTGAGCCCATCCTTTGTTTCAAATGTAATTTCCTGGCTCTCGGCATAATAAGACAGGTTTTTGATGCCTCCCTGGAGCTGGGGATGCTCGTGTATAAAATTTTCGGTTTTTGAAAGCACATGACCGTTCGAAGGATCCAGACGTACGATGGTTGCTTCGGGTACATCTGTCCAGGGTCCGCTTTCGGCGGGTTTGATAAACCAAACCTGGTTGGCATGCAAGACCATCCACTGCCTGCTGTTCGAGAAAAGCGAAGCCGGGAGCAGGATTTCGGGGCTTTCCCTGGATGTCAGGGGATCGATGATATGCAATGAATTCCGTTGCAAACAATACATGGTATGCTGATTTGAATTTTTTACCCGCATATATTGCCGTGTATGGATCCAGATGGAGGGTTTCCCTGTTTTGTCGGTAAGATAAAGGAGGCCGTCAAACCGATAGCTGCGTGCCGACATGTAGAACACGCCACCGATCAGCCCCAGCACAAGGACCAGGATGGTAAGCCCTACGCGGAGCGCTTTTTTACGCGCGGCTTTTGCCTGCTCTTTTACCTGTTCGAGCATTGCTTCCCGTTTCGCTTCCCGGTTAGTTGTTCCCCCATTCTGGAGATTCTTCAATTCGTCGGGAAAGTCTTTTTTTTCCATGCGTTAGTTTTGACCTTGGTGTTTGTATATACGGTTCTCCTCGAAATCAAGAGAGTTGTTACCAGAACTGGTTGGCCTGGGCTTATTAGCTACCGGTAAAAACAGCCTTTCTTTTCTCCAGAAACGCTGTTGTCCCCTCTTTAAAATCGGCTGTTCCAAAACAGTTACCGAATTCATCGATTTCGGTTTTAAACCCATCGGTTCCTTTTTGATGGAATGCATTTACCGAACGGATCACTCCGGCAAGGGCAAGAGGCGATTTGGTTTTTATTTTGGCAAGGATTTCCTCGCATTTGGCAAGCAGGGTTTCTGGGCTACAGACCTGGTTTGCAAGACCGAGTGCGAGCGCTTCCTGGGCCCCGATCAGATCGGCAGTGAGGAGGAGTTCGGTAGCTTTTGATTTTCCGATGTACTGAACCAGGCGTTGTGTGCCCCCATAGCCAGGGATCAGTCCCAGGTTTACTTCGGGCTGCCCGAATTTTGCGTTCTCAGAAACCACACGCATGTGGCAGGCCATAGAA
>JABDAO010000051.1 GCA_013289095.1 Bacteroidota bacterium | reverse complement strand
ATTCTGAACGGCAGCCCCGATATCACCTACTCTAAGGCCGGCAACCGCCTGTTCGATTCCTTTGTAAAGCGATTCCTTTGTCGCTTTCAGGAGTTTCAGTATTTCAGGTTTCACATCCCCAACCGTAAAAGTGTAGGCCGAATCGCCGAAAAAACCGTTTTTCTTAACCCCGCAATCCACAGAAACGATATCTCCTTCTTTCAGAACGTACGTGCCCGGCATTCCATGTACCACTTCGGCGTTGACCGAAACACAAAGTGTATATGGAAATCCACGATACCCTTTGAAACCCGGTTCCGCATCCTGGCTCCGGATATATGTTTCAGCAACCTCATCCAGCTCAAGGGTGGTGATACCCGGCCGGATAATTTTGGCCACTTCGGCCAAGGCATTTGCAACAAGTAAAGAACTATGACGTATTAACTCAATCTCTGCTTTCGACTTTAAAATAATCATTTCCTGTTTCCTGATCAGTAGCTGGAAGCAGCCATTGTTGGCGTACCCCGACCTTTAATTCTGCCCGTTTTCATCAGTCCATCGTAATGGCGCATGAGCAGGTAGCTCTCAATTTGTTGCAAGGTATCTAATACAACACCTACAAGGATCAGCAAGGATGTTCCTCCGAAAAAGTGTGCGAATTCGTTGGTAATATTGAGTTTAATAGCGAATGCAGGAAGGATGGCAACCAGGGCCAGGAATAAAGAACCGGGGAAGGTGATACGCGACATCACATTGTCAATGAACTCCGCAGTCTTCTTACCTGGCTTCACACCCGGTATAAAACCTTCATTGCGTTTCATGTCTTCTGCCATCTGGTTAGGATTCACCGTGATTGCTGTATAGAAATAAGTAAAGGCGATGATCATCAGGGCAAACACCAGATTATACCAAAATCCATAATGGTCGCTGAAGGTAGATACGAAAGCGCTGGTGCCCGCATTACCGGCAGCATACCCGGCAATAGTAATGGGGATGAGCATGATAGCCTGAGCAAAAATGATCGGCATGACGCCTGCAGCATTCACCTTGAGGGGAATGTATTGACGCTGTCCTCCATATTGTTTATTTCCAACAATTCGCTTGGCAAACTGAACCGGGATCCTTCGCGTACCCTGCACGAGCAATATGCTGAATACAATTACAAGCATCAGGAAAACAATCTCAACAAGGAACATAATTAACCCACCGCCTTCAGCAGCAAGGCGGTGCGAAAATTCAGAAGCGAATGCAAAAGGCAGACGGGCAATAATACCGACCATGATAACCAGGGAAATACCGTTACCAATACCTTTGTCAGTAATTTTTTCTCCGATCCACATCACAAAAATAGTTCCGGTAACCAATACCAATACCGATTGTGCCCAGAAGAACGCGCCTTGAGGGCCTGTTTTGGGGATAATCTGAGAAGCAATGTAACCGATCGATTGAAAAGCAGTGATTACCACGGTCAGGATACGGGTGTACTGATTGATTTTCTTCCGGCCGCTTTCGCCTTCACGTTGCAAACGCTGGAAGTATGGAAGCGCCATACCCAGGAGCTGGACAATGATAGAAGCCGAAATGTAGGGCATGATGCCAAGCGCGAAAATAGACGCACGGGAGAATGCACCACCGGCAAAGATATTGATCAGGTTAATCAGGTCGTTGTCCGATTTGTGGTCTGTATTGAACACATTGGGATCGACACCTGGAATAACCACATACGAACCAAAACGGTAAATCAGAAGAAAGCCCAGCGTATACAGGATACGAGACCGGAGCTCTTCGATTTTCCAGATATTGGTAATAGTATTGACTAGGTTCTTCATAATTTATCAGATCGTAGTGGCTGTGCCACCTTTTGATTCAATAGCCGCTTTCGCTGCAGCAGAAAATGCATGTACTTTGATGTCAACCTTAGCTGATAATTCACCGCGTCCAAGGATTTTGATCTTGTCATTTTTGTGGGCAAGACCATGAGCAACGAGTGTCTCGTTATCGATGGCAGTAAGTTTTGTTGCTTCCACAAATTGCTGGATACGGTCGAGGTTGATTCCCTGGAATTCGATACGGTTGATGTTTTTGAAACCGAATTTCGGAACCCGGCGCTGAAGCGGCATCTGACCACCTTCAAAACCGAATTTCTGTGAGTAACCGGATCTCGACTGAGCACCTTTGTGACCTTTTGTAGACGTTCCGCCCTTACCCGAACCTTGTCCGCGGCCTTTGCGTTTTCCGTCATTTTTTAAAGAACCTTCTGCAGGTTTAAGTGTATTTAATTTCATGTTCGTTATGCGTTATTCGGTTCCGGAAAAGATCTGCTGAAGATGTTTTGCCTGACCGGGGTTATTTTATGCAACGATGCTTACCAAATGTTTCACTTTCTCGAGCATTCCGTTTATCTGGGGGGTAGCTTCCACTTCCAGAACCTGGTTGAGCTTTGAAAAACCAAGCGCTTCCAATGTTCTTTTCTGACGGAGGGTGGTGTGAATCCCACTCTTCTCCTGTTTAATCTTTATTTTGGCCATTTCAGTACGAGTTAATTAAGTCTTTTTATCCGTTAAATACTTTTTCCATGGTAATTCCACGTGCCTGGGCAACGGTGGCGGCATCACGCATCTTGGTGAGCGCATCGAAAGTGGCTTTTACCACGTTGTGCGGGTTGGAGCTGCCTTTAGACTTGGCAAGAACGTCTGTAACCCCAACACTTTCGAGTACGGCACGCATAGCGCCTCCGGCGATAACACCTGTACCATGAGCAGCAGGTTTCAGAAGCACGAGAGATCCTCCGAATTTACCGTACTGATCATGCGGAACGGTACCTCTCACGATGCTGACTTTCAGCAGGTTTTTCTTTGCATCGTCGATTGCTTTTGCAATGGCGTCAGAAACCTCCTTGGCCTTACCAAGACCGTATCCAACCACTCCTTTTTCATTTCCTACAACCACAATGGCTGAGAAGGTGAAAGCGCGTCCGCCCTTGGTTACTTTTGTCACACGTTGAATAGAGACCAATTTGTCCTTCAGTTCAATATCGCTCGACTTTACTCTTTTGATGTTTACGTTTGCCATTTTTTTATTCCTAAAAGATGATTGGTTAGAATTTTAGTCCGCCTTCGCGTGCTCCGTCAGCCAGTGATTTCACCCGGCCATGGTAGAGGTATCCGTTGCGGTCAAAACAAACAGCCTTGATTCCAGCCTGGATAGCCTTTTCGGCCACTGCTTTTCCAACCAATTTTGCCTGTTCTACTTTGTTGCCTTTCTGGGCTGCAATTTCCTTAATTTTAGAAGAAGCGGAAACCAGTGTTTTTCCGGCAACATCATCGATAATCTGAGCATAAATATCTGTATTGCTCCTGAATACCGACAAACGTGGTGCGGTAGCTGTACCGCTGACAACACCCCGGATGCGTTTCTTGATTTTGGCCCTTCTTGATGCCTTTGTAACTATCATTTGATTTTGTATTTAACGTTGTAAAACAGCTCTTTTAATTATTTGCCGGCCGATTTGCCTGCTTTTCTTCTCAGTTGTTCGCCCATGAACTTGATACCTTTTCCTTTGTATGGCTCAGGCTTACGCATAGAGCGTATTTTTGCAGCAACCATTCCGATGAGCTGCTTGTCTGCACACTCCATGATGATGGTCGGGTTCTTTCCTTTCTCAGCTGTAGTCGACAGCTTGATCTCTTTCGGAAGCTCGAACAGAATGTTGTGCGAGTAACCGAGAGTGAGTTCCAGAATCTGGCCTTTTACAACCGCCCTGTAACCAACACCTACCAACTCCTGCTCGGTACGGTATCCTTCAGACACGCCTTTAACCATGTTGCTGACCAACGAACGGTACAGACCATGGAGCGCTTTATGGCGCTTCTGCTCAGTGGGACGGGCAAAAGTAACGGTTCCGTCTTTTACTTCAACGCTGATAGCAGTGTCCAGCAACTGGGTCAGTGTGCCTTTTGCACCCTTTACAGTAACCGTGCTCTTTGCAACCGATACTTCAACTCCTTTGGGAAGTGTGATTGGTAATTTTCCTATACGTGACATGTGTTTGGTCCTCCCTGGGTTTTAGTAAACATAGCATAAAACTTCTCCACCTACATTCTCCTTACGTGCTTCTTTATCGGTCATGATGCCTTTGGAAGTTGAGAGAATGGCAATACCAAGTCCGTTCAGTACGCGGGGCAGTTTTTCTGAACCGGTGTACTTACGCAGACCTGGACGGCTGATCCTGTCAATGCCCCTGATAGCAGGTTGCTTCGTAACAGGATGGTACTTCAATGCGATTTTGATGGTTCCCTGAACACTGGCCGTCTCAAATTTGTAATTGAGGATGTAACCCTTGTCGAACAGGATCTTGGTGATCTCTTTCTTCAGGTTTGAAGCAGGAACTTCAACTACCCGGTGGTTTGCCCTGATGGCGTTTCTCACGCGTGTGAGATAATCAGAAATGGTATCTGTCATTTTATTTTAGTTTATATGTTACCCCGCGCGCAGGATAATTATAGTAAACACGCTGTTTTAATTCTTTTTTATTACCGGCAGGTTTCTTACCAGCTGGCCTTGGTCACACCCGGGATCTTTCCGAACAGGGCCATTTCACGGAACTGGTTACGGCACAGACCAAACTGGCGAATATACCCCCTTGGACGACCCGACAGTTTGCAGCGGTTACGCATACGTACTTTGGATGAATTCTTCGGAAGTTTCTGAAGACCGATTGAATCACCGGCTGCTTTCAAAGCCGCACGTTTATCGGCGTATAAACTAACCAGTCTTGCTCTTTTGACCTCACGGGCCTTCATTGATTCTTTTGCCATATCCGGGTATTATTTACTTTCTGTTTTCTTTTGGTTCTTAAATGGCATACCGAATTCTGCAAGAAGCGAAAGCGCTTCCTCATCACTGGTTGCTGATGTCACAAAGGTGATGTCCATACCCATCATCTTCGTTACCTTATCGATGTCGATTTCGGGGAAGATAATCTGTTCGGTGATACCCAGTGTGTAGTTCCCTTTTCCGTCAAACCCCTTTTCGTTGATGCCGCGGAAATCGCGGATACGTGGTAAAGAGGTTGAAACGAGTCTGTCCAGGAATTCGTACATCTTATCGCCGCGCAGGGTGACACGTACTCCGATTGCAACCCCTTTACGGAGTTTGAAGTTGGAAATGTCCTTACGGGAGTAAGTTGCTACTGCTTTCTGACCGGTGATCATGGTCATTTCCTTGATCGACGATTCAATCAGTTTTTTATCCGATACAGCTTCGCCAACACCCTGGTTCAGACAGATTTTTTCCAGTTTTGGAACCTCCATCGGGCTGCTGTAATTGAATTTCTTCTGCAAGGCAGGTACAACCTGGTCCTTGTAGGTCTTTTTCATTCTGGGTGTGTATGTTGCAGTGGCCATTATTTAATTACCTCCTTGGTTGATTTAAAGTAACGAACTAGTTTGTTTGACTTCTCGTCCAGTTTCTTACCGGTACGACTTGCTTTTCCAGCTCCGTCCACGAGCATCAGGTTCGAAATATGGATGGTAGCTTCCATTTCAATGATTCCACCGTTCGGGTGTTTGGCATTGGGTTTGGAGTGTTTCTTCACCTTATTTACGCCTTCTACCAGTACACGGTTGCTGACACGGTTCACCGAAAGAACCTTTCCGGTATCACCTTTAGATTCTCCACTCATCACTTTGACGAGGTCGCCTTTCTTGATCTTTAATTTGGTTGACATTGCTTTCTATTTTTATAATCAGCGATAATACGCTTAAAGTACTTCTGGAGCCAGGGAAACAATCTTCATAAACTGTTTGTCACGCAATTCGCGTGCTACAGGTCCGAAGATACGTGTGCCACGCAATTCATCCTGTGGGTTTAACAATACACAGGCATTGTCATCAAACCGGATGTAAGAACCATCGTGCCGACGGATTTCTTTCGATACACGAACGATCACTGCTTTTGAAACAGTTCCTTTCTTCACGTTACCGGAAGGCAGTGCATGTTTCACGGTCACAACGATCTTGTCGCCGATTGATGCGTATTTCTTGCGAGTTCCACCCAGCACACGTATGCAAAGAACTTGTTTTGCTCCGCTGTTGTCGGCTACTGTGAGTCTTGATTCCGCTTGTATCATAGCTTCTGTTTCTATTCCCGTTGAGCCAAGGCATCGTCGGGTTCTTGATTAATTTCTGTCTTTTGATCTTCCTGTTCCGGAAAAATTGCTTATTTCACACGTTCTACAACCTCAACGAGTCTCCAGCATTTGCTTTTGCTCAAAGGGCGTGTTTCGGTGATTCTTACGGTATCGCCAATATTGCAATCGTTTTTTTCGTCGTGAGCCATGAACGTTGAAGTCCGTTTGATGAACTTTCCGTATTTCCCGTGTTTCACGCGGCGTTCAACACTTACAACAATGGATTTTTCCATTTTGTTGCTGGTGACCACACCTACTTTTTCTTTTCTGAGATTTCTTTCTGCTGTTTCCATGATATAGTTCCGTCTGGAATCTGTTATTTTTTGCTTGCTGCTTTGATTTCCCTGTTCTTCAGTTCTGTTTTGAGGCGGGCGATGAGCCTGCGGCTGGTCCTGATCTTAAGCGGATTATCGATAGAAGAAACAGCATGATTCAGTTTCATTTTATAAAGCGCTGCCGACTCTTCTGCGATTTTTTCGCGGATACCGTCTGGTGCAAGCTGGGCAATTTCTGTCTTTTTCATGTCTTGTTGACTCTAAAAATTAGGCTGTTGTTTCGGGTGAATAATCTTTTCTGACAATGAACTTCGTTGCTACCGGAAGTTTTTGTGCTGCCAGGCGAAGCGCCTCTTTGGCAGTAGCCAGAGGAACTCCATCAGCTTCGAAAATGATACGCCCTGGTTTCACAACAGCTACCCAATATTCAGGTGCTCCTTTACCCTTACCCATACGTACTTCGGCTGGTTTACGGGTGATTGGTTTGTCGGGGAACACATTGATCCACACCTGACCTTCACGTTTGAGGTAACGGGTTACTGCAACCCGTGCCGCTTCAATCTGTTTGGCAGTCATCCAGCATCCTTCCATTGCCTTGATGCCAAATGTTCCAAATGAAAGCTCACTGCCACGCTTGGCGTTGCCCTTCATTTTCATTTTGTGCGTCTTGCGGTGCTTCGTTCTTTTTGGCTGTAACATATTCGATATTGTTAGTGATTTGTTGTTTGGGATAAAAACCTAAACTCGAAACCTTATTTTATTTTGATGTTCCTTCTCTTTTCGGACGTGGGGGACGTGCGCCTCCGCTACCACCCCGGTTGCCTGGGGCACCGCCGCCTGGTCTTCTTTCCTGACGATCGCCTCCTCCGCTTGGAGCGCCGCTGCCGGCTTTTTTATCGGCTGTGCTCTGGAAATTGGGGCTCAGATCGCGTTTTCCGAAAACTTCTCCTTTACAGATCCATACTTTTACGCCGATACGGCCGTAGGTGGTATGTGCTTCAGCAATGGCGTAATCGATATCTGCACGCAGCGTATGCAAGGGAGTTCTTCCTTCTTTGTATCCCTCCACACGTGCAATTTCAGCTCCACCCAACCGACCGGATGTCTTTACCTTGATGCCTTCTGCTCCCATCCGCATGGTTGATGCGATGGCCATCTTGATCGCGCGACGGAAAGAAATACGACCTTCCAACTGGCGGGCAATGCTTTCTGCAACCAAACGTGCATCAAGTTCAGGACGTTTGATCTCAAAAATATTGATCTGGACTTCCTTCTTGGTCATTTTCTTCAACTCTTCCTTCAGCTTATCTACTTCCTTCCCGCCTTTTCCGATGATGATACCCGGACGAGCCGTGTGTACAGTAACGGTAACGAGTTTCATGGTACGTTCGATAACGATCTTGGAGATGCTTGCTTTCACAAGACGAGCCCGCAGGTAATTACGAATAAGTTCGTCTTCTACCAGTTTATCAGCGTAGTGTTTTCCACCATACCAATTAGAATCCCATCCCTTGATGATTCCAAGCCTGTTACCTATCGGATTTGCTTTTTGTCCCATTTAATTAGTGCTGAATTTTATTTTTTTTCTGCTTTAGCTGCTCTTACTTTTTTTTCTGCCTTGACTTCTTCCTTCTTCTCCCCTACGATAAGTGTTACGTGGTTAGAACGTTTACGTACACGGTATGCACGTCCCTGAGGAGCTGTACGGATGCGTTTCATCTGAAAACCACTGTCCACAAAGATCTCCTGCACCACCAGCTGACCTTCGTCAGGACGGGTCCCCGATTTCTTTTCGTAGTTCATGATTGCTGAAGCAAGTAATTTCTCCAGGCGTCCTGCGGCCTCTTTCGGAGTAAATTTCAGCATGCTGAGCGCTTTGTACACATCCTTTCCGCGGATGAGGTCACAAACCAGACGCATCTTACGGGGTGATGTCGGGCAGTTGTTCAGCTTGGCGAGGTACTGCGACTTCGCTTCTTCTTTCCGTGCTTCGGCAGCTATGTGTTTTCTATTGGCCATTTCGATTCGTATTTTCTAAAACTTAACTAATCAATCTTGTTCTATTCCCGCTTATTTCGCGTTGTCTTTCTTGTTACCGCTGTGACCACGGAAGGTGCGTGTCGGGGCAAATTCACCCAATTTGTGTCCGACCATGTTTTCGGTTACATACACCGGAATAAAACTCTTTCCGTTATGAACCGCAAACGTTTGTCCAACATAATCAGGAGTGATGGTCGACCTTCTTGCCCAGGTCTTCAGAGCGGTTTTCTTACCGGTCTCGATCATCTTTTGTACTTTCCTGTCAAGTTTGTAATCAATGAAAGGACCTTTTTTTACCGAACGTGCCATCTTTTTCTTTTTTTGGTTGTGAATCCACCCTAGCAGACCATTAAACCAAGTTATATTAATCCGAAACTTAAAATCTAAACCCGATAATCTTTATTTCTTCCTTCTTTCGATAATGTGTTTGTTGGAAGCCTTTTTCGGATAACGTGTCTTGTAACCCTTGGCTGGAATACCCTTTCGTGAACGCGGGTGACCACCGGTAGCTCTGCCTTCTCCGCCACCCATTGGGTGATCGACCGGGTTCATCGCTACACCTCTAACGCGGGGCTTTCGGCCCAACCAACGTCGGCGTCCGGCTTTACCATGGCTTTCGAGGTTATGCTCTGAGTTTGATACCGACCCAACAACGGCCAGGCACTGTACCAGGATCATACGCATTTCGCCTGAAGGCATACGAAGTACAGCGTATTTGCCTTCGCGGGCAGTGAGTTGAGCGTAAGAACCTGCGCTGCGTGCCATCTTGGCTCCCTGACCAGGGCGAAGTTCAATATTGTGGATGACGGTTCCGAGTGGAACATCACTTAAGTACATTGCATTTCCGACATCGGGTGTTGCTGTTTTGCCAGACATTACTTTCTGACCAACCTTCAACCCGTTCGGGGCGATCATATAACGCTTTTCACCATCGGCATAAACAAGCAGGGCGATGCGCGCAGTACGGTTTGGATCGTACTCGATCGACTTAACAGTTGCGGGAATTTCAAACTTATCGCGTTTGAAATCGATAATACGGAATTGCTTCTTGTGACCACCGCCTACGTTACGGATGGTCATCTTTCCTGAATTGTTACGTCCACCGGTACTTTTTGTAGAAGTAACCAGGCTCTTCTCCGGTTTAGAAGTTGTGATCTCCTCAAAGGTGGGAGCCAGTTTGAATCGCTGTGACGGTGTTAACGGTCTGTATTTCTTTAAAGCCATTTTGTAGTGATATTAAATGCTGCTGTAAAAATCAATAGTTTCTCCTTTTTTCAAAGTCACGACAGCTTTCTTTGCTTTGTTCGCGATTCCGATCTGCATACCGGCCTTGGTGTTGCGCATGCGCACTTTACCAATGTAGTTTTGTGTATTTACGCGCTCTACCGTAACGCCGTACATCTTTTCTACAGCCGTCTTGATCATAAGCTTGTTGGCTTCTTTGGCCACCACAAAACCGTAACGGTTCAGCTTATCTGTTGCCGAAGTCATTTTTTCGGTCACAATGGGTTTGATAATGATTTCCATCTTCTTAATTGCTTAACAGGGTTTCTTCAATTGCTTTCAGGGAACCTTCAGCCAGTACGAGATTTGTGGCATCCAGAATATCATAAGTGTTTAGTTCAGAAACAGTTACAACTTTGCTGAGGCGTAAATTTCGGGACGACAAATATATGTTTTTATTTGACTCGGCAACTATAATTAATGTTTTTTTGTCGTTAACCTTCAGGTTGCTGAGAATTTCCTGAAACGCTTGTGTCTTTGGGCTTTCCATTTGAAAGTCTTCCAGCACAATGATGCTGTTGTCTTTTGCCTTATAGCTAAGGGCCGATTTACGGGCAAGTTTCTTCAGCTTCTTGTTCAGTTTGAAAGAATAATCGCGCGGGCGTGGACCATGAACGCGTCCTCCCCCTCTGAACAAAGGCGATTTCATAGAACCTGCACGTGCCCCTCCGGTACCTTTCTGCCTTTTGAGCTTCTTGGTGGTGCGGTGAATATCAGCTCTTTCGGTGGCAGCGTGTGTTCCCTGACGTTGTGCTGCAAGGTATTGCTTCACATCCAGATAAATCGCGTGGTCGTTCGGTTCGATGGCAAACACCTCATCGTTCAGCTTCACCTTCTTGGTGGTGGCTTTACCGCTTTTATTTGTTACTGTAACTTCCATTTCTTCAAGTTGTTTCTTCGCTTTTCAGGATCCGCTTTCGCAATCCCCCCGGCGGGTTATGATTCCTGTTTCCAGGGGTACTTGTTATTTTTCGATGAATACGTATGATCCGTTTGCTCCGGCCACCGAACCTTTTACAAGGATCAGGTTTTTCTCGGCAAACACTTTTACGATGGTAATGTTGCGGGTCTTTACGCGATCTCCGCCCATGCGTCCGGCCATTTTCATGCCCTTGAATACACGTGCAGGGAATGAAGATGCCCCAAGTGAACCGGGTGCACGCTGACGGTCATGCTGACCGTGAGTCTGCCCTCCTACCCCACTAAAACCGTGACGTTTGACAACACCCTGAAAACCTTTTCCTTTTGATGTTCCAACCACATCTACAAATTCACCTTCGGTGAAAATTTCGACAGTAACCACATCACCCAAGTTCTTGGCTTCTTCGAATTCGAATTCAACCAATTTGCGTTTTGGAGTAGTCTGTGCTTTTGCGAAATGGCCTTTCATTGCACCGCTGGTATGCTTTTCTTTCTTTTCGTCAAAAGCAATCTGTGCTGCAGAATAACCGTCTTTCTCCAGGGTTTTTACTTGCGTTACTACGCAAGGACCAGCTTCGATTATTGTGCATGGAATGTATTTTCCATTGGCACCGAATATGCTGGTCATTCCGATTTTTTTACCTATGATACCTGACATTGATTTAAGATTTTTTGATGTTCGATTTAGGATTCGTCCTAACTCTTTTTATTAGGGTACTTTAATTTCGACTTCCACTCCGCTTGGCAATTCCAGTTTCCCGAGTGCATCAACCGTTTTTGATGTGGCGCTATAGATATCCAGCAAGCGCTTGTATGAACAAAGCTGAAACTGTTCTCTGGCCTTCTTGTTGACGTGCGGGGAACGCAATACGGTATAAATTTTCTTGTGTGTAGGCAATGGAATGGGTCCGCTAACCACAGCTCCGGTCGACTTCACTGTTTTAACAATTTTCTCGGCCGACTTGTCAACTAAGTTGAAGTCGTAAGATTTTAATTTGATTCTGATCTTCTGGCTCATTTTATAGCTTGATTACCTGGTTGTATGCGATTAAACTTTTTCTGCTTTCTTACCCTTAGCCTTGGCAATAACTTCTTCAGAAATTGCTTTTGGAGTTTCCTGGTAGTGGTCGAATTCCATGGTTGAGGTGGCACGGCCGGAGGTGATGGTACGGAGTGATGTCACATAACCAAACATTTCAGACAGTGGCACCTTGGCCTTGATAACTTGAGTAGCGCCTTTCGAATCCATCCCTTCAATCAGTCCACGACGTTTGTTCAAATCTCCAACCACATCACCCATGTTTTGTTCGGGTGTCAATACTTCCACCTTCATGATTGGCTCAAGCAGAACCGGTTTTGCTTTTGGTAAAGCTTCGCGGTATGCTGTTTTGGCACATATTTCAAAGGAAAGGGCATCGGAGTCAACTGCGTGGAACGAACCATCGGTCAGTTTCACCTTCATCCGGTCGAGCGGATAACCGGCAAGTACACCATTCACCATAGCGGCACGGAATCCTTTTTCAACGGCAGGGATAAATTCGCGGGGAATATTACCACCCGAAATTGCATTCTCGAACTGTAAGCCGCAATTCTTGTCGGTGATTTCAAAATCTGCATCAACAGGACCGAGTGTGAATTTAATATCGGCAAATTTACCGCGACCACCCGTTTGTTTCTTGTATACTTCACGGTGCTCAACAGTACCGGTAATGGTTTCTTTATACGATACCTGGGGTGCTCCCTGGTTTACTTCTACTTTAAATTCGCGGCGAAGACGGTCGATGATGATCTCAAGGTGAAGCTCACCCATTCCGCTTACAATGGTCTGACCGCTGTCTGGATCTGTCTTCACACGAAAGGTAGGATCTTCTTCAGCCAGTTTATTCAGTGCAACGCCCAGCTTGTCAAGGTCGGCCTGTGTTTTTGGCTCAATGGCAAGACCGATAACCGGTTCAGGGAAATTCATGGCTTCGAGCACAATCGGGTGTTTCTCATCGCACAGGGTATCGCCGGTCTTGATGTCTTTAAAACCAACCACCGCTCCGATATCACCTGCTTCGAGGCAGTCGATGGCGTTTTGTTTGTTGGCATGCATCTGGAAGATACGGGAGATACGTTCTTTATTGCCAGAACGGGTATTGAGTACATACGAACCTGCATCCAGACGGCCGGCATAGGCACGTATGAAACAAAGGCGTCCTACAAATGGGTCGGTGGCTATTTTGAATGCAAGCGCGGTGAAAGGCTCGGTAACGTCAGGCTTACGGGTTACTTCCAGTTCAGTATCGGGGTTGATACCTACAATTTCTTTCTTGTCCATCGGACTCGGCATCAGTTCCATCACATAATCAAGCATGGTCTGAACACCTTTGTTCTTGAACGCGCTTCCGCAAAGCATCGGCACAATAGTATTGTTTACACAGGCTGCACGCAGAGCGGTGAGGATTTCGGCTTCGGAGATTGAAGCCGGATCGTCAAAGAATTTCTGCATCAGGGTGTCGTCAAATTCGGCGATGGCTTCGAGCAGTTTTCCTCTCCATTCGGTGGCTTCTTCAACCATGTCGGCAGGAATCGGAACAATATTAAATGTCATTCCCTGGTCTTTCTCATTCCACTCAATACCGCGGAAGTTAACCAGATCGACTACACCTTTAAAGCCTTCTTCAGCGCCGATAGGCAACTGAAGCGGGATCGGATTACCACCCAATACTTCTTTTACTTGTTTAACAACGTTCAGGAAATCGGCCCCGGCGCGGTCCATCTTGTTCACAAAGCCTACACGGGTTACGTTGTAGTTGTTGGCCAGGCGCCAGTTGGTTTCTGACTGAGGCTCCACTCCGTCAACAGCAGAGAATAGAAATACCAGTCCGTCCAGTACGCGCAGTGAACGGTTTACTTCCACCGTAAAGTCAACGTGACCGGGAGTATCGATGATATTGATTTTATACTTATTGTCCCTGTAGTTCCAGAAACAGGTGGTGGCAGCCGAGGTGATTGTGATACCGCGTTCCTGCTCCTGAACCATCCAGTCCATGGTAGCCGCCCCGTCGTGTACCTCACCGATTTTGTGGGTAACGCCTGTGTAGTACAGTATCCGCTCAGTACAGGTGGTCTTGCCTGCATCGATGTGTGCGGCAATTCCAATGTTTCGTGTGTATCTTAAGTCGCTCATGGTAAAATCGGGCTGTACTGTTTGTTATTACTATACTTTATGCGAAAAAAAAATTAGAGTCTGAAGTGTGAGTAAGCCTTGTTGGCTTCGGCCATACGGTGAACGTCTTCTTTCTTTTTGAAAGCAGCGCCTTCTTCTTTTGCAGCAGCGATAATCTCGGCAGCCAGTTTGTGGCTCATTGATTTCTCGTTGCGTGCACGGCTGTAATCGATCATCCATTTGATACCGAGTGCAATTTTGCGCTCTGGACGTATTTCCTGTGGAATCTGGAAAGTTGCACCACCAACACGGCGACTACGAACTTCAACGTTTGGCATCACATTGTTCAATGCTTTCTTCCAAACATCCAGACCAGGCTGTTCTGTTCTTTTTTCAACCAATGCCATGGCATCGTAAAAAACGGCGTAGGATACGCTCTTTTTGCCGTCGTACATCAAGTTGTTTACAAAACGCGTTACCAATTGATCGTTGAATTTTGGATCAGGCAACAGGATTCTTTTCTTGGCTCTCGATTTTCTCATCGTTTAATCGAATTAGTATGTATCGTAATAAATGTGGTTAGATTATTTCTTTTTGGCAGGGGCGGCAGTTTTACCGGCAGCTCCGGCTTTCGCCTTCTTGGTTCCGTATTTGGAACGGCGCTGGTTACGTCCTTCCACACCGGCTGTATCGAGTGCACCACGAACAATGTGGTAACGAACGCCTGGAAGATCTTTTACCCTGCCCCCGCGAACGAGTACAATAGAGTGTTCCTGAAGGTTATGACCTTCACCCGGGATATAGGCAATGACTTCGAGCTTGTTGGTAAGCCTTACTTTGGCAACTTTACGAAGGGCGGAGTTTGGTTTCTTTGGAGTGGTTGTGTACACACGTGTACAAACGCCGCGACGCTGTGGACAGGAGTCCAGGGCGGCAGATTTACTCTTATTCGGCGCTTTCGAGCGGCCTTTACGAATTAATTGTTGTATGGTAGGCATCGATTTCAGTGGTTTTTAAACCTATTTCAATAAATAAATAACAACCCATATTCAGTTTTGGGGACGGCAAAGATACGATTAATTGTATATAAACAAGAGGTGATTGAAATTATTTTTCAATGTTTGATGCCTCAAAACACAGATTCGGCGCAAAACCGCACTGGCCCTGTAAGAAATGCCTGTTTCCCGTTTCGTGAATTTGTTAAAAAAAGACCGGAATGAGACAATCAAACCTGGTTAGGCCGGCCCCAAAAAGCCGAGCATGCGAAGGAAAACCGCGAACGACTCCCATCGGGGGGGGGCAGGTGAACACCTGAAGGGATTAATTGAAGACAAGAAGGGATGAAAAGAGAACAAAAAGGGATAAAGGGAGAAGGACTTTTTGGTTAAACCAAGCTAAGGTTCTGATGCATTCCCAAAGGTATTTGTCATGTTTATAAGGTTCCTTTCCTGTTCCCTGAGGTTCCCGACACATTCCCTAAGGTTCCTTGTCAAGGCTACGTGATGCCTTTACAGGGTTACAAGATGCCTTGCTAAGGCTGCGTGATGCCTTTATAGGGTTACAAGATGCCTTGCAAAGGCTGCGTGATGCCTTGTCAAGGTTACAAGATGCCTTTGCAAGGTTGTAAGCTCTTTTCAAAGGTTACGAGATGCCTTGTCAAAGTTGTAAGATGCCCTTAAATGTTCCTGATACATTCCCTAAGGTTCCATTCCTGATCCGACAGATTTCCGAACGTTTCATACAGGAATGAGGAATATCAAGCGTTTTTTATCCCGCATTTCAAGACGTTGGAAAAGTAGAATCAAATTGCTAACTTTCGCTTGAACAACAAGCAAAGCCTATATAGCACAGCTAATTTTACAGTTTCAGGAAAAAGAGGTGTTCTGGCAGACGCATTTAACCCGCTGGTTACAATCTCGGTTTCTCGTATATACACTGCTCTTGTTGTTCGTATATACACGCTTCTTCTACATAAATACACCCTTCTCCATCGTAAATACACTCTTCTTCTTCGTAAATACACCCTTCTCCATCGTAAATACACTCTTCTTCTTCGTAAATACACCCTTCTCCATCGTAATAACACTCTTCCCCTTCATAAATACACTCTTCTTCTACATAAATACACCCTTCTCCTTCGTAATAACACTCTTCCCCTTCATAAATACACTCTTCTTCTACATAAATACACCCTTCTCCTTCGTAATAACACCCTTCCCCTTCATAAATACACCCTTCTCCTTCGTAATAACACCCTTCCCCTTCGTAAATACACTCTTCTTCTTCGTAAATACACCCTTCTCCTTCGTAAATACACGCTTCTCCTTCGTAAATACACGCTTCTCCTTCATAAATAGGGCCTACTGAATACACGAATACGATTGACCGCTTAAAGGGAGGAGTATTGAATGCCTTTTTCAAGCGCATAGCATACAAAAAGGGAACACCGAGGGGGGTACCCCCCTCGGTGTTTAAAGCTGTGCATTCTTGTTGCCAATTATTGTGTATTCCTGATTGCCAATAGTTGTGTATTGCTATTTACCGATTACAGAAGGGCGGCAGCAATTACAGCAACGGCTAGAAAGATTGCGGTAATAATTTGGAATATGGTCTCCAGGAAACAAGCCTTTACTCCTCCCGATGAAAGTATTTATGCAGAAACAATCAGGAGAAGAAAACTGACAGCCATTAAGAAAATGATGAAAAAATACGACATTGCAAGTACTGAATTATCAATGACTTAGAACAAGTTAGATGGAATTTGCATTAGAAGCAGGCATCCGCGCTCAAAAGGCCAGCAGCACAACGAACCCGCGGGATAACCCATCCCGATGACTATCAGTACCGCACAAATCATAACACACTGTGCCCGCCCGGCCGACAGAAGACCTGGTTGAGCCGGTCTGGACGGGCATTAGCGCACAAGCCATCGAATGCACAAGCTGGGTTTAAGTCTTTAGTCTGCCGGACAGAAAAGGGTAAGCCCAGCGGGAGAACAAAAAAGCCCTGAATTTGAACTTTCAGGGCTTTTTTGAAAATAAGGGTATTTTTCGGGCTACTGCATCTTCGTCCCCACCCAAATCGATTCGCGGGTGCCTTTAGACTCAACTACATAGATAATCTGCACGGGATCGAGGTAGGAGAAGACGTACACATCCTTTTTCCCTTTCTTGCCTTCTTTTTCGGGGTAAAATTTCCCATCATCTCCCTTTGTTCCCCAGTAATAGGATCCCAGATCGCTCAACAGCTTCTTGAAAAACACAATATTGTTGTCTCCATCCTTCTCGATGTCGTACCATACCTGGTTGTCTTTCTTCCCGAATGATTCTTTATATCCATGCCGTTTGAAGACATAGGTTACAATACCATCTTTGTTGGTTGAGTGTTTGGATGCGCCCAGTGAATCCATCTTTTTACCAAAATCGGAAGCCGAATACATGGTGATGCGGGCAAGGTCCCACATATCGGGAGTGATTTTTTGCTGGGCTTTTATCATTGAACTGATTAGTACCATCAGGGAGAAGAGCAGGAGCGCTTTTTTCATACGTGCGATTATTAAGTGACGAATATAGAAAATTAGAGATTACCCCTTCTAAAATTGGCATTAATAAAAAGCATGCCGAAATCCGTTTGAACAAGATGTTGCTCAGACTCGGAATAAGTATGGCAGCTAATGCTCGAAAAATGGCCTGAAATTCAACCGGGAACAGCTAATTTCTCCTATTTCAACACAAGATACGGTATTGAATATTAGTAATATAATACATTAATACATATAAAAACAGGAGTCTGTTTATCAAAATTTAAAAGATAAGGTGGTTTTTCAATTCAGCGCCAATGGTCGAAATTTAGCAGACCATCGTACTCCACTCTCAAGGATGGATCGGAAAAATTGACCAAAACACATAGTTTAAGCCCGTAAAACGGGTTTTCTGTACGATTAAGTCTGCATATTTCATCAGTTTCAAGCATTTGTAAGGAGTACTGCCTGTTTAACACGCGTTGCCCGGTTTCAGTTTGTGACTCCGCCTGGATCCTTGAAGTGGTTGTCTGGATTTAGGAAAGCATTCGTTAAACCGGTCCAGGACAGAGATGAAACAACCGGATCGGATCGGATCCACACGCCTGCATCGCATTCGAAGTCGGCGTTACAACACGTATGCACGAAACCTTCAGAACATCTGAAAATACGGTAGCTCTACCCGCGCCCTGTTCAAGGATATGCGTATAGGCAGCGCCAAGTCGAAAGACAACATTAAGAGTAGAAATGACTTGGTTTTTGAATCCCAGAAATTAGGAAATTTTAAAAGGAACCGGCAACATGACATTGAATGAATTCATCGCTCAGACAGCGAATCGGGATGACAACATCAGACTCAATGAACCTTTCAGTTCAAATGATGCATTGGTTTTTCTGTATGCCTCCTGGAGCAACTCCAGGGCCTATCTCAGCCTCCTGCTCACCCTTCTGTCTAAAACAAAATTTCAGGATCCGGTCTATCTATACGATATCAATCTGAAGAGTTTTAATGATTTTTCGAAATTGTTCAATGTCCGCAGTTTTGGCAAGGGCGAGATCTATATGATTAAAGACATGAAGGTAGTCGACAAAATAGAGGTTCACCCGGCCGCCAATGCAGATAAAAACATGAGCCGTTTTATAAACAAATACAATCATCCGGGCGCCGACTCAGCTGCCACTTAATCCATCCCCCGTTTTCAGTGCTGTTGTGAGAGGCAAACGGGCTTTTCTGCAGGCTGTTCAACGACACGTGTAAAATCCCGGTTTATTGTGGGTCAAATGACTACTTTCGCAGGACATGTTTAAAAAGAATACGCTTTTCTTTTTCTTCTTTTGGCTGATGTTTGCGAACAGCAGAGCCGTCAGCCCATACACAGCTAATGACATCTGTAAGCCGCTGCCTGAACTGAATATTACTGACCCCGGAGATGAATTGAGTAAAGCCGACAGCATCATCTGTCTCGCCGAGGAGTTCCTTGGGAAACCTTACCGTTATGCCTGTGCTGACCCGCTTGTTGGATTCGATTGTTCAGGTTTGGTAAGTTATGTTTTTGCACAAATGGGTGTTCGTCTGCCCCGTTCGTCGAGGGCCTATGAAACACTGGGCCGGGAAGTCTGCCTCGATTCGTGCCGAAGAGGCGATATTCTTGTTTTTACCGGCACCAATGCCTCTATCCGCCACGCCGGGCATGTGGCAATTGTCCTTTCCTCCCTGGGTCAACCGCTCACCTTTATTCAAAGTTCCTCTTCAAAAAAACAGAACGGTGTAATTATCTCGGCTTACGCCGATTCTCATTATTATCAGAAACGATTTATCAAAGTAATCAGGGTGCTTGAATAGTCACCACGGGTAACCCTTCTCTGTTGTGTCGGTTGAGCAGGGCTCCCAGAAGCCCAACGAATGCGTTGGCTACAGATGTACCATCACATCTTTCAGCTCATCCTTTATCTTATCACGCACCTGGGGGGTAAATACATTTTTGTTCAACAGCAGGATATTCAACTTTTTCATCTTACCCATTCCGGAGGGCAATCCTTCGAGCTGATTTTTATGAAGATCGATCAATACCAGGTTCTCCAAACCGGTGATGCAGTCGGGCACTGCGTCGAGTTCATTGCCCCCAGCCCAGAGTGTGGTTATGTTTTTAAGCGAACAAATCGCAGCCGGGAAGGTCGAAAATTTATTCTCGGTAATGCTCAATGTTTCAAGTTCGGTAAGTTTTCCCAATTCGGCCGGAAGCTCACTGAGCTGATTCGAATCGAGCTGCAGCATTTTCAGATGCGCGAGCGAAGCGATGCCGGGTGAAACTTGTGAAAGCTTATTGCCGATGACACTCAGCGACAGGAGTGATTTTAATTTTTCGATTTGAGGAGGCACTGCATCCAATGAATTCTGGTCAAGCTTGAGCATCTTTAAATTATCCAGGCCCGAGAGGTCAGCCGGGAATACTTTCAACCGGTTCATGCTCAGATCAAGGCTTTCGAGATTTTCGAGCCTGGTGAGCCCTGCCGGGAACGTCTGTAAGTGGTTATGCTGTAAACTTAGACCATGCAGGTTTTTGAGTGCAAACAGGGCAGCGGGTATACTGTCGAGGGCATTGTCGCTCAGATCGAGCTGTATCAGCGAAACAAGGTCACCAAGGTTTGCGAGTCCGGCAATGACACCATTCGAACCCAGATAGAGCTCCTGGAGTTTTTTCAGGGCCCCAAGCCCCATCGGGAGTATGTTAAGTTTTGTATTGCTTATGTTTAGTACCTGCAGATTTTTGAATTTGAGGATTTCGGGAGGAAAGACTTTGACATCGGTTCCGCTCAGGTCGAGTTTGTACACAAGATCTGGCTTCACAAGCGCATCTTTGATGAGCTTAAACGTTTTCTGTTTATCCAGATCAGCAGCAGACAAAGGCCCCTGGCCTTTTGAAACGGCAACAAACAGGAATAAAAACACGGCCAAATAAAACAGGGAAGGGTGTTTCATAAATGTTGAGTTGGAGATTGGAAATACTAAGATATGCTATTTTTTCTATTTTCCAAGCGTCTCCCTAACTCGATAATTTCAGGAAAGAGTTCCTTTCTCCATCCTCTTACAAAAAAATGGATAAAACAACGTTGACATGCTGGCAAACAGACTCCTTGCAGAGCGGAGAAGTGGAGGCCGGCCTGGTGTTCCTATCCAGACCCTGCTCCATGCAGAGAACCTGCATTTTTTATACCTTTAGAGCTCATTCAGTGTACTTTTCTTTCAAAATACATTATAGCCCTAGCTATTAACCCGAATAAAACACCTTATCCAGCTTATGCCCAGAATACTGATTATAGACGACGAAAAAAGCATACGAAAGACGCTACGCGAAATCCTGGAATATGAAAATTTTAAAGTCGACGAAGCCGAGGATGGCTTAGAAGGCTTCAACCTGGCAGGAAAAGAAACGTATGACATCATCCTGTGCGACATCAAGATGCCAAAGATGGATGGCATAGAATTTCTTCAAAAACTGAATGCTGCGGGAACGGATGTCCCGATTGTGATGATTTCCGGCCATGGCAATATCGAGACAGCGGTTGAAGCGGTGAAGAAAGGAGCATTTGATTACATAGCAAAACCACTTGATCTGAACAGGTTGCTTGTGACCATCCGCAATGCATTGGACCGCACCAACCTTGTTACTGAAACCAAGGTACTGAAAAAGAAAGTCAGCAAGACCTTCGACATGATCGGTGAAAGCAAGGCCATAGGCCTGATCAAAGAAATGATCGAGAAAGTGGCTCCTACCGATGCGCGTGTGCTAATCACCGGTGGAAATGGGTCGGGCAAGGAACTCGTGGCACGCTGGCTTCACGAAAAAAGCAACCGGGCCCAGGCCCCGCTCATCGAAGTCAACTGTGCAGCAATCCCAACAGAACTTATCGAAAGCGAATTGTTCGGACATGAAAAAGGGGCCTTCACCTCTGCAATCAACCAACGCAAAGGCAAATTCGAGCTTGCCGAAGGGGGAACCATTTTCCTGGATGAAATAGGGGACATGAGCCTCTCGGCACAGGCCAAAGTACTCCGTGCCCTGCAGGAGAATAAGATCACCCGCGTTGGAGGCGAAAAAGAAATAAAAGTAAATGTGCGCGTCATTGCCGCCACCAATAAAGACCTGAAAAGCGAAATTGCCAAAGGAAATTTCAGGGAAGATCTGTACCATCGCCTGAGCGTCATCCTCATCCATGTGCCGTCGCTGAATGAACGGATTGAGGACATTCCCCTCCTGGCCGACCATTTCCTCAAAAGCCTCTGTCAGGAACATGGCATGGCCCTGAAATCATTTTCGAAAGAAGCCGTGCGTGAACTTCAAAAGATT
>JABDAO010000050.1 GCA_013289095.1 Bacteroidota bacterium | reverse complement strand
GACGCAGGAACATTTTCCTTCACCAAATGACAGTGTACTGAAACGCGGGGTTACCGACTTGATTTATTTCACCGGTATTCTAACCTAACCTGAATCATACATTCTTACCTATCTTTACCGTCATGCATCTGAAAGAATTATTAGGGATTCTCCTGCTCTGTACCGCGCTAAGGGCAAGGGCACAAGACAATTACGAAATCCAGGTCTACGATTCAAAACTCGTGCCCACTGCCTGCACCATGGTGGAACTGCACAGCAACTATACATTCAATGGTTTTAAGGATACAATCCATGGCGTATTGCCAACGAATCATGCCCTGCACGAAACCATCGAGATAACGCGAGGCATTTGCCCCTGGCTGGAGATCGGGTTTTACCAGTTCCTCACGCGCAACGACGACATGAAACCCGATTATGTAGGCAACCACATCCGGCCCCGCATTGCTGTGCCCGAAAAATACAAACTGCCGGTTGGGCTCAGTCTCTCTACCGAATTTGGTTACCAGGACCCGAAGTATTGTGCCGACAGCTGGACCCTCGAAATCAGACCCATCATCGATAAAACCATTGGCAAATTCTATATCGGCATCAATCCCGTGGTCGATTATTCTTTTCAAGGCGAAAATGCCGGGAAACCTGTCGTTTTTTCGCCCAATGCAAAGGTGAGTGTAGCGGTTTGCAGGAAACTTCAGATCGGGTTTGAATACTATAACACCATGGGGCCCTTCGGAAATTTCGACCAGCTCAACCAACAACCCCATCAACTGGCCCTTGCCTTCGACTTTGATCTGGCCCCTGAATGGGAGCTTAACATAGGATACGTAAAAGGTCTGACCTCTGCCGTTGAATCGGATATTTTTAAGGTTATCCTGGGGAGAAGATTTGGGAAGGTGAAATAAAAGCCCTTTTCGGGCAGAATTCTCCCGATCTGAAGCACCAGGTTTACTCCAAACAAGCGCTTTCTGGCCAGCATACCCTGCCCCAAAGGCTTCTGCAAAGGCTCCCCGCTCCCTGGAAGAGGGGCCGGGGTGGAGGTCACCGGCGTGTGTGAATTGCAGGTAATTGAATATTTTTACTACTTTCGTAAACCTAAACTACAGCTCATGACACTTGCAGTTCCCAAAGAAACGAAGTTCAAAGAAAACCGTGTTGCACTCACCCCCGATGTAGTCAAAGATCTGGTGAAAGCCGGTTTTGAAGTACAGGTGGAAACGGGAGCCGGAATGAATTCATTTTTCTCGGATGAGCTGTATGCAGGCGTGGGTGCAAAGATCGTTTCGGATGTCCACAAGCTCTATGCCGATGCCGATGTGGTGATGAAAGTGAATGCCCCGCTTGCCGATGAAATTGCGAGGATGAAAAAAGAGGCTATCCTCATTTCTTTTCTTTTTGCCGGCACAAACCCCGAAACCATCAGCGCCTGCGAGAAAGCCGGCATATCTGCTTTCTCCATGGATGCCATACCCCGTATCTCCCGCGCACAAAAGATGGACGCGCTATCCTCGCAGGCCAACCTGGCAGGATATAAAGCAGTGCTGCTTGCCGCAGATACCATCGGCAAAATCCTGCCGATGATGACTACCGCAGCAGGTACCATCCGCCCCTCCAAGATTGTCATCTTCGGAGCCGGTGTTGCCGGTTTGCAGGCCATTGCCACAGCCAAACGTCTCGGCGCTGTGGTGGAGGTTACCGATATCCGCCCCGAAACAAAGGAACAGGTTCAATCGCTCGGTGGGAAATTCATCGAAGTAAAAGGCGATGCTTCCATCAAAATAGAAGGAGGATATGTAAAAGGCGTTTCCGAAGAATTTTTGAAAATGCAACAGGAACTCGTGGGCAAGCATGTAAAAGAAGCCGACATTGTCATCACCACAGCCCTCATCCCGGGCCGCAAAGCCCCCCTGCTTGTTACCGAAGAAATGGTAAAAAGCATGCGTTTCGGTTCGGTGATTGTAGACATGGCCGTTGAACAGGGCGGGAATGTGGTAGGCAGCGAGCTGAACAAAACGGTTCAGAAACACGGGGTCACTATCATCGGCGAAGGAAATATTCCTTCTATGCTTCCGATGAATGCCAGCGCACTCTATGCAAAAAACATCCAGACCTTCCTCCTCCACCTGGCCGATAAAGACAAATTTAAATGGGAAATGGAAGAAGAGATTACCAAGGGATCGCTTATTGTCAACAAAGGACAGGCTGTTCACCCCAGCGTGAAGAAAGCCGTTACTGCATAATTACCTGTTTGATACCTCACCAACAACAACCTTGCTATGGAACTCATTCGTCACGCATTCAGCTTCTTTGGTCATCACCAGGAACTTATTTATTTTATCATTTTATCGGTCTTTGTAGGAATTGAAGTGATCGGTGGTGTGCCTACCGTGCTTCATACCCCCCTCATGAGCGGGGCCAATGCCATTCACGGAGTGGTGATTGTGGGCGCCATTTATGTCATGCTCAATGTCAACCCCTCAAACATGCTGGCGCTTTGTCTTGGTTTTCTTGCCGTGTTGCTGGGCACCCTCAACGTGGTAGGAGGCTTTGTGGTGACTGATCGTATGCTGGAGATGTTCAAGAAGAAATAATTCATACCCATTAGCTATTCAATCCCGTTTTATACTACGCGCTTTATGAAAACCAATTTACTCGAAGTCTGTTACCTCATCGGTTCTGTGACCTTCATCCTCGGTCTAAAGATGATGGGAAATGCCAAGACGGCACGCAAAGGAAACCTCATCGGGGCGGCCGGAATGATCATCGCGATTTTGGGTACCATCGTGCTCTTCGTAAAAAAGGATGAAGCCGGAGTTGTAGATCCGAACTATACCGTACCAACCTTGATTTATGGAATGATAGGCGGGGCCATCCTGCTTGGCACCATCATAGGCTGGCTTGCAGCCAAAAAAGTGCAGATGACAAAGATGCCCGAACTTGTATCGATCTTCAACGGGATGGGCGGGGCCTGTGCAGCGCTTATCGGTTTGATGGAATACGGAAAAAATGTAGGACATACCGGGTCGAGCATTGCCATTGTGCTGGGTATTATCATCGGAAGCATTTCGTTTGCCGGTTCGGTCATTGCCTTCCTCAAACTCAACGGCACGATGAACCAGCCCATCCGGTTGCCGGCCTACAACATTCTCAACACCGTGGTGATGATTGCCGTTTTTGCCTTTGGAGGCTATCTGGTGTTTGGTCAGATCAACAGTCACATGCTGCTTTGCGCCTTGTTTGGAGCAGCCCTGATTTATGGAGTACTGTTTACCGTTCCCATTGGCGGGGCCGACATGCCGGTGGTTATTTCCCTGCTTAACTCGTTTACCGGTCTGGCTGCTGCATTCGGAGGTTTTTTGTATGGCAACAAGGTGATGCTCACAGGTGGTATCCTGGTAGGATCGGCCGGAACACTGCTTACATTGGTTATGTGTAAAGCCATGAACCGCCCCCTGAGCAATGTAATTTTTGGCGCCTTTGGCGGAGGTTCGGCCGTTGCAGGGCCCGGCAGCGATGCGAAAGGTTCTATCAAAGATATTTCAGTCTCCGATCTGGCCGTGTTGATGAACTACTCCAAGAAAATTGTGATTGTGCCGGGTTACGGTCTGGCCGTTGCACAGGCACAACACGTGATCCACGAACTGGAGCTCTTGCTCGAAGAACGCGGTGTGGAAGTAAAATACGCCATACACCCGGTTGCAGGACGTATGCCCGGCCACATGAACGTATTGCTGGCCGAATCGAATGTGGCCTACGAGAAATTGGTGGAGATGGACGACATCAACCCCGAGTTCGAACAAACAGATGTAGTGCTGGTAGTAGGCGCGAACGATGTGGTCAACCCTGCTGCCAAGACAGATCCTTCTTCACCCATCTACGGTATGCCAATCCTCGAAGTAAACCGGGCCAAGAATATCATCATCAACAAACGCTCAATGAATGCCGGGTATGCCGGTATAGACAATCTGCTTTTCTATGATCCGAAATCTTCGATGTTTTTTGGGGATGCAAAGAAAGCCCTGACCGAACTTGTTGCAGAACTGAAGACCATGTAAAACACCTGTTTTTGAGTTGAAGTAGGCTATCTCGACCTTAGAGATAGCCTCTTTTTTTATTTAGGGTTCACTCAAACACCTACAACCATCACCCAATCAACACATAATGTCTCATTTTTATCATTGAGATGCAAGACTAAATACCGTTTCCACTCAAAACCCTTGCACCAAGCAGAACGTGGACGAACGTTGTGTTCAAAGGAATTTTTAAGTTACTTTTTGCTTGCCCAAAAAGTAACGCAAAAAAGGCCCCACGCGGACCAACTTCAAGATGGCTTTTCAGCACAGGCCACCGCTTCTCGCCAGCCATCTTGAAGTTCGTCCCGCCCTTCGGCGGGAGACTCCCCAGCGCACAGGGCGATTCGTCCCCCAATAGTTTGTCGATTTTTTGAGTGAACCCTATTTAAAGCCCCCGTTTCTCAGCTCGCACTCAGGTATACTCCGATTACGCTGTAGAGAACAAGGAGTTGCTCTGATCAAAGGTAAAATGCGTTATTTTTTCACTTAATAATGGAAATTTTAAGTGGAATATAGCCAGTAAAATCAAATATTACCTATATTTGCGTGACAATATCACGCAAAATGCTAATCCGATTCAAGCTTAAAAATCTCTTTTCCTTTAAGGAAGAGACAGAATTCAATCTCTTACCAGGCAGGATCAAGCGATTGGATCATCATAAATATGAGCGTAACGGTATTGAAATCCTAAAACTTTCGGCAATTTATGGGGCCAATGGTTCTGGCAAATCGAATTTGATCCGGTCGCTCACATTACTTAAATATTTGATGCTAAATGGAGCGATTCAAGCTCCTCTACTGAACCAAAAATTCAGGCTCTCCAAAACGTCCCAGGCTGAACCGGTTGAATTGGCCCTGGAATTTCATGTTGGACAATCTACCTACTACTACTCCGTTTCAATCAATGATGGGGTGATCGAGGATGAGTATTTTTGTTCAACAGGTCCCAATCAGGAGGATGTACTAATTTTTCACCGTGTTACAGATAATAGCAAGAACACCATTCGCTTTTCAAAAGCATTTGAGAATGATCCAGATAATCAAACCTTGAAAAGGGTTATTGAAACAGATCTTCTCAAACCACACCAGCCGTTATTCAACTTATTAACTACGATAACAAATAGTGCTTTTAATGATGTTCAGATCGCCCGCCAGTGGGTTGAAAAGCGTCTTGTTATTATTTCCACCGGCACCAAACCGAATAGCTTAGCTCATCAACTTGATTCAAAGAAAGGATTCCAGGAGTTCGCCAATAACCTTCTTTGTTCTTTGAGTACAGGTATTTCAGCAATACAAGTTGAAACCAAAAGCTTAGAAGCTTTTTTTGGTGATGACAATGACAATGAGATTGAAGAAATTAAAGTGGAGGCCAAGAACAATCCCGATGTCGTAATCTTAAGACGTCTCAGAAAGGATAATGATGAGTTTACAATCGTAAACCAGGGAGGGAAGCTCGTCGTAAAAAGCTTGTTCCTGGAGCATCGTGGAGAGCACAATGAGAACATAAGGTTCAAGTTAAACGAAGAATCTGATGGCACCCGACGGCTTCTCGATTATCTGCCAGCCTGGGAAGAGCTTCTCGATTCTGATACAACCTTCGTGATTGACGAAATAGAAAGGAGCATTCACCCCTTAATCATCAAGGAACTAATTGAAAAGTTTTCGAAAGATATTGCTACAAAAGGCCAGTTAATCTTCTCTACCCATGAATCTACCCTTCTGGATCAGGATATCTTCAGAACCGATGAAATCTGGTTTGCCGAAAAGAATCAACAGGGAGCAACAAAGCTTTACTCCTTGAGTGATTTTAAGGAACACAATACCATTGACATTCGAAAAGGCTATCTTACAGGAAGATACGGAGCCATCCCATTCCTGGGAAACCTGCATGATTTGAACTGGCACACTCCTCCGGATGAAACGAAATAAACTATACTCCAGGAGAGAACCAACAAGAGATGTAAAAATCTATTACATCTTCTGTGAAGGCGATAAACGGGAAGCGACCTATTTCCATTTCTTCCAAAGATTAGCCTCATCTATAAATATTCAAATCATTAAAATAGACGATGGAAAAAATCACCCGATGGGGCTCTTCAACAATGCTTGTACAAAATTATTACAAAGCCCGGAAAATCTAGACCCTAAATTTGAGCTAACAGAAGAGGATGAAGTCTGGTTCATTACTGACACCGATAAATGGGAAGGACATATTGAACTGTTAAGAAGTACTGTTTCAGAAAAGAATAATTGGTTTGTCGCCCAAAGTAACCCTTCCTTCGAGGTATGGCTTTATTATCACTTTGAAAAAGAAAAACCTTCTGAGCGAATCAGTAACTGGAAGAATCACTTGAACATCAAAATCAAGGGCGGATTTGATAATCGAAAACATCCGGCACAGATAGAGGTTGCAATTCTAAATGCGGAAACCAACTTTACCACAACAAATGGTCAACCAGACCCTGCTACCACCGAAATGTTTATCCTTGCAAAAAAAATCCTGCTCCTCGTAAAAGATGAGCTGGAGAACTTTCGGGGAAAAGAATAGAAAGCTGCTTTTTTTCAGATGAATTGAGCAGGCATATAAGATGCTTCTTATCCCAATTCGCTCATTCCGTGTTTTCGGATCTGAAATTATTGACTTACATTCGTTTTTCCCAACACCTTGCTTTATGACCAGTAAAGAAATCCTCCTTGAGCTCAAAGCCATGGGTTCTGATTCCATCAAAAAAGTACTTGTCAATCATGGAGCCCGCGAACCTTTTTACGGAGTGAAGGTAGCCGATCTGAAAACGATTCAAAAAAAGGTGAAGGTAAATCATGCCCTGGCCATGGAGCTTTATGATTCGGGCATTTCGGATGCCATGTACCTGGCCGGGCTCATTGCCGACGATGAAAAGATGACAAAAAAAGACTTACAGCACTGGGCAAAGAACGCCTACTGGTATATGCTCAGCGAATATACCGTACCCTGGGTTGCGTCGGGCAGTAAGCATGGGCATGAACTGGCATTGGAATGGATTGCCTCGAAAGAAGAAAACATCGCGGCAACAGGCTGGGTTACCTATTCCTGTCTGCTTTCCCGAACGCAGGACGCGGATCTCGATCTGGATGAAATAAAATCCATGGTCGACCGTATCGAGAAAAAGATCCACTCGGCCCCAAACCGGGTGCGTCATACGATGAACAGTTTTATTATTTCTGTCGGAGGATATATCAAACCGTTGAGCCCTTATGCCATCGCAGCCTCCAAACGCATTGGCAAGGTAAGTGTGAATATGGGCAATACGGCCTGCAAAGTTCCGTTTGGGCCAGAATATATCGAAAAGATGAAGAAAAGGGGAAGTCTGGAGAAAAAGAAAAATACGGTGAAGTGTTGAATCCAGGCAACAACACAATGCAAACCGGAACGTAAAATGGCGCTACCCGATTCAGGCAGCCCCTTGAGTGAAAAACTTAGCTGATGGTACTTAGGGTTCACTCAAAAAGTCGGCAATCTAGTGGAGGACGAATCGCCCTGTGCGCTGGGGAGTCCACGCGGAGAGCGAACTTCAAGATGGCTGGCGAGAAGCGATGGCCTGTGCTGAAAAGCCATCTTGAAGTTGGTCCGCGTGGGGCCTTTTTTGCGTTACTTTTTGGGCAAGCAAAAAGTAACTAAAAAATTCCTTTGAACACAAAGTTCGTCCACGTACTGCTTGGTGCAAGGGTTTTGATTGGAATCGACATTTAGTCTTGTATCTCAATGATAAAAATGAGACATTAGGTGTTGATTGGATGATGGTTGTAGGTGTTTGAGTGAACCCTAATTAGCAGCCGCTTGTTCAATCCGCCTTCCACAATTTTTCGCAGCGTTGATATTTCAATCTGAAACTGGTTCGACTCAACCTTCGATATGTATGTTTTATCCGACCCAATTCTTGCGCCAGGCTCTCCCTGGGTGAGGCCTGCCTTGATTCGTTCCTTACGGATGAGAGAACCGGGAACAAGTGTTTCGCGTTTCTCATCAGGCTTACTCAGCTCATACAACGTATCAGCGCCTATCTGATAGGGTAAAATCAGTTTTTTATCATCCAGACCACAGACTTCCTGTTTGATATTGGGCCAGCTTAAGGTAAAATCCACCCGTTTAACTTTTTTAAATTCAGCAGGGCCAGGTAATTTGTACTCAACGCCGGTCTTAGAAACCTTCCACTCCAGAAAAATTTGTTTAAAGTCCAGCATACGGTTGTGACCATCGCTGAACAATACCTAAATGGTGTGGCCTTTTATACTATTGATACGAAGGATGCGTGGAAGTTTTCGGTCTGACTTCCATTTTCTGCTTTCAGTTGCTTTTGGGGTTTCCATGGTTCTCTTTTTCTGAAAAGTTATCCGTTATTATCCCCCGCCCCGTAATTTCGGGTTCCGCTGTTGAAATAATTTCAGTAATCTTTCCTGACGCCACGGTTCCCTGAGTCAGGATCGGACAAGGCTCAACTCCTTTACCGGCAATTCCCCTTTTAAAACACTACCTGTCCTGATTGCGATAGAAGCGTCATACTCAGCATAGGTGACATGAATATGGGGTGGATTGTGATCTCTGGTATATATCCAGATAATGATTCCAGATAGTTCAAAAATCCGTCGCTTACATCAATTGATGAGCAGAGCGTTTAAATTATCTTAGAATACCTGTCGCTGCATAGTTGCATTGTTTTGCAACAATAAGCATGACATTTCGTGAATAGCTGTAGCGTGTGCTTTTAAAAGAAGCTATTGTCTTCCATTCGAACCAGATCAGCGGGTCCATTATCCAAAAAATAACATTAACCACCTACCTTCCAACCATTTACCCCATTTCCTCCCCCTCATCGTTTTCTAATCTCTTGTTAAAAGATGTTAAGCAGGGCAAATCCATAAAATATTGGTTCGTTTGTTGCGTTTACCCTCATAACAAACAGAAAGTAATCGTAAAACAAACATTTAAAACCCCATATTTATGAAAGGCAAGAAAGAAATCAAAAAAGAAACCAAGGGAATTGTCAAACAACTTGGAGAACAGATCAAGCTGCAACTCGATTACCGCACCATGATTATTGTAAGAAGCAAAGCGGCTGTGGCCATGTGGATGAACAAATATCCCGATGCCAAGGTTATTGCCTGACATACTTGTTGTTCACTAAAAAAGCCCTTTTCTGAGAAAAGGGCTTTTTTTATGTATTACCGGATCAACCTGAAATCTCATCCATACGGGTCAGGTCAATGGCATTTCAGGCACAAACGGCTGAACGATTACTGAATCTTCTCATCAATGGCATCCATCTTCACCTCGGTCCATTCCCCATTGGTGGCATAGATCACCTTTCCGGTAGTATCCAGCACAAAGATATAGGGTGTATCGTTTTTTTCGATCTTGAGCTGATCGATATAGGTGCTTATTTCGCCTTTATAAAAGATGACATGGGGTTGGAGGTCTTTCTGGGTCGTTTCCTTCATCTGTTTCTTGCTCTTGTCGTAAAAAGGCATACTGCTTCCGCTGAACATAGGGATAAAGTACACGTTTACATCCTCCGCCCCGTCGAGCAATCCTGTTTTTGCAATATACTTTTGATAGATCGGATCCAGCCAGGTTTTCAGGTGCTGCTCGGCATTCGTGGAGTGTGCCATGCCAACGATGGTGTATTTTCCTTTAACCCCTTCAGGAAGGGTCATTGATTTCCCTTCCAGTGTTTCGCCGATCAGCGGAGGAAATGCTTTTCCTACCTGAGCCTTTGCTGTACCCCATGCCCCGAGGGTCAATACCCCAGCGAGTATAATTGTCCTGATTGTTTGCTTCATCGTTCTTGATTGAGTCTATAAAAATAAGGTTTTGGGTTGGAAGTGCAAGTCTTTTTAATGGCCATTGATAGTTATTTTGAAGAGAAGTTACTCACACCCTGTTTTTCTCCCTTTTTTTCCAAAAAGAGGTTGCAAAGTCGCAATTCTTGATACTTTTAAGACTTCAACATGCTTGTTTATGGACAAAAAATTACGCTTCATCGTTTCTTTTCTTCTTCTTATCCAGTTTACCGCAGGGGCGCAGGACAAAAAAAGCGAAACCCCGAAATGGGACATCTCAAACCCTCCCGGAACCTATAAAGACATTGAGTTCGGCACCAGCGAAGGCACCTGGATGGGTCTTGATGTAAGCCCCGACGGCAAAACAATTGTTTTCGATCTGCTGGGCGATATCTATACCATCCCGCTTGCAGGTGGCGAAGCCAAAGCCCTGCGTACCGGTATGCCATTTGACGTCCAACCCCGGTATAGTACTGATGGAAAAAAGATATCCTACACCAGCGATGCCGCCGGTGGAGATAATATCTGGGTGATGGATGCCGATGGCTCACATCCGGTGCAAGTAACAAAAGAATCTTTTCGTCTGATGAACAATGCGGTATGGATGCCGGGCGATCAATACCTCATCGGGCGTAAACACTTTACCAGCCAGCGTTCACTCGGGGCCGGTGAACTGTGGATGTACCACATCGGCGGTGGAGAGGGCATAGAGCTTGTCAAACGCAAAAACGACCAGCAAGACCTGGGCGAGCCTTGTGTTTCGTCCGATGGAAAATACGTGTATTACAGCGAGGATGTAACCCCGGGCCCGATCTTCCGTTATAACAAAGACCCCAATGCACAGATCTATGCCATCAAACGCTATTCCTTTCAAAAAGGGGAATCCGAGTTCGTGACAGGAGGAACCGGAGGAGCTGTCAGACCGGAGCTCTCCAAAGATGGTAAATACCTGGCCTTCGTAAAAAGAGTGAGGGAAAAAAGCGTTCTTTTCATTCACGACCTCGGTACCGGCGAGGAATGGCCTCTCTATGATGCACTGAGCAAGGACATGCAGGAAACCTGGGCCATACATGGCGTGTATTCGAACTTCAACTTTACACCCGATGGAAAATCGATTGTCATCTGGGCAAAGGGCAGGCTCTGGAATATTGAGGTGGCAACGGCTTCTGCAAAGGAAATACCCTTTCATGTACAGGTAAAACAACGCATCTACGATGCCCTTCATTTTAAACAAGAAGTGGCCCCAGATCAGTTTACAGCAAAAATGATCCGTCATGCCATCACTTCACCCGACGAAAAAACACTTCTCTTCAATGCCGCCGGTTACCTCTGGAAAAAGACTCTTCCCTCTGGCACACCCGAACGACTGACCACCGGAATTGATCTCGAATTCGAACCCTGTTTTTCGGCCGATGGTTCAAAAATAGTGTATGTGACCTGGAATGATGAGCAAACAGGGGCCATACTGAGCTACGATCTCAAAACAAAAGCCACCACAAAACTATCCATCGAAAAGGGCATTTTCAGGAGCCCACGCTTCTCGTCCGATGGACGGTTGGTTGTCTTCCAAAAAGAAGACGGGAATGATGCCCTGGGAAATACGTTTTGTGTCAAGACTGGTCTCTACATACTGGATGTGGCAGCCAAATCAACCCGTTTCATTACCGAAGAAGGAGCTCATCCCTATTTCTCGGCCGATAACACGCACCTCTTTTTCGAAAGCGGTTCTGACGAGGGGGAGAAAACATTCGTCTGTTTCGATCTGAAAGAAAACAAAGCACAGACACTCTTCACCTCCAAATATGCAAACAGTTTTGTGCCCAGTCCGGATAACAACTGGATTGCGTTTACCGAATTGTACCAGGTTTATATCCGTCCTATGCCGTTAACAGGCAAGGCCATCTCACTCAGCCACGAAAACGAGGCCCTGCCGGTTGCAAAAGTAACCAGGGATGCAGGGATCAATCTGCACTGGTCGGCCGACAGTAAAAAACTGCACTGGACCCTGGGTGATGACTATTTTACCAGGGAGCTAAAAAACAGTTTCACGTTTGTGAGCGGGGCAAAAGACAGTCTTCCTCCTACAGACACTACCGGAATTAAGATTGGACTGGTATTAAAATCAGACAAACCCTCCGGGACCCTTGCCCTGACACATGCCCGGATCATCACGATGAAGGGAGATGAAGTAATCGAAAACGGGACCATCATCATACACGAAAACCGGATTGCCGATATCGGCCCGGCCGATCAGGTTACCATCCCAAAAGATGCAAAGGTGATGGATATGAGCGGAAAGACTATTATGCCCGGGATTGTGGATGTGCATGCCCACATGAATACATTCAGACTGGGTCTGAGCCCGCAGAAACAATGGAGCTATTTTGCCAATCTGGCATACGGCGTTACCACCACGCACGATCCTTCGTCGAACACCGAAATGGTGTTTTCACAGTCAGAAATGGTCAAGGCAGGGAATATGACCGGCCCCCGGATCTTCTCCACCGGAACCATCCTCTATGGAGCCGACGGCGATTTCAAGGCGGTGATCAACAGTCTGGCCGATGCCCGTTCGGCCATCTACCGCACCAGGGCCTATGGGGCCTTTTCGGTAAAGAGCTATAACCAGCCCCGCCGCGAACAACGCCAGCAGGTCATTTCGGCAGCACGCAGCCTGCAGATACAGGTTGTACCCGAAGGAGCATCGATGTTTTATCAAAACCTCACCCAGATCATCGACGGGCATACCGGGGTAGAACACAACCTGCCCGTAGCCGATCTGCACGACGATGTGATCCAGCTCTGGAAAAACAGCAAAACGGGCTATACCCCTACCCTCATTGTAACCTACGGCGCTGCACACGGAGAATATTACTGGTACCAGAAAACGAATGTCTGGGAAAACAAAAAACTCCTGAATTTCACCCCCCGCTCTGTGATCGATGAGCGCTCACGCCGCCCTACCGCGATTCCTGACGATGAATATGAACAAGGGTTCATCGAAGTATCAAAATCGTGTAAAAAACTGAGTGATGCCGGAGTAAAGGTAAACTTAGGCGCACATGGTCAGCTGCAAGGCCTTGGCGCCCATTGGGAGTTGTGGATGCTGCAGATGGGCGGCATGACACCCATGCAGGCATTGCGTTGTGCAACGATGAATGGAGCCTTGTACCTGGGTATGGAAACCGAGATCGGCTCCCTTGAAAAAGGTAAACTGGCCGATCTGGTGGTATTGGATAAAAACCCGCTCGAAAACATCCGCAACAGTGAAAGTGTGCATTACACCATGGTCAACGGAAGGCTGTTTGATGCCGAAACACTGAACGAAACAGGCAATTATGACCGAAAACGATCAAAATTCTACTGGGAAAAGAACAAATACAATGCTTCCTTCCCCTGGCATGAACTCACCGATACGGATGGGGTAGATTGAGCCGTCTTGCTGTATAGAATGGAGGAAACAGGATATTCCCCTCTACTGCCAAGGGATAGCCAAATAGGTTACATGGAATTGACTAAAAGATACAAATAAATAATGCTTAATTCATAAGATTACTGAAACTTTTAGATCACAGCCCCGTTAAAAGTTCAGGTTCAGTGCTCAACGAATTTATCAAATCCAGCATTCATGAGACAACTTAAGATTTCCAAGCAGGTTACCAATAGAGAAACAGCATCGCTCGATAAATATTTACAGGAAATAGGCCGGGTGGAGTTGATCACTGCAGAAGAAGAAGTAGACCTGGCACGTCGGATCAAAGTAGGCGATCAGGCCGCCTTAGAAAAACTCACCAAAGCAAACCTCCGTTTCGTTGTTTCCGTTTCCAAACAATACCAAAACCAAGGCCTCAGTCTTCCTGATCTTATCAATGAAGGCAATTTAGGTTTGATCAAAGCAGCCCAGCGTTTTGATGAAACACGTGGGTTTAAATTCATTTCCTACGCCGTGTGGTGGATCCGTCAAAGCATCCTGCAGGCATTGGCCGAACAATCACGCATCGTACGCCTGCCCCTGAACAAAATCGGTTCGATCAATAAAATCAACAAGACCTTTGCCAAACTTGAACAAGAATTCGAGCGTGAACCAAGCATCGATGAAATAGCCGTGGCGCTCGAACTATCGCCCGAAGATATCAAGGAAAGCATGAAGAACCACGGCCGCCATGTATCCATGGATGCCCCCCTTGCCAACAGCGACGAGAATACCAGCAATATGTACGACGTCCTGACTTCCGAAGACAGCCCCAGTCCCGAAGGAGGCCTGATCAACGAAAGCCTGCGACGCGAAATAGAACGTGCCCTTACCACCCTTACCTCCCGCGAAGCCGATGTTGTACGTCTTTATTTCGGCCTCAGCGGAGAACATGCCCTCACCCTCGAAGAAATCGGTGAAAAATTTGATCTTACCCGTGAACGCGTTAGACAGATCAAGGAAAAAGCAATCAGAAGATTAAAACATACCTCACGCAGTAAAATCCTTAAAACCTATCTCGGATGATCAAAACTTTACACTAGAGTACCGTCCACCGGACAACTACAGACAGGGAAGGGATGCGGCCACGCAACCCTTTTTTTTATTTAGGATTTTGGATTTTAAAGAAATTTAAAAATTCTTACCTTTATTTCAAATAAAAAATAAATCCCAAATCCTTTTCTCATGACAAAGGAAGAATTGAAAAAACGGACAAAAGACTTTGCTGTTCGTGTTTTAAAATTCATGAGACAACTCGCTCCAGGTAAAGATTCCGAAGTTATTCCCTTTCAACTTTTCAAGGCCTCATCCACTGTTGCTCCAAATGACAGGGCCGGGCCGGGCTAAATCGCCTGCTGATTTCCTGCATAAATTAATACAAGCCTAAGATCTACCCTGTTCTTGAGTTTGGGGAGAAGCATACATTCAAACGATTTGAATTGAAAACCAACTGGTGATAGATCCCGCTAAAGCAGTGTTCCATCAAGTTTATGACGGTAATGGCACCCTCTCAATTTGAAATACACCCTCTCAAAATGAGAAGGTTTCTTCGAAGCGCTCATTCGCAACACCCCGTCATTCATTTCTTAATCCGCTGATTTTAAGAAGCTTTGTCTTTCTTTTTAGACCTTCTGACTTACTGGCCCTATCTTGGTAAAAGGAGATAAAAAAATCAAGAATATGATACATGAATCGGAAGTACTCGACCTGTTGGGGAACAAAATTCCTGACATCAACCCCGAACTCGAAAAGCTTGCCACAACAGGCAACGTCTATAAAACAATCCAGTGTTTTGCCGATTTTACGCGAAACCTGATCGGTGCCGGTAACCTGCAGGCCGTAAAAGGCTGCATCAACCTGGCCGAAGAAATGTTGGAACATGGCAACAATACCGTTAAAAATGCCATCGAAAATGTATTCCTCTTTACCCTGGCCCCTGTTATCGATTTAGGCGATCAGGTTGGAATAACCCTCAAGAAGATGTTAAAAGGCGATCTTCGCAAAGAATACAGTCGCCAGGTTTCGGTAAGTGGCATCTAACTGATTCAAATCATACCCTGCTTTGACCCTGATCATTTCATGAGCTCAGGTTCAAGATGTTCTTTGTTTGAGGCCGCAAAAGGCAGGTTTCGAATTTTTAAAATGCAACGTATCAACCCAAATAAAAATGGACGCACTGCTCAGTATCACCCTGCTTGTTTCAGCCCTGGTTTGTTTCTGGCTTTTTTATAAAAGCATAGATTTTTTTGACAATATCTAACACCTAACTCATGACGTTGCTATTCATCCTTTCCCTCGCCGTTTTCTGCTATCTCGTGTATGTCTTGCTGAAACCGGAAAAATTCTAACTGTGATTTTCCGTCAGCCGTGAAACAGGCTGCCGGAAAGCGCGATGATGTTTTAGCGCTGGCATCCCGGTTATCCCGCGGGGTGTCTGTACTGACCGCCTTAGGCGTGTTTGCTTTTCGATTTTCAAATGCGGGATCAGTTCTACCTATTATTGATTTGCTTATGAAAACAGAATTACTTGGTGTCGTCGCCTCCTTCCTCCTTACCCTGCTGCTTGCTTTTCCCTTGGGAAAATACATCTCCAAAGTCTTCCGGAAAGAAAAAAACTGGTTTGATTTCATGGCCCCCTTCGAACGGTTCATCTTCCGCATCTGCGGCATTGATGTAACCCGCGAGATGAACTGGAAACAGCATGTGGCTGCCTTGCTGAGCTTAAACATGCTTTGGCTGGTCTATGCCTTTGTCATGTTCCTTTTCCAGGGAAGCCTTTTCGGGAACCCCGACTCAAACCCTTCGATGAGCGCCCACCTGAGTTTCAATACCGCCATCAGTTTTCTGACAAACTGCAATCTGCAGGATTATGCACCCGAGACAGGGGCTACCTATCTGATACAACTGGCAGTGCTGATGTTCCTGCACTTTGTCTCGGCAGCTACCGGTATTGCCGCGCTGGTTGTGGTGTTCAAAGCTATGCAAGACAAGGTGGTTGACAAGATGGGCAATTTTTTTGAGCTCTTTCTGAAAAGCATCACTCGTATTCTATTGCCCATAAGCCTCGTCATAGCCTTGTTACTTGTATTTCATGGCACTCCAGCCAGTTTCGACGGAAAAGACACACTCATTACCATGCAGGGCGACACCAGTGTTGTTTCGCGCGGACCTGCCGCTGGCATGATTGCCATCAAACATCTGGGCACCAACGGAGGGGGCTGGTTCGGGGCTAATTCTGCTCATCCGCTCGAAAACCCTGATTATTTTACCAATATCGTGGAAATTGTGGCACAATGCCTGATCCCTTTTGCGCTCGTATTCTCTTTGGGATTTTTTCTGAACCGCAAAAAGATGGCCTGGTCTATCTTTGGTGTCATGACCGTAGGAATGCTCTGTTTCCTCCTGCCTGCCATGCATGCCGAGATGAAAGGCAATCCTGCTTTTGACCACATGGGGCTTTCGCAAACCACAGGCAATATGGAGGGCAAGGAACAACGGTTCGGTCCGGCTGCGTCTTCCTATTGGAGTATACTCACTACGGTGATCTCCACCGGTTCAATAAACGCTGCACACGACAGTTTCATGCCTGTAGGCGGGGCCATGCAAATGCTGGGCATGATGACTAATTGTTTTTATGGAGGAAACGGAGTAGGGATCCTGAACTATTACATCTTTATCATCATCGCGGTATTTATTTCTGGCCTGATGGTTGGCCGTACTCCCGAATTTCTGGGCAGGAAGATCGAAGCCAAGGAAATGAAGATCGCAACCATCATCGCCCTGCTCCACCCTCTTTTAATCCTGACGTTCACGGCTATCTCTTCGTTTGCAATAACCAAAAATCCAGAACTGAGCTGGCTGAACAACAAAGGCTACCATGGCTTTTCGGAAATGCTTTATCAGTATACTTCTAGTTCTGCCAACAACGGAAGCGGTTATGAAGGATTGGGCGACAACACCCCCTTCTGGAATATCACCACCGGTTTTGTGATGCTCCTCGGAAGGTTCCTGCCCATCATTGGCCCAATGGCAATTGCTGGTGTATTGGCCAGGAAGAAATTCATACCCGAGTCGGCCGGAACCTTGAGGACAGATACCGCCACTTTTGGCGTGATGACCTATGCCGTTATCATGATCCTTGCGGCACTGGCTTTCTTTCCTGCTCTGACATTGGGCCCATTGGCTGAATACTTCAGCTTCCGTTAACCGTATTTGAATATACCATTAATTTTAAGCGTATGAATGCCCAGGCTACCAAACAAAAGAGTACATCACTTTTAAACCCGGAACTGTTGAAACAGGCATTAAAACATGCCTTCGTCAAGCTTCATCCCAAAGGCATGATCCGTAACCCGGTGATGTTTACCGTAGAAATCGGCACAGCCGTGATGCTTGTCGTGATCGTGAATATTCTCCTTACCCATACCCGAAGCCAGGGAAGTCTGGCATACAATATCTTTATCTTTATTGTATTATTCCTCACCCTGATCTTTGCAAACTTTGCCGAAGCCATTGCCGAAGCACGTGGCAAGGCCCAGGCCGAATCATTGCGCAAAACACGCGAAGAGACACCGGCTAAACTCGTTGCCCCTGTGGGCGAGTTGCGCGTGGATGAGATACAGATAGTGAGTTCTTCGCAATTAAAAAAAGGAGATGTCTTTATCTGCGAAACCGGCGATACCATCCCAACCGATGGTGAAATCATACAAGGCCTGGCTACTATTGACGAATCGGCCATTACAGGCGAATCGGCCCCGGTGATCCGCGAAGCAGGAGGAGATAAATCGAGTGTTACAGGCGGAACGAAGGTGTTGAGCGATAAAATCAAAGTACGTGTCACCACCGAACCCGGCGAATCTTTTCTGGATAAGATGATCGCCCTTGTGGAAGGGGCCAGCCGCCAGAAAACACCGAATGAGATTGCATTGACCATTTTACTGGCCGCGTTTACCCTGGTCTTTATTATTGTTTGTGTTACACTCAAACCATTTGCCGATTATGCCAAAACGCCTATAACCATTGCCGCGCTTATTTCGCTGTTTGTGTGTCTGATCCCAACCACCATCGGAGGTTTGCTTTCGGCAATTGGCATAGCAGGCATGAACAGGGCATTACAGGCCAATGTCATCTCCAAATCGGGCAAGGCGGTTGAAACAGCCGGTGATATAGATGTCTTGTTGCTCGACAAAACCGGCACCATCACCATCGGTAACCGCAAAGCCACCCGTTTTTATCCAGCCAACGGCATAGACGACAGCCGACTGGTCGAAGCCTGTGTCCTGAGTTCATTGGCAGACGAAACACCCGAAGGCAAATCGATCATCGAACTGGCTGGCAAGGATTCGTGGAAAAATCTTTCACTCGAGGGAACTGCCATGATCAAATTTACCGCCGAAACACGCTGTAGCGGTATTGATATGCCCAATGGAAAAAGGATACGCAAGGGCGCTACCGATTCGATCCGCAAGATGACCGAAAAAGCCGGGCATGTTTTTCCGGCCGAAACAGCTACCAAGGTACAAGAGATAGCTGCCAATGGAGGCACTCCGCTGGTGGTTTGCGAAAACGAACAGACCCTCGGGGTCATCGAACTACAGGATATTATAAAGCCCGGCATCAGCGAACGTTTCGAACGTCTGCGTAAAATGGGTGTAAAGACGGTAATGGTCACGGGCGACAATCCCCTTACCGCCAAATTCATTGCCCAAAAAGCGGGTGTGGATGATTTCATTGCCGAAGCCACTCCGCTCGACAAGATGAATTATATCAAGAAGGAACAAAGCGGAGGAAAACTCGTCGCCATGATGGGCGATGGCACCAACGATGCCCCTGCCCTGGCCCAGGCCGATGTTGGGGTAGCCATGAACAGCGGCACACAGGCTGCCAAAGAAGCAGGCAACATGGTTGACCTTGACAATGACCCTACCAAACTTATTGAGATTGTAGAAATCGGAAAGCAACTCCTGATTACACGCGGAACACTTACCACTTTCTCGATTGCCAATGATGTGGCCAAGTATTTTGCCATCGTACCGGCCTTGTTTATTACGTCTATCCCCGCCTTGCAGGGGTTGAACATCATGCGTCTGCACAGCCCGGAAAGCGCTATCCTTTCGGCTGTCATTTTTAATGCCATTATCATCCCCCTGCTTATTCCGCTTGCCCTCAAAGGTGTGGAGTATAAACCAATCGGGGCCAGCGCTTTGTTACGCCGCAACTTGATGATCTACGGATTGGGTGGCATCATCGTTCCGTTTATCGGGATCAAGCTGATCGATCTGGTTATCAGATTGTTTTTCTGAAAAGGGAAGTTTTCAGAAAATAAGACAGAACTCATGACGTGATTACCGCGGAGAACACAGAGAACCATGGAGTCTCTGCACAATTAGAAAAAAAAACACAACACTACTTAATTTCGAATAAGATGAAAACATACTTGCTTCCTTCACTCAAACTAACAGGCGTACTCATTATAGTCTGTTCGGTACTTTACCCCTTGCTCATAGCAGGCATTGCAAAAACAGCCCCGGGAGGTGGCAAGGGAGTAACGTTATCAGTAAACGGGAAAGTGGTGGGCTACGAAAATATAGGCCAAAAATTCACGAAAGATGAATACTTTTGGAGCCGTCCTTCGGCTGTTGATTACAACGCCAACGGATCAGGAGCATCAAACAAAGGCCCTTCAGCCCCCGATCTGCTGGCTGCGGTCCAGGCCCGCGTTGACACCTTTATGAAACACAACCCGGGCATAAAAAAAGCCGACATCCCAACCGATCTGGTGACGGCATCAGGCAGCGGACTGGATCCCGATATCTCTCCGCAGGGAGCCTACGTACAAGTAACACGTGTGGCAAAAGCCCGGAATCTTTCGGAAGATCAGATCCGGAAACTGGTGGATGCACAGGTGGAAAAACCATTGCTGGGTATGTTTGGACCTAAAAAAGTGAATGTTTTGAAACTGAATATTGCCTTACAGGAACAAAAGAAAAATTAAGAGTGGAGAAATAAAGATTAATGATCCATGCATCTCAAATCGTTCTCTGACTGAGAAAAAAAGCTTACGCATACGAATATCCAAAACCACGAATTATAAATCATCAATCTAAATCCCAGAAATGAAGACACGACTACTCAGCAGCGCTTTGATTTCCTTATCACTCTATGCTTCCGCTCAGAAAGACAGCGTAAACATGAAATCACAGATCCCATTCGAAGGCCAGGACCAGACCTGGGTAAACGGCGGCGACCGCCGCGATTCATCCCTTCTGACCAGTAAATATGTAACCGGCATTATCATGCTCGATGCCAACGCCACCCACTCCTTCAACAACCCCAACGACCATACTGTTGTTGGGTCAACAGCCCTTGCCCGAAATGACGAGATGGAAGTTTCGGCGGCTGTTATCGGGGGCGAATTTAATTACGACGGTGCACGTGCACGCATCCTTACCCAGTTCGGGACACGCTCCGAGCTTGTTCCGCGTAACGATGGAAGCGTCTACCGCGGGCAATACGATCTGGCGGATGTGTACCGTTACATCAGCGAAGCCTATGCCGGTTATCACTTCAACGTGCTGCACGGGATCAATGTGGATGGAGGGATGTTCATGTCGTACATTGGCTTGAATTCATACTACCAATGCGAAAATTGGGAATACCAGGCTTCGTACACTTCGGATAACACCCCCTGGTTTTTTAACGGGATGCGTGTGCAGATCTTCCCTTCGAACACCTTAAAAGTTGAACTCTGGCTCATTAACGGATGGCAGAGCTATGGCTCGTTCAACGACATGCCAGGCTTTGGGGGAAACATTACCTGGCAGCCGAACTCAAACATCAAACTGATTACAAACGATTACTATGGATCGGATGATGCCGGTTTCCTGGGCCGTCACCGGTTCCATTCCGACAACAGTCTGCTCGTTCAATATTACAACAAACCCAAAAACCATGGAGTAACAAAAATGGCGTTTTCATTGACCGCTGATATCGGCGATGAAAAAGGAGACGGGGTGAACGGCTTTACCTCAACGCCTGCACTCGGCCCTGCGCAAAACTTTGTGAGCGCCATGGCCTACAACCGGGTATGGTTCGGACACAATAAATGGGCCTGGACCATTGGCGGGGGCTGGATGACAAACCCCGGCCGTTACCTGGTCCTCGCCCCTACCGGCGATGCCAGTCCCTTCCCCAACCAATACAACCCTACACAACCTGCAGGCACACACCCCTTCTCGATGAACCCCGGCGATCAGTTCAATGCCTGGGATTGTTCTACCAACATCAGCTGGATGCCAAACAAGAGTGTAGAGTTTCGGATTGAATTTGTACACCGCCAGGCAGATACGCCCTACTTTGCAGGGCCTGGAGGCGTCACCTCACCTACCGGTTATACCACTACCCCAATCCCGGCCGGATGGGCTCCCGACCTGGTGAAATCTGAGGACCGGATTATTGGGGCTATTTTGTTCAGGCTTTAACTTTCCAGATTTGATAGAACGCAGATTTTCAGGAGAGAGATGATTAAATCTGATCTTATTTTAATCTTATCAATCATAAAAATCTGTGTGCTATCACCCTACAAACTGGTCTAAACCCTAAGACCCATGTCAGAGCCCGATGAAAAGGCAGCGAATGTGGAACACTTTTTAGAACTCATCCGCAAATCAAAACGCGGCAAGTTCAAGGTCTATATTGGTATGAGTGCAGGCGTGGGCAAGACTTACCGCATGTTGCAGGAAGCTCATGCCCTGCTCAAAAACGGGATTGATGTAAAGATCGGGTTCATCGAGACACACAACCGGGCCGAGACGCATATCTTACTCGACGGTCTGCCTCAGGTTACGCGTAAAAAAAC
>JABDAO010000049.1 GCA_013289095.1 Bacteroidota bacterium | reverse complement strand
TTAAAGAGAGCCTTTCCGAAGATTCAATTTATAGTTACCACGCATTCACCATTTATTATACAATCGGTTAAAGATGAAGAATTGATTAATCTTGATAATAGAGACTCAACAGTAAACCCAACCGATTTACCACTAAATAAAATTGCGACCGAAGTGATGAATATCAAGGAAATCAAGAGCGATGATTTCAAAAAACGGTTTGAACTTGCAAGCAAAGCATTTCAAAACTTAGCCCAGACAAATGGCGAACTTCATTTGAATGACTACCTTAACATGTCGAAGTATGTCAATAATTTGCTCGTTGGTGAGACTAACGACCCAGTATATAAAGCCTTTTTACTAGCTAAACAAAATTCAAGTGAGGCCCATTGATAAAGGCACCTGGCCATTGGATGCGAATCTAAAAAAGATTGAGTTTAATTCATGGGGAGAGGCTAAACCCTATCTAATAAAGAATACAGGTCGCTTTTGTCACTTTTGTGAGATGAAACTAGATAACAGCCCAGGCATAGAACATATAAAGCCTAAAGCATTAAAGCATTCTCCGAACCTTCAAAATCATTGGGATAATCTGATGCTTAGTTGTGTTTACTGCAATTCCAGAAAAACAAAAGATCAAATAAAACTTTATAATTATTATTGGCCTCACAAACACAACACTTTTAAAGCACTGAACATTACTAACCTGGGTGTTATTATTGTAGATCCAGCTATCATTAATCCATCCCAGGTAGAAAAAGCAAATAATCTAATCCAATTGTATGGATTAAATGAATCAGAAGACAGCTCTGGCGGGATTGATTCGAGATTATTGGCTCGGTTAGAATCCCTTTCAAACGCGTTAGAAAGATTAAATGAATTCGAAAGAGGTCTTTGCACTATCAATGCAATTATTGCAAATGCCTCCTCTGGAGGGTTTTGGTCTGTCTGGTATCGAGTATTCGCAAATCACATTACTGTCCGTGATGCGTTAATCAAAGCTCCAACTTTTAACGGTACTATGGCCGCATGTTTTAATGCTGCCAGTCGGCTAGATCCAATTGATAGAAATCCCGGCGCTTCAGATCCTCTCTGACCTGATACACAATTAAGCCTTTTTCGTTAAAGATTGATTTCCAAAAGGCTGAACAGCCAATATCAAGAAATGAAGTTCTCTTCCTCACTTCTTATTCACCAGATACACCCCACCAAGTATCACCCCAATCCAAACAAAGTGCATGGCATTGACATGCTCTTTATCGAATATGCCCCAGGCAAGGGCAACAATCGGGATGAGGTAAGTTACGGATGAAGCGAAGACGGTGTTTGAATTTTTTATGAGCAGATTAAACAGCATCACCGAAAGCGCTGTGCCGAAAATGCCCAGCAAGCTTACATATCCCAATGCCACACCAGCCCCAGGTTGAGTCTTCATCACCTCCATAAAATTTGTAGAAAAAAGATACGCTCCGGCCATGGGGCCTATCAGCATCAATGCCCAAACGGCCGATGTGACAGAGCTTACATTCCTGAGTTTGGTGCCAATAATATTCACGCTAATGGCATAGAGCAGCGTTGCAAGCACTACATAAAGCGTATAACTCATCTCCGAATGCTGTCCTGGATCATTTCCTCCGCTGAAACAAATCAGCCCGATAGCGCCAGCCAATCCTATGAGCACACCTGTAACACTTTGCCAGCGAGCCTTGGCCTTAAAGAACATGATCCCGACAATGATTGTAAAAAGGGGAGTGAGTGAGTTGAGCACACCGGCCAGAGAACTGCTGATGCCTGTCTCGGCCTTGGTAAATAAAAAAGCAGGGATGAGGTTTCCGCACAGACCCATGCCCAGGAATGATTTCCAATGTACGGCAAGTTCTTTTTTAAGATGACGCCAGGCAACAGGCAAGAGAAACAGGAAGGCCACAAAAATACGGATGGCCGCAACCTGGCTGCTCGAAAATACAACCAGCCCGCGTTTCATGAGGATGAACGAACTGCCCCAGACAAGCGCCAGAACAAGCAGGATGAGCCAATTGAGGGCTTTGTGATCTTTTTTGGGTTCCATACAAGAAGGTGCGAAGATAAAGGAAAATGAAAGAAAGGCAAACACGCTGTAAACAGGTATGCACTACGGAGCTTGATTCCGTGATTCTCCGTGCCTCCGTGTTAAATACAACGCAGTTCAGGTCACGTACTCAAGCTGCCTTCTTCTGCTTAATAAGATTCAGGTTCCACCCTAAACCAAACTGTAGTTTCAATTCATCCAGCGGAAAAGAACCGGGCGCATTATAAAGCAGTGTACCATGCACATACCGTGCTTCGACAAAGATGTGGAAATAACGAGGGAAGTAATAGTTGAAACCCAGGGCCACACCCAATATGGGAACAATATTGGCCGAATAATCAATGGTACCGTATTTGGTTTGAGCATCTACCTGGATCTTGCTTTCGTTTTGCACCTGTGCATAGCTTACGCCAGGTTGAAAAGAAAGGTATGGATCAAAATAGCCCTTGGTTGTAAAATGGTAAGAAGCGCCGACGAACAATTGGTGATTCGCAATCAATTTCAATGAATCCTGGGTCATGCCCGAGCTGACATGAAAATACACATCGGCCTTAAAGGATACATGCGGATCGACATAGAACTCGATTCCGGCCGGAACGCTTACGGTAGAAATATTCTCCTGCAGCAGAAATCCGGGGGCAAGGGATATATCTCCGCAAAGAATACCGGTATGTACATACCGTTTTGCCGGCTCTTCCTGGGTAAACCCAAGGATGGGAATGAGCAAGTATAAACTAAGAATGAAGGTTTTCATAGGGCAAGATTTGAATTGTTTTTCAGGCAAAGCATGGGGAGTTACAGGTTCTTTGATTTCTCTCCAAACAAATACCCTTTCCACAAACGGGCAATGTAAAAATTAACGCTGCAGGTCATAAGGAGGTGTCCGTTAAGCCCTGTATCGCCCGTGGTAATATCGAGGGTGCGGGTTTCGGTGGCATCATCGGTCACGATTTTTTCGTTGATATTGGTGCCGATGTGGATCATGTATTGGGCCTTGAATGTTATGTCGGCCCTGTCGCTCAGGTTATAATGCACCCCCAGACCCAGATGAACAGCGGCGCTGCCACGATCAGCTAACTGCCCTCCGGCATAATTTGTACGGACAGCGGTATAATCAAAACAATTTCCGGCTTCGATATAGGGGGTGAATTTTCCTTTCTCCAGATGTTGCCCAAAGGTGTAGAACATGACAGACCATCCGATATGTTCATCGGTACGCCGTCCTAAACCACCCAGATCGGTAAGGATATGATCATAATACCATTCTGAATTTATTTTCGGGCCAAACTGCAAACGGACATGGCCTCCTGAACCATATCCATAAAAGCCGGCATCGCTGAAAGCGCTGACAGTAGAACGGTAGCCAATAGAAAAACGTCCTGCACCCGGGTTATCGTCGGCTTGTTGGGCCAATACAGAAAATGGCAATAGCAGGAAGGTGATGAGTTTGCGCAGCATGAGTCGGGAGTTGGAGATTTACAGCCTAAATATAAGTAATAACGCGAATTTGTGAAGCATATTATATACCAAACCTCTAAATTTGCGGCAAATCTGATTGCTCTTGAATACACCGTCTTATTCCCACTTCCTTCGCCTCGCCCGGATCACCCTCATTTTTGTATATCTGGTTATTATTGCCGGTTCTGTAGTACGTGTAACAGGTTCAGGAATGGGTTGCCCCGATTGGCCTAAATGTTTCGGGCACTGGATACCGCCCACCAACGTAAGCCAGTTGCCTCCCGATTATCAGAACATCTACCGCGTGCAGGGCCACCCAATCGAACAATTCAATGCATGGAAAACATGGACAGAATCACTGAACAGATATGTTACCGGCATTCTCGGAATCTTGCTTGCTCTACAGCTTCTGCTTGCATTCAGGCTTCGCAAGACCCAGGCCTCGCTGTTCCGTTTGACGCTTATCCCTATCCTGCTTACTGTATTGGTGGCAGGCTTAGGCGCATTTGTGGTGTTGACGAATTTAAAAACAAGTCTTATTACTGCACACATGTTGTTGTCGCTGCTCATCCTCGCTTCGCAGGCATTCATTGTTTTCAGGGCATCAAACAGCCAAAAAATAAAAGCCTCCACATCAGGTCTGAAGCCGTTGCTCATAGGAATACTTCTTCTGACGTTGATACAGATAATCCTGGGAACAGAAGTGCGGTCTAGAGTAGATGTATTGCTGAAAACATTTGATGAGGGAGCCAGGGGCAATATCCTGCCCGAAGTGGGCCGTGTGTTCTACAATCATGGTTTCTTTGCCTGGACCATTCTTATCCTGAATTTGTTTGCTGCCTTTCGTATCTGGAAAGACAAGGAGGTGTATCAGGCCGTTAAGAAAATAGTCTGGGCGCTTCTCTGTTTGTTTCTGTTGGAAATCGGGGCAGGAGCCACACTCAGTCTTTTTGCATTACCGGTATATATCCAGCCTGTGCATCTGTTGCTGGCAACGGTTATCTTTGGGCTGCAGTGGTTGCTGGTGATGAAGGTGAGCAGGGAACATAAGAATTAACTTCAAGACGAGGGAAGCACTATTCATTATTCCTCAAAACTATCTCCAGTTCGGCCCCGTCGGGGTCGGGAGGTTTTTAGATTGCCCTTTGCTGCAAACGTTAAACCCCTTCGGGGTTTTTAGCAGCTTGAACAGAAGACAATATCTTCTTTCGCCAAATTGTGAGGTACGCAAAGCACTTAAAGATTTTCCAAAACCGTTTCTCTTCCTTTTGACTTCTCTAAGGCTGCTTAACTACAGAGGCATACGCGATTAATAAGACAGATCCCGATCAGCATGTTCTCCCAAAAATAAATTCACTTCCCCCCTATCTTCATTTCCGCCGCGGCGGGAACATCCCTCCATTTAAAGGTTTGGATCATGTGCAAGATATCGGCACGGATAAACTCATAAACAGGCTCTATCGAATCGCGGTTTGGAACAGCGCTGAAATACAAAGCGCCGCGTATGAAATTATGAATGCTATCGGTAAGGTAAAACTGAAGAGGCGTAGCGGCATTGCCTTCGATATTGAATACCAACCCGAACACATGTTCGTCTTTTCGTACCACCTCGTCGTTGTTCATGGCCGATGCTTTGCTGATATGGCGCTGAACGAGGTCCCAGGAATCTTTGATATAATTAAGCCCATCGTGGTTGAGCGCTTTGTAGCTTAAATGAACCGTAGCTCCAAAACGGGGGAACTCGAAGTTAAGCCAGCAGGGTTCAGCATTGCGTTCATCATCATGCACCACACGTGTGTATTTCGGGTACTCGAAGGTAAAGGGGCAGTCCTGATTATAGACCTGATATGATTTTTTGGGAAGATCAATCCTGAAATAGCCTTTGGGTTTGGGGCTGTATTCATCATCTCCACCGCAGGAGGAGACAAGACATATACACAGAACAACAGAGCAAAGCAGAAAAAACTGTTTCATAAAGTCAGGCAGGTTTTCGGATGGTTACCTTCAGGCGTTTGATGCGACGCGAATCGGCCGCTTCGATGTTAAAGGTAAAGTTTTCCCAGTTCACCTTTTCATTCTTAGCCGGAAACCTTCCGGCACGTTCTATCACAAATCCGCTCAGGGTATCGGCATCGGTGTTTAATTGGCTGATGCTTTCTTCGCTGCGCCCTATGATCCGGAGGAAATCGTTCATGGATGTTTTTCCTTCGAAGATATAGTTCTGGTCATCCAGTTTTGAATAGGCTATTTCATCATCATCAAACTCGTCATTGATCTCCCCAACTATTTCCTCAATAATATCCTCGAGCGTGACAAGACCTGCTGTTTGTCCGAATTCATCAACGATGATGGCCAGGTGTGTTTTTTTGTGCTGAAATTCGCCCAGCAGATCATCCGGTTTGGTGTTTTCGGTGATGAAGAAACAGGGCCGGAGCAAGGACTGCCAGTTGAACGCATCGGGTTCTTTGAGGTGTGAAATCAGATCTTTGATATAGAGCACACCCACGATATGATCGAGATTCTCCCGGTATACCGGAATGCGTGAATAGCCCGATTCGAGTATCTTTCGGATAAGCGCTGCGAAGCCGGTCTGGAAATCAACGGCTATGATATCCATCTTGGGTTTCATGATGCGGGTAATGTCCATATTCCCAAAGGTGACGATGCCTTTCAATAATTTGTGATCTTCTGAATTGGTGTGTGCGTTTTCGGTCAGATCAAGTGCACGCGACAATTCATCCATGGTAATGGCCGGATGCAGGGTATTTGATTTCTCATTGAAAAAAGAAGCCGCTTTTGCATACAAAAAGGAAAAAGGAAGAAAGAACAAAGAAAGGGCAGTGATGAGAGGAGCATAAGTAACAAGCAGCAAACGCGAAGACCGCGACACAAGCATGCGCGAACACACGAATGAAACAAAACCGAGAAACAAGCTGATGATTGCGGTTGCACAAAAGATAAGCAGTACAGGCCCTCCCACATAGATCACAAACAGGCGATAACACAACAGAGTGATGCCAGTGAGCAGGAGATAGCGTGCAAGCAGAAATGTAGAGGTAAGCCTCAGGTGATCACGCAGGTATCTTACCAGGAGTTTCTGGCCCTTGTTGTTTTCAAGAAATTCATAATCATCGTCCTGTAGCTGGGCCACAGTCCGCCCAATGGCAGAAAGCAGCGTTGAGATAATCAGAAAAAAGAGCAGCATCCCAATGCCCATCCAATCAATACAGGCAGCGGTATGAATCAGTAACAGGCCAGATGAATAAGAGGGAGGCTCGTCCAAGAGTTTGTTTATTTCCGGTTGGGATGATTAAAATGGAAGATCATCGGCAGCATTTTCAGCCGAAGAAACATCAGCGTTGCCAAGATCATTACCCGTAGGAGGATTCGTGTCGCCCCCACCAGCAGAACCGGTATCTGAAGCTGCACGGCTATCTTCCTTTTTTGAAAGTATGGTCATGTTATCGGCCAGGATATCAGTGCGGTAATGTTTCTGCCCGTCTTTGTCGTATGAGCGTGTACGGAGTTTTCCTTCAATATAGATGGTCATTCCCTTGCGCAGGTATTTTTCGGCCACATCGGCCAGGCCCCTCCACATCACAATATTATGCCATTCGGTCTGTTCAACGCGTTTGCCTGTTTTATCCTTATAGCTTTCGGTGGTGGCAATGGCAAAGTTCGCCACGCTGATACCGCCTTCGAGATGACGCAATTCGGGGTCACGCCCCAGGTTGCCTATCAAGATCACTTTATTTACTCCTGCCATTGTTGTTCCGGGGTCTAAAATAAGACTAAATTGAGTTTCTCACTTTCACAAAACTAACAAATTAAGCCATCATTTTGCTAGTGTTCTGTAACAAGTCTGGCCTTTCAATTCGACTGAGTAATCCTGCGCCAAAGTCTGGGCTTACTGAAATATATACGAAGTCACTGTCAGAAATGGAGCAGGAGCGAACACTTTTTGTACCCTTAGCAAAGAGAAATAAAAATGTTCTGAATGCTAAAAATATCCTAGCCATGCTAGAAAATGAATTCAACTATTTCATTGCCAATCAGGATGAACTTGCAGCAAAGTTCAACGGGCGTTATATTGTTATTCAGTGAAAAAAGGTCATTGGCGTTTATGCTACCGATTTAGCGGCGCATACTGAAGCCCAGAAAGAACATGCCATAGGAACTTTCCTCATTCAATTTTGTATTCCGGAAGAGGATGCTTACACACAGAGCTGTCATTCCAGGGTTATTTTCAAATAGAACAACAGGAGCGAAATTCCATCCCCGCTGGTTCATGTCTTCTCAGTCATTGCTAAAGGGCTGATGCGAGAAATTGTAAGGGATGGAGGTGTTTCTCTTCCTTTTGTTTCAAACACAAAGGACATTTCTATAAATCCAGGGCATCTCTTGAAACAATCGATTATTTGAAACGACAACACCTTTTTACATGTCATTCCTTATCTCCCCCTCCTTCCTCCAAATACCTGTCAACCAACCTCGGCAAGGCATATTCCTGAATATCCCCCAGGTTAATTTCCACCCAACTTTTATCAGGGGTTTTCATTTTCACCTGTATCGTCCAAAATGTTGCAAAGATGCGTTGATGGCTCAGGATGTGCCTGTATGCAACCGGCTCATCCGTCAACAACGGATCTGTTCCTTTAAAATATTTTTTCCAATCGGGGTTCTTTTTTAGCTCCGTTTCCGAAAATATTTTTCCTGTTTCGATCAACGGAAAATCAAATAAACCCTGCCAGATATCTTTCGCCGTACGTTGTTTAAGCCAGATCTTGTTTTTATGTTTGATGACGAGGTATTGAAAATACCGATCGCGGACCTTTGTTTTCAGGGCTTTCACCGGGAGCTCGTTTACCAGCTTGTGTTGTTTTGCAAGACAGATGGATGAAAAGGTGCAGGCATTGCAATCGGGGTTTTGAGGTTTGCAATATTGCGAACCAAACTCCATGATGGCCTGGTTGTATATTCCGGGAGCTTTTCGGTCGAGCAGTTCGTCGGCCAGTTCGCGGAATTCTTTTTTCCCAGCCGTGCTGTCGATCGGTGTTTTTATTCCAAAGACCCTTGAGAGAAGGCGGTAAACGTTTCCATCAATAACAGCATGGGGTTTGTTAAACGCAAAAGAAGCAACCGCGGCGGCGGTATACTCCCCTACCCCTTTTAATGCCAGAATATCCGGGTACTCCTCCGGAAACTTCCCTTTGTGTGTATTTACTATCTGACGGGCAGCCTCATGAAGATTTCTTGCCCTTGAATAATACCCCAGCCCCTGCCAGAGTTTTAACACCTCATCCAGATTTGCCCCAGCCAACGATTGGGCATCCGGGAACTTTTGGGTGAATTCATAATAATAGGACAACCCCTGTTCAACCCTGGTTTGTTGAAGGATGATTTCAGAAAGCCAGATCTGGTATGGATCACTTGTATTCCTCCAGGGGAGGTCACGTTTGTTTTTTAGATACCAGGCTATGAGGGTTTTCGAGAAATTCATTCCATGAAAATACGTTTTTCAATGAAACAGCGGAATACCAGGTTCAAAAGACGAAAGAATAAGAACGTTTGCGTGGCGCTCAAGGGCGTGATCCAGTTATGGAAAGCCAACAAATTCACCATCAAGCTGTATATCAACGAACTAAATAGATTACAAACTGATTAAAACAATGAAAAACAGACTGCAAATCGATGGGGTATAAGCCCGAAACGAATTCATTTTGAAGCATTTCCCGATTTTTCTAGGCTGATATGATATAAATTGTATCTTTGCTGCCCGTTAAAGTAAAAATAATAGGTTTAATCATTTGATTCTAAATTCATTAAAAGATGACCAAAGCTGATGTAGTCAACGAAATTGCGGAAAAAACCGGCATCGAAAAGATTGCGGTTCAAACCACAGTTGAAGCATTCATGAAATCAATCCGTACAGCTGTTGCAAAAGGCGACAACGTTTATCTGCGTGGTTTCGGAAGCTTTATCGTGAAGAAAAGGGCTGAAAAGACAGGACGGAATATCTCTAAAAATACAGTAGTGATCATTCCAGCTCACAACATTCCGGCTTTTAAACCGGCCAAGACCTTTGTCGAAAAAGTAAAAAACAATGTTAAAGTAGAAAAATAACGATGAAAATTGCTCTTACAAAGACGCAACTAGCCGTTATCCTTGCTACTATATCTGTTACCGTTCTTTTATGTATTGCGCGTAAAACACCCGACAAACTCAATGATGTTGCGGCTATGGCCAGCAGTCATGCCGGCAGCGAAGCGTTTCCTTCTTCAACCAGCTCGGCCAGGAATTACCTGGATTCATCCCTGCTTCAGTTGGATGAAAAAGACCACCGCCGTGTTGCAAAACTCATTGATGAGGCCGGAAAGACAAGTTCTGTTGAACAGCTGCATGTACTCGACCAACTGGTGGCCGTGCTCGACACGCTTCAAAAACCGGCCGCTTCTGCCTTTTTTATGCAGCTGAAAGCCCGGCAGACCAACGACAAAGCCGATTGGTCAAAAACAGCCGAGCGGTATTATGTAGGTTCGAAATATTTCCCGGCCGCACATATCCTTGTCGATTCTGCCATTCATGCCTTCGGAAAGGTGCTGGCACTCGATCCCGATAACCTGAGTGCAAAAACAGGTCTGGGTGTTTGTTATGTGGAAGGGACCCAGGAACCGATGAAAGGCATCAGTCTTTTGCAGGAAGTACTGAGGGCTGATTCGAATTACGTAGATGCATTATTAAATCTCGGAAGTTTTGCAATGACTTCGGGGCAATATCAAAAGGCGATCACACGTTTTGAGAAGGTATTGAAACTAAAACCTCAATACATCTTATTATATGTAAGGATTGCCGAAGCTTACGAGAAAATGGGAAACAAAGAAAAAACCATTGAGTATCTCGAAAAATATGTGAAGAAAGAAGACGATGTGATGCTCCGGACTTCCATACAGAATGAAATAAATAAATTGAAAACATCCTAAAAATTCAACACCATGCCAAGCGGAAAAAAAAGAAAGAGACATAAAATGGCCACTCACAAACGCAAGAAACGTCTCAGAAAGAACAGGCACAAGAAGAAGTAATCTTGTACAAGCATAAAGCTTGCACCCGCTATACGTGGGTGCAAGCCTTTTTCCATAGCTTTTTGTACCAACTCATCCAGATCTTTTGAATGTCTGTTAAACAGTTGCTTATCCAAAATCCGGATACGCTTGCTGGTTTACCTGTTTCATTTACCATCTGAATTACAAATCATTTTTCTTCAGCGCCAAGCCAGGTCTTTGTTCTTCCAGAAAGAGCGGAGAAACTTGCAAGCAAGATTTTGTCTCCGGTAAAGCCGATAGGCCTGAGGAAGATTAAACATACGCTCAGTGAACGACTTGATCATTGATGTCTCCAACTCCGAAGTGGTTATTGCCCTTCTGAATGAAAAGAGACTCGTGGAAATACACCGCGAAAAAAGCAATACCGATTTCACGGTAGGCGATATCTACCTGGGAAGGGTAAAGAAAGTCATGGCCGGCCTGAACGCCGCTTTTGTTGACGTTGGATACGAAAAAGACGCCTTCCTCCATTATTTCGACCTTGGCCCGAATGTGGCTTCCCTCAACAAGTTTACCGGCATGGTCCAGGCCGGACGCCAAAAGACAAGCGAGCTCAGTCAGTTTAAACTCGAAAACGAAATACCCAAGGACGGCAAAATCTCGAATGTCGTAAAAAGCGATCAACAGATCCTCATCCAGATTGCCAAAGAACCGATCTCTTCCAAAGGCCCCCGCATTACTTCCGAAATTTCACTTGCCGGCCGTTATATCGTTCTCATCCCCTTTGCCGATAAGGTAAATGTTTCACAAAAGATAAAAAGCACCGAGGAGCGCGAACGTTTGCGCAAACTCATGCAAAGCATCAAACAAAAGAATTTCGGGGTCATCATCCGCACCGTTGCCGAAGGGAAAAGTGTTGCCGAACTCGATGCCGACCTGAACGATTTGATGAACAAATGGAAGACCTGCGTTGAGGAACTCCAGAAATCACAACCCCCAAAACGTGTCCTGGGCGAGCTTAACCGCACCTCTTCCATACTCCGTGATCTGTTAAACGCATCGTTCAACAGCATCCATATAAACGATCAGACCCTCTATAACGAGACCAAGGAATATCTTCAGACCATTGCCCCCGACAAAGAAAAGATCCTGAAGTTTTACAAGACCGGCACCGTACCCATCTTTGATCATTTCGGGATCGACCGTCAGATCAAGGCTTTGTTTGGCAAGACCGTGAACATGAAGACCGGGGCCTACCTCATTATCGAGCATACCGAAGCCCTGCATGTTATCGACGTAAACAGCGGCAACCGGGCCAAATCATCAAACACCCAGGAAGCCAATGCGCTTGAAGTAAATATCGAAGCGGCTATTGAAGTAGCCCGTCAGCTGCGTCTGCGCGATATGGGCGGGATTATTGTGGTAGATTTTATCGATCTTCATTCGGCCGAAAACCGCAAATTGCTGTTTCAAAAGCTGCGCGATGAAATGCGTCTCGACCGCGCCAAACACACGATCCTTCCTCCCAGCAAATTCGGGCTTATCCAAATAACACGCGAGCGCGTGAGACCCGAGATGAATATCCACACCAGCGAAAAATGCCCATGCTGCGGCGGTACCGGTGAGATTCAACCGGCCATCCTGATGATGGACCAGATCGAAAACAGTTTGCGTTATCTCATTAAAGAGCAGAACGAAAAAAACATCACACTTTGTGTGCATCCGTTTATTGAATCATACCTTACCAAGGGCTTTTTCTCTGTCAGACGCCGCTTGGCCATGAAACTTGGAGGAAAACTGAGTGTAAGGGCTGTTTCTTCTTACCATTTTATGGAGTATCATTTTTTGAATAAGAATGAGGATGAGATTAAGATTTGATTTCTTTTATGGAGAAAGTTTTATGAATTAACTATTCGAACCCCATTACAGAGAACTGTTTTGGGGTTTTGTTTTTTTGAATTTGGCCGGGTTTGGATATAACACGAAAACACAGCAAACACCGAGTTTTGGCGTGATTTACAGGATGTTTTGCACTTATCCCTGAGCTATCTTGTCAACACTATATAATCATTCAGCAAGGTCCTTAAAAACTCTGGCTTTTCTTGTTGCAATTTGGGGATATGCAACACTTCCATGAGTTTGGCAACCAGTTCTTCCTGAGCTTTGAGATGAGCGTCATTCCGGAATTTACGGTTTCGTTCGAGGACATTTTTTACTAGGAGCATATCTTCCTCGCTCAAATATTTTACTTCGGGATAACGGGGCTCATAGTTATCGATCGAATGAATATTCAATAGATCACGCAACGTGAGCGCCCGGGAGGGGCGCAGTTTGATGACAACCGTATTGGCCACAATATCGCCTATACGCTGACTTTTGTCGGTCGAGCTGATGAGGATGGCGCAGAGTGATCCGAAACACATATAGATATCAACTAGTCTAAACAACCAGCGCATGATATAATCGCTCAACGTGGCCTGCTTACCGGTAAGCTTTACGATGCGTATACCCAGGGCCAGCTTGCCGACCGATTGCCCATTCATGAATATTTCAGAAATGAGCGTATAAAACAAACCAACCAGTATCAGGATAAAATAGGTGTAATAGATCATCACATCCGAGTATCTTCCGCAAATCCATAGACCCAGGAAATAAAGAATCACCAACGCAGTGCCGATAATGGCCTGATCGAGCAGAAATGCAAGCAAACGCTGATGCAGGGGCGCCAGCTCATACTCGATTGTTACATTCTGGGCCGTATTTATTTCAATAGATCGCACCTCGGAGCTGGAATTTGAACGAATATACAAAAGCCATGGCGAAGAACAAGGGTTTTAAGAAGGGTAACATAAATTAGTTCACAATCAAAAGCGCTTTACTCAATCTAATAACCCCATGCTAAAGCACTACTTAAATATTACTGCTGCCCGGTTCTATCTTTAATTGCTTTGCTTATATTTAACCCACAGGCAAACCATTTCTCTTTTTTGTTTATGCGCGAAACAAACTTTATTTCTCAAAACAAGGAAAAATGGGGAGAGTTTGAAAAGGTGCTTGCTGCCGAGAAAAAAGACCCCGACAAGCTCAGCAATCTTTTTATCCAGGTTTCTGACGACCTGTCGTATTCGCGTACATTTTACCGCAACCGTTCGGTGCGTATTTATCTCAACAACCTGGCCCAGCAGGTCTTTACCAGTATTTACAAAAACAAAAAGACACGCACCCACAAATTCAGGGAATTCTGGAAAGATGAGCTGCCACAGCTTATCTGGTCGTCACGACGTGCGTTCCTGGTTTCTTTTCTGGTCTTTGTGCTTTCGGTGGTGATCGGTGTTTTTTCAAGCTGGCAGGACCCCGAGTTTCCGCGTGTCATCCTGGGCGATTCGTACGTAAACATGACCCTTGAAAACATCAAGAAACATGATCCGATGGCTGTCTACAAAAAGATGCACGAAGTTGACATGTTCCTGGGCATTGCCTTGAACAACCTCAAGGTCTCGGTGCTGATTTTCCTGCTCGGGCTTGTCTTTTCAATTGGCTCGGTTGGTTTTATTGCCTATAACGGGATTATGGTGGGCACGTTTCAATACTTTTTTTATCATCAGGGTTTGTTTGCCGAATCGGCCCTTACTATCTGGATGCATGGCACACTGGAGATGTCGGCCATGATTATTGCGGGGGCTGCGGGTATTACCATGGGCAATGGCCTTGTTTTCCCCAATACATACACGCGTCTGCAAAGTTTCATGATCAGTTCCAGGCGTGGGTTGAAGATCCTGCTCGGCATAGCCCCCATCGTAGTGTTTGCTGCCCTGATCGAAAGTTTTGTGACCCGCTATACAGAGCTCCCGGCCGTCTTTAAACTTTCAGTAATTGTGTTCTCGCTGTTGCTGATCCTGGCTTATTTTGTCTGGTTGCCCTGGCGCAAATCGCTTTATGGTTTTGCCAAACCGGTGGTGGAAGCACAGCTCCGGCCGGAAGGAGAGATCAGGCTGGATGTGGGTGAGATCCACTCGAATGGTGAAATCTTCAAGAATGTGTTTGGTCTGTACCGGAAACGGTTCAAGCAATTTTTTTTCTGTTCGCTCATCCTTTCTGTACTGTATACCATTTCGGTGCTTGTTTTCCTCCCCCATGTACGGTCGTATGATTTCGAACGTCACAATTATTTTTTTATCGCCCAACTCTTTAACTACAGCAAGAATCAGGGCCTGGCTGTAGTGAATCTCATCCTGCTTGCAGCCTTCTTTTTTATCTTTCAATATTTCATCAACCGCGAGATCAAACCCAATGAACCGACGCCTTTTTCATGGAATGCCGTTCTCCCAAAACTTGTCCATGCCTTCTTTCTATCTGCGCTGATCAATGGGGTCATCTTGTTTCACAATGGATGGAGTGTATTCCTGCTCATCATCGGTTTGCCATTCGTCTTCTTGCTGAATGCCGCTTTCCAGGAGCGCTTGCCCGAAGAAAAAAGCAGCAGCATCGGACGAATGTTTAACATGGCGGGTACAAATTTCTGGAAGTTTATCGGGCTCTTCTACCTACTGGCCATACTTGTCATCCTGTTCTTCCTGGTGCTTGACTCCCCCATTGTGTTGTTGTATTTCGAAATACTGAGCTGGAATTTTCAAATGAATTTGCATAATTTCCACACCTTCTTCATTGCTTTTAGCAGTCTGGCAACGATCCTGGGGCTCGGTCTTGTTTTTCCCCTTGTTATGGGAGGAATGACCTTGCTGGGTTATACCTTACGCGAAATAAATTATGCCACTGCCCTGCGCAAAAAGATTGCATCACTCGGCGCTAAAACCAACGGGAAGAAGTGAAGAATCCAGGAGCACGCAGCAGTTCACCAACGCTTTTCAGAAAAAGCGCTTTTTGCCTGTTCCTGTTTTGCTGTTTCCTGGTTGGGGTCATTTCTGCAGATACCATCTCCGATTCAAAGACCCCGTATAAAAGTCTTACTGATGCCTTGAATGATCTGAAGAAAGACAGCGCCACGCAACAAGGCTTCGCACAAGCAATACAAGATACGCTTGCCGAAAATGCTGTTGATGACGGCGATACACCAACTTCCCAGGAAGAGGTGCAGGATCATTACCTCGCCGAACCGGTAACGATCACAAAGTTCGACCGCAACAAATGGAACGTTGCAAAAAAAGGCCTTGATTACAACGAGCAGCCTCCACCCAAACCGCTCAAATGGAACCCCTGGTTTACGGGTTCATCCATCTTTTCGGGAGAAGCCGTCAAGTTTGTACTTTTTTCTATTGTTATCCTCTTGCTTGCCTTTGTGCTCTTCAAGATATTTTCGGGAAGGCTCGGGAACAAACGCATCCGCAAAGATGAACACATCAGCAACATAGAGGATATCGAGGACATTGCAGCGGTTCCCGAATCAGAACTCGATCGCTTGCTCCGCGAAGCACTGGAACGAAAAGATTTTAAGGAAGCCATCCGCATCTCTTACCTCTTTATCATCCGAAGCCTGTCTGAACAAGAACTCATACACTGGAAAAAAGACAAGACCAACCGCGAGTACCTGACAGAACTCAACAAAAGCATTTACTACAACGTTTTCAGGGAAGTGACTGCCGTATTCGATAGGGTCTGGTATGGAGATATAGAGCTAGGCGAGATCGATTATTTACGTATCAGTCCGCACTTCAAGAACCTTGGCGACTTATTAAAAACAAACAATACGCTTGAAAAATAGTTCCAAAATAGTTGTCCTTGTCCTCCTTGGCATTGCGTTGCTTGTTGGGTTGGCGTTTCTGCTTATGCCCAAAAAACATGATTGGACAGAAACCTATCGTAAGGACAGCAAGGAGCCGTATGGAACAAGCCTCGTCTCACAACTTCTCGAAAACCGGTTTGGAAAGAACCTGTTCATTACTGCGTTTTCGAGAACAAGCCAATCGCTTGCAAAAAGCGATTCCTCCAGGATCTCGAACTATATCTTTCTCGGCGACAGGATTTATCTCAACGACGAGGATGCCGACACACTTCTTTCGTTTGTAGCAAAGGGAAACAATGCATTTCTTGCCATACAGAACATCCCCGCAGAGCTTGACAGCGCACTCGGTTTCAGAAAATGTGATGGGGCAGACCGCGTTAATTTCGAAAATGACAGTGTCTGCCATATGAACTTTTATCATCCTGCTATCGCTTCAACAAAGCCCTACACCTTCAACTTCATCTTCAAAGGCCAGCTTGCAAATTACGAATGGAACAATTTCAGCTTCAGTAAGGATTGCGATTCATTGCCGGCTTACGAACGTCTGGGATATTCAAGCCCCGCTCATCTGAACTTTATCCGTATTGGTTATGGTAAAGGATGGTTCTATTTCCATCTAAATCCGCTGGCGTTTACAAATCTTCAATTGCTGGATGAAAACCGGGTGGAGTATTGCGAACGCGTATTCTCACACCTCCCAGCCGGCAAGACCTGCTGGGATGAGCATAGCCGCGTTTATAGCCGTTCACGCAATGAAAACGGATCGCACAAGAAAGGACCGTTGTCGTATATCCTTTCACAGCTTCCGTTGCGTTGGGCCTGGTATACCCTGCTGATGCTGGTGGTGATTTATTTTCTTTTTCATGTGGTGCGGAGACAACGCATTATCCCGGTTATCCTATCGCCCGAAAACACCTCTCTCGAATTTGTACAGACTGTGGGCGAATTGTATTATCAACAAAACGACCATCAGAAATTGTGCATGCAACAGATGAAGCTGTTTTTACAGTTTATCCGTTCTCGTTATTACATGCAAACCAATGTGATCGACGAAAGCTTTGTCAGAAATCTTTCGGTAAAATCAGAAATAAAATACGAGCAGGTGGAGAAAATATTTTCTTTGTTCAGGGCTTATCAGAATACTGTTGTTGCGGTAGATGAAGACGAGCTCATTGCCTATTACAAGACATTGGATTTTTTTTACCGGAACTGCAGATGAGTTGTTTTTGAAGAACCCCAAATAAATTAACGTAATGTGTATACAACAATATCCCCCTCATCTGGCTTTAGCCCAAATGAGGATGTGAGTCTGGCGCGAATTGGGCTAAAGCCCAAGGTATAGATGCAGTATAGATCCCGCGCTAAAGCGCGGGGTTACTTAACCGATTGAGATAAGAAATACAGAGATGTGAACAAGAATAATGAATGAATTACAATCAAGTAGCAACACTATATTTGAACTGAAACAAACCCAATACCATGACAACCGAACCAACAAACACAACCGAAGAAAATCTGTTGCCCCGAACCCCAACAGTAGACCTCAGCGCTTTCAGCGCTTCTGTAGATCGGGTAAAAGCCGAATTGCGCAAGGTTATTATCGGACAGGATGAAATGATAGAATTGCTATTGATCAGCCTCTTTTCGGGCGGTCACGTATTGCTCGAAGGTGTTCCAGGGATAGCAAAGACACTTACGGCAAAACTGCTTGCAAAATCATTATCAGTTAATTTTTCGCGCATACAGTTTACACCCGATCTGATGCCGACTGACGTTATTGGCACCACAATCTATAACCTAAAGACATCCGAATTCAGCTTTAACCGCGGGCCTATCTTTTCGAATGTGGTGTTGATAGACGAGATCAACCGTTCGCCAGCAAAGACACAGGCTGCCCTGTTTGAAGTAATGGAAGAACGCCAGATTACAGTTGATGGCAAAACACATTTTCTCGAAGCCCCGTTCTTTGTCATCGCAACACAGAACCCTGTTGAACAGGAAGGAACCTACAAACTTCCCGAAGCCCAGCTCGACCGCTTTATCTTCCGCATCAAGATGAAATACCCCACGCTCGAACAAGAAAAAGAAATCCTCGAAAAATTTAAAGACGATTTCAGGATTACGGCTGTGGATGATGTAAAACCAGTGCTCTCGGCGTCCGACATCCGCCATTGCCGGGAAACGATTGAAAAGATACATATCAAGAAAGAACTGTTGAACTACATCGCTACCATTATCCACCAGACACGCAACAATGGTTCATTGTTCCTTGGAGCATCGCCGCGGGCATCGCTTGCTGTGATGCGCACTTCAAAAGCCCTGGCTGCCTTGAGCGGAAGAGATTTTGTTACACCCGAAGACATACAACATGTAGCCTATCCGGTTCTGAACCACCGCATCATTCTTGCCCCCGAACGGGAAATGGAAGGCGTACAACCCGAAGATGTGATCAGGGAAATTATTCAAGGGATAGAGGTGCCGAGGTAATAAAATAGAGGACTCATGTATGTGAAAACCATCTGCCTTCTATCAACCAAAAGTTTATACAGAAACGAAATAACAACCCATGAAAAAGCGTTGGAACCTGTATCTACGCAGCCGTTTCTTTTATCTGATTGCAGGCATCATCTGTGCATTTACGGCATGCTTTGCTTTGCCGGCAATGCTGACGGCAGTAGAGATTGCGCTTGGCCTGTCGGTTGCAGTAACGGTGGCCGACTGTATGCTCCTGTTCAGAACAAAAGAAATTCTACGCGCCAGACGCACCTTGCCTAAAATGTTTTCGTTGGGAAGCGAGAACCATGTACGGATTGAAGTGGCAAATACCTCAATCCTTACCCTAAAACTGTCGGTGACGGATGAAGTGCCTGTTCAATTCCAGGTTCGTAACCTCGATCTGAATTTCGACTTAGAAGGAGGAACCACCCGTTTGTTGGATTATACGCTCAGACCCCTCAGCAGAGGGGAGTACATATTTAACGACATCAATATTTTTGCACGCACTTCCTTAGGCTTTGCCGAGCGACGAATTCGCATCTCCCTACGACAGATGGTGCCGGTCTATCCTTCCATCATCGAGATGAAGACATACGAACTCAAAGCCCTGAGCCGTATTTCGAATTTTCACGGCATCAAGAAGCTTCGTCGTCTAGGGCAGAGCTATGAGTTCGAACAGATCAAGAATTATGTAACAGGCGACGACTACCGAAGCGTGAACTGGAAAGCAACCAGCCGCAAAGGCGAGCTCATGGTAAACCAGTTTGAAGAAGAACGCGCACAACAGGTATACACCATCCTCGATGCAAGCCGTTCTATGCGTATGCCATCGAACGGATTGAGCCTGCTTGATTATGCGATCAACACCTCGCTGGTCATCTCCAACATTGCCCTGAACAAACAGGACAAGACAGGGCTCCTCACCTTTTCTGACAGGATCGATACCGTTATCCGTGCTGATAAAGGAAAAGGACATCTCCGAAAGATCATGGAAGCACTTTACAAACAACAGGAACAAACCCTGGAAGCAAATTTCGAATTGCTTTATCTGGCTGTACGCAACTCTATCCGCGGACGCAGTCTTTTGTTTCTGTACACCAATTTCGAAAGCTATTTTGCGCTCGAACGCGCCTTGCCGATCATCCGCAAACTGAACAAGATACATGTGCTTGTGGTGGTCTTTTTTGAGAATGCAGAGATCGTTGATTACAGCGCGGCTGAGAGCAGCAATGTGGAAGAGATTTACCTGCACACCATCGCACAGAAATATGTGTCCGAAAAAAGCCAGATCGTGAATGAGCTGCGTCAGTATGGGATACAAGCCATTCTTACACGGCCGGAAGATCTTTCGATCAATACGGTGAACAAGTATTTGGAGTTGAAGTCGAGAGGGATGATTTAGAAAAGGAAAAGGAAAAGGAAAAGGAAAAGGAAAGAGAGGAGCCGAGAAACCGTCTCATTTTCTATCCACCCATTTTGTTCGAATTCACTAATCATAAGCTCCGGAGGAATTTAATGTCTGTAGCGAATGATCCGAAGGAATTAATTGAGCTCCAGAGGAGCGACATGTATGAGTCCGGATTGTATTACTTGAGTTGGCAAATACATTTCGCTCCTATAGAGCTCAGATGAAAAAGAATCCATTTTTTCTAAAGACATTAAACTCCTTCAGCGCTTTTTCAGAGATATTCCTGGGTCTCGAAGTTTTTCTGCTTTCCCAAATTCTGTTTCTCTTTCCGTTTCTCTTTCCGTTTCTCTTTCTATTTTCCCGTCAGTTGTTTATACCTAAAAACAATCGGCCCAATCCAGATCAAGACAAAGATCCCTGCGCAGAGGTATGCGTATGTAACATGATCGGATGAGGTAAAAAACGGAGCTGCAAAAAGAAAGGAAAGCCCGGCACGCAGCGCGATATTGATGACATTAAAAACACTCGATGCCCTGCCTATTATATTGTTCGGGATGTGCTGATACAGATAGGTGATGCGAAGAATACGCGTCCCGGCATTGGTAATGCCGATCAGAACGCTGAACGCAAAAAACCAGGCAATGCTGTTTGTAAAGGCGGTGATAAACAAACCTGCTGAAGTAATGAGCATCAGCAAAATGATGGCCCTTACGGTATGCATACTGCGGAAGATATGCCTGATGGCAAGCCCGGCGAACAAGGCCCCGATAGCATACCAGATCTCGGCCGAGCTATACACAAACGGATCGGCATGCAGATGCCGGCTTACATAAGGCGAAAGCAACAAATGCACTTCAACAAGCAGTACCACAAAGATGGCATACGATGCATTACCAAACCAAAACAAAAGCCTGTTGTTTTGTAAAAACCGAAAACCGCCCTTGATACGTTCAACGACAGAGCCTCCTTCAATTTTATTTTCTTCGGCAGGGGCATAGCGTATGAGAATGATCAAACCGATAGAGAGCAGATAGGTAGAAGCATCGAGCAGGAAGATCTGCCAAAGCTCCCAGCGTGTGATGTCAAACCCAAGCGAAAACTCAATGCCAAGCAGGTTGATGTGTTTGTTATGCGTACCGGCAAGCAAGATGGCCCCCACAGCCCCGGCAAGCATGGAGATAGATTGGCTTTGTATCTCCAGCCTCGAATTCATTTTGCCGTAATTCTCTCTTTCTGTGATTTCTTGTCCGAATGCATACAAGGCAGGGAAATAGATGCTGTAGATAAACATGGTGCTTCCAAAAACGAGCAGCACCAGCCAGGAAGGCAAATGACCTGTCATAAATCCATAGGCAGCAACACTCCCCAGGATGATGCTCCCGCAGATATTGATAGCAAGAAACACGCGTTTACGCGGAAACTTGTCGATGATAGTACCGGCATACAGGCTCCATACAATAGAGGCCAGCGTGATACAACCGGCCGCCATGTTAAACACAGAGCTTTCGTTGAGCACCGACCCAAAATACCAGGGTATGCTCAGCATGCTGATGCCCTGGGCAAAGCCCGATATGGCATTCGATGCGAGTAATAACCTAAAAGCCTGTTTGTTTTTCATGTATTTTAGAGAGCGCAAAGCTATAACAGAAAACCACTGTTCTGACCTTTTCCGATAAAGAGGGGCAAGACTACGACAAGCTTATGGACGTCAAGGCTGAAAAGAAGATAAAAATCACCGACCCCAAACAAGGCCTCGAAAAAGCCATGGCCTGGTGTACGTATCAGGAACGCTGCCAGCAGGAAACAAGGGATAAGCTCTATTTCTGGGGTCTGTGGAAGGATGCTGTCGAAAACATCATTGCCGAGCTGATTTCACAGAATTTCATCAACGAGGAGCGTTTTGCAAAGACCTATGCCGGAGGCAAATTCCGCATCAAAGGCTGGGGAAGGGTAAAGATCAAGATAGAACTCAAGCGCCGGCAGGTTTCAGAATATTGCATCCGAAAGGCCATGCTGGAAATTGATGAAGATGATTACTTAAAAACGCTGCGCAAGCTGCTAACCGATTACAGCGCCAGGATCAAGGAAAAACATCCGCTTAAAAAGAAATACAGGGTTGCGAGGTATGCCCAGTCGAGAGGGTTTGAGCAGGAT
>JABDAO010000048.1 GCA_013289095.1 Bacteroidota bacterium | reverse complement strand
CTTTAACAGGTTCTCTGGAACCTTTAACAGGAACCACGGAACCTTTCACAGGCACCACAGAACCTTTCACATGTTCCGTGGAACCTTTAACAGGCACCACAGAACCTTTCACATGTTCCGTGGAACCTTTAACAGGCACCACAGAACCTTTCACCTGTTCCATGGAACCTTTAACAGGCACCACAGAACCTTTCACATGTTCCGTGGAACCTTTAACAGGCACCACAGAACCTTTCACATGTTCCATGGAACCTTTAACAGGCACCACAGAACCTTTCACATGTTCCGTGGAACCTTGCACAGGCACCACAGAACCTTTCACATGTTCCATGGAATCTTTCACATGTTCCGTGGAGCCTTGCACAGGCACCACGGAGCCTTTCACATGTTCCGTGGAACCTTGCACAGGCACCACGGAGCCTTTCACATGTTCCATGGAACCTGTAACAGGCACCACAGAACCTTTCACATGTTCCGTGGAATCTTTCACAGGCACCACAGAACCTTTCACAGGCACCACGGAATACGCAGAGTCTTGATTTTGATTGATTTAGATCAAATGTTGTTGTCTAAACGCACCGTTTAGCTTACACTCGCCACAGCGTCAAAGCACACACTTCTCCTTTGTAATTACGCGCTTTCCCTTCGTAAAAACACGCTTCTCCTTCGTAAATACATTCTTTCTCATCGTAAAAACACGCTTTTCCTTCGTCAATACAGTCTTATTTCCCGGCAACACACTTTTCTTTAGTATGGATTCAAGCTTCCTTGGCAGTAAAGTATAAGGAGATAACTTAGGAGGCGATTGGGTTGGGGTCAGAACCCAGGAGGGGCCGACTTTATTAACAACCGAAAAGCGCTTTTCAGCGTTGGCGGTATCTGCAGCCGGGTCAGGGTGGGTATAAAATCCAGATTCCCGGGCACAACAAGCCTCAAAACAGCTTAATTTAGGGGCATAGAAACCAAAAATGCAGCAGAAACTCTTTTTACTCCTGATGCTTTGTGCCAGTCTCGCCGTATGGACGGCCTGTGGAACGGCTTCTGGCAACGTAGAGGGGAAACATGTGCAGATAAAACCGGCCCCTCCCATCGCGGTTGCGGCTACTGATACCATCGCGCTTACCCCAGCCGAGCAGAAAAAAGCCTGGAGGCTTGATACCCTGTTTTTGGGAAAAGTAAAAAAGACGCATTTTAACGGAAATGTGCTCATCGCACAAAACGGAAGGGTGATCTACGAAAAGAGTTTTGGGTACGAAAACTACAAAACCAAGACACCCCTGGGTTGCAGTTCCAGTTTTCAGCTCGCTTCTTCTTCCAAACCCATGACTGCCGCTGCAATCATGATCCTCAAGGAACGCGGAAAACTGAGCTACGAAGACGATATTCAGAAATACCTGCCTGATTTTCCTTATCCCGGGATAACGATACGCATGCTCCTCAATCACCGTTCGGGGTTGCCGAATTACGAATATTTTATGGAAGGCTATGTGGCCGATCACAACACCCCGCTTACAAACACCGATGTGGTTAAGATCATGACCAGGGAGAAACCGGCTCCTTATGCCAAACCCAACAAACACTTTAGTTACAATAACTCGAATTATCTGCTCCTGGCCGTCATCATCGAACGGGCCTCGGGAACAGATTACCGTACGTTTATGCAAAAAGAAATTTTTGATGCCTGTGGGATGACCTGCACCTTTATCCCCGACAGGAAGAAGGACACGCTTCGTGCTCATGAAACCCATAATTATAAAGGAACCTCGAAATGGGACCTGGCACCGTTCAATTTTCTGGATGGAGTACTTGGCGATAAGGGCATCTATTCAACAGCCGAGGATTTGTATCGGTTCGAGCGTGCCATGGCGGGCAGTAAGCTGCTCAAAACAGAAACGCTTGCCGAGGCCTATACGGGCGGAAGCAACGAGAAAAACGGAAAACGCAACTATGGTTTTGGATGGCGCTTAACCGATCAACCCGATGGAACCAAGCTGATCTATCACAATGGCTGGTGGCATGGTTATAACAGCGTTTTCATGCGCCGCCCCAAGGACCAAACCACCGTGATTGTGCTTTGTAATAAATACAATACAAATACCTACCACGTACAGGGCGTCTGGGAAATCCTGGACGGAAAAGGTGTGAATGTGGAGGAGAAACCCGAAGAGTAAAAACCACCACTGTTTCGTGAAACCCTGTTTACGCAATTCTTCCTTCCTTGCTGGTTTCCTGTTCGTGCCAACAGAGCGTACAAGTGTCAGAACGGTGATTTTTGTGATTAAGACGATGTTGATGAGCGTAAGGAAGGAGTTTGTTGTTTTATAACCGCAAGAGTGGGTCTCTTCTAATCATACAATCACTTCCCTCTCAAAAAAAATCAAAGTTCAGACACCTTCCCGAGCTATCCTATGGAAAAACACTCACTAAAAATTAAAAAAAGCGCCCGTTATTTTGTGTCCGGAACACCCGGCCCTTCAATCAAAAAAGTATGGTTTATATGTCACGGATATGGGCATCTGGGCAATTATTTTTTGCGGAAATTTGAAGAACTGAACGACTCCACTACGCTTTTTGTAAGCTGCGAAGGCCTGAGCCGTTTCTATGTCAGCGGGTTTTCGGGCAGGGTAGGGGCCAGTTGGATGACGAAGGAGGACCGGACCGAAGATATTGAAGACTACATCGGCTATCTGAATGCCGTGTACGACAAGATCATGAACATGCAGACGACTCCTGTTCACATCACGGCATTTGGTTTCTCGCAGGGCACGGCCACCATCTGCAGATGGCTTGAAGCCGGTTCACATCGGGTTGATCAATTGGTTGTCTGGGCTGGGGGGATTCCAGATGATATTGATCTGGTCGTGAAACGCGATCGGTTTAACAGTTTCAGAAAGGTGTTGGTTGTGGGTACCCAGGATGAGTTTATCAAGGAAACAGAAATCACTTCGTTGTGCAACCGGCTGGATAATGACGGAATTAAGAAAGAGGTGATTCGTTTTGAAGGGAAGCACGAACTTCACGAAGAAACGCTCCGTCAGTTACTTGTTATCTAAAGGAATATAGCCATTCCACCGCAAGTTCTTCAGATGTAAACATCCGCGTGGGTTTGACAGGCTTGTTGAAATTGAGATAGAAATTTCCGAGTAGTTTTTGCGAAATGCTGAAGATGAGATAGGCCGAAGCCTTGGCATAAGGATCTGAAGCAGGTTTGGATAGAAATTCCATGGCATCGGTGCTTACCGTTGTTTCTTTCCCCGCTATGACAAGCACCGGATAGGCCAGGCCTCCCCCAACCTTCCCCATTGCTTCCACACAGTCTTTTGCAAGCTCAAGAGAAGTATGGGTACCGGGCGAAATGATTACTTGCAGAAGCCCGTCGTCTCTCAATGATACCTGCATAGTAGATAATTGAGCTGTTTCCAGGATTTTTATAGGAGTTGACATCTGACTTTCTTGTTCTGTGGGTTGGATCGATCTTCCTGCGTTGATTATTTTCTAACCAATCGGAAAGGGTACCTCTTCCTTCGAATCTAAATATACACAAATTTAAAGAATAGCAGAAAAGCAAAGGTTCGTTGGCTGACAGCATACGTTGTGCTGAAAGTGACCACTAAGGAACGAAGGACATTCAGGAACACGTATATGGCAGACAGGTTTTCTAAGTGAACCTTGGTGCTCTCCGTGCCTGAGTGGTTATCTTAACAGGTCTGTGTGAACCTGTGCCGTCGCTTAAAACGTTAAATCCTTTCAAGGTGTCAAGCTGTTTTTTGATGATAAAGCCTGGTCTGCTCCTGGAGCCATCGTACAGCTTCGGTTTCTTGTCCGAACATTTTTGTGGGCCGGGCCGGTTTATTGAAGCTCAGATAAAACCGGGCAATAATCTTTTGTGCCAGCGAGGAGATGACATAGGCCTCGGCTATGGCATAGGGGCTTGATTCGGCCGTGGCCAGATAGTTCATGGCCAGCACATCGATAGATGCAAGTGGATCGGCTACGATGAGCTGAGGGAGCATCTGTCTTTCTCCGATTTTGGCAATGGCTTCGATAATTTCCTTGACATCATCAACCGACAGTTCTTCGTCCCTGAATACATGCGTCTCCACAATAGCATCCGTCCGAAGGCCAACAACGGCTTTTTTCAAATCAACAGACCGGATATAGCTCGATACGCCTTTCATGGTTTTCTGGGCACTGAAATAAAAAGCTGTAATTTTTCTTCGATCATTTTTTTAGGTTCAATGCATCCTGTAATCGTGCCCGATTTAACTAAATAAGGTATTTACCGGTGGTTCAAATCCAGCATCAGATTCAGAAGTGAAACAAGCGAATTGGTTGAGGGGTTGGTACACCCAACCCTGATGTTGCAGTTGGTTTTTCCAGGCTCCTGTTCTTCAATGGCTATCAGGATCCTGTTGAACACCCCTGCGAAGGGATGCATATCAGGCTTGTTTGAGAATTCTGTGTGGATGCACTGCGCTGTGCCCTTGAGATCAATATAGGCCCAGCTCCCGTCAGTAACCGGGAATTTTTTCAGGACAATACCCTCAATCGGCCCGCGTTCCCTGGCGATGGGCATTTCTTCGGAGCTGCTGATAAAGAGTTGAGGGCCCATGGGATGGAAATACACAGGCAATTCGGAATTCAGTCTGAAACCATTCTGGCAGACCGTAATTGTCTTGCTGGCCAGGAGTTTTGGCAGGAGCAGGGTCATGGCCTGGGGGCCGTTTATTCCGAGCCGAAGAACAAACCCGGGGATACGTGCTTCCCGATCATGGGGAACTTCAACCTGGTTGAAATTATCATCATATTCGTAAGCTATGTATTTTTCATTAAAGTGAACAAATCCGTTCAGGGCCAGATCGGCATTACCGTCAAAGCTCCCCGAAATATCGTCAGGGCTAAGACCCCATTTGTTGCAAACCAGGTCAAGCCTGGATCCATGCCCTTCTGAACGGATACGTTCGAACAAGGTTTGAAGGTCTACATGCGTTGAAAGCATGCCCATAAAGCGGGCAGTGTCAACATAGTTTGAGAAACTGCTGTTTGAAGCCGGTTTGCCAAAAACATTTTTACCAGGGAGATCTTCTGACAGGTGGCCGACACGCAGATTGATTTCGCCTTTGTTGAAATCCAGGAAGGCTTGCAGAAAACCTTCTTTGCTGTTTTGCCCGGGTTTTGTTCCAAGCAGGTCTTTGATGGCAGGTGCATTCAGGTTAATCCACAGTGACACATCAGCCGATTGTTTTTCCGATTCGCGAAATACCTTGTTTGACAGGATGGAGCTGTCTTTCGGCATATTGAAAATACGTTTCAGCTCAGGGTTGAAAAATGAATTGTCTCTCACCTCATAACAGGCGGTAAGCACCACCATAACATCGTGGTTAAAGCCAATACCGACAGGGCTTCTCCAGTCATCATCGATGAGTACGAGGCTGCTGTATCCGGGGCTGGCGACAAGAGCGCTCAGGTGCACCTGTGCGGTATCAAGGAGCTGGGTGAATTTTGTTTGAAGAAAAATTTTAAGTTTCAATTCGTCGTCAACTTTCACTACCATTCCGGTGTACCATTGCTGGTGTTCCCTGCTTTGGGTCTGAAAAATCAAAACATCCGAAGTAAAGCTGATCCCAATACCACCGTTCTCTGCCGAAATTTTTTTCCAGCGCTGATAAATTTTGTTCGAAGCCAGACTGGTGTCGGTGTTCAATTTGCCTCCCAGAAGGATATCTGCGCCCAGCCGTTTTGTCTGGAGCGTCAATACTCCGGATATATCAGCGGGTATGTACCGGGCTGTGCCCGGTACTGAGTGCCCGATAAACAGATATCCCAACACGGCCCCAATCGCGAAGCAGATAAAAAAAAGGGCCCAGAAAAGTTTTGAACGCAGCATCATCCTTCTATTGAAATAAACGCGTGACCGATTTGGATCCTGCAAACAGACACGTTTTAATGTGTTGTCAGCGACTCCAGCTTATAGAATCCATTGAGCAGTTTGCAGATGCTGAGCAGACTGTTTTCAGAGGAATCAGAAAAATTCAGATCGAGCGAGGTGACATAGGCATTTCCTTCGCGTCTCACTCCGGTGAGGCTTGCATCCGACATATTGCCCTTAAACAGGTTTAGCTTGTCGAGTATCTTTTCGGCCGATTTGAGTTCTGTTTGTTTGCCGATAAGATCAAGGGTTTTCTTTCCATCCCAGTAATAAGCAATTGGCCATGTTTTCATCAGGTCTTGCTGGGCGGCAGTCATGCGTTCATTTTTGGGATATCCGGTCTTGAGCTTTCCATGAACCAGGTCTTCGTTGTTGGTGCAAAAGAGAATATTGTTTTCGAGGGCGATGTATATTTTAAACCCGGTTTGCTCGGGTGTTTCAATAAGATATACCCCTGGCCCTTCGCTGTGCAGGCCTCCCATCTTTTCAACCGCTTTCAGTATTTTGTCCATTTCTACCGGTTTGCCCACCGTTGCCATGGCTACAAACTCGGGCAGAACCTCGGTTTTCTCCTGTTTCGTTTCGTTTCGTTTGAAATTTTCATCGTAGGTATAACTCAGCGAAGTTGTTTTGAATGGACGCAAATCGGTAATGGCCACAGCGATATCGCCTTTGAAGAGATTGTTGACTACATCTTCGTTTGTAAAAAGCGCAGTGATGTCCATGGCGCCGGTAATATATTTAGACTCTTTGCCCATCGTAGCTTCGTAGGTTTTCACCATAACCTCGTGCGTAGCTTTGAGCAAGGGTTCAACGTTCATCGACATGGAGGCATAGCCAAGCAGGTTTTCGCCCCGGATGTATTTCGAAAAGTCTTTGTTCCCCTTCTTTTTATAGATCTCTGTAACAAGCTTGTCCATTTCGGGGTTTGTATAAGCTTTGTTCGTCACATGCAGTTTCCCCTGTTCAAAGGTGCAATAGGTAACCGAATAGTTGTCTTTCAATAGTCTTAGGATGGCCTTGCTGGTATCAGCTTCATCACCCCGGCTCCGGTTTCTCAACATCGGATTGAGTGTTTCGATTATTTGGTTTGAATAGTTCATCCAGAGCGCCACGTCGAATTTTTCTTTTTGCGATTCGGTAAAGCTCCTGACCTTGGCTACCGATTTCGATTCATCCAGGTTCATGAGTTCACGCAAACGCCGGTCGGCCCGAAGCTGCATCTGTTTCTGACCACGTTCTTCGCGTTCGCGTTCTTTTTTCTCCCAATCTGAATTTCCGGTGTATTCAGCTGTCGATTTGGCGCTATAGGCAATAGAATCGGCAATGGCACTCTGTCTTTCTGCTTCTTCTGAGGCCTTTTCTTCGGCCTCCTGCTCGGCCTTCAGTTGGGCCGGGGTTTTCTTTTTGTTGAGAGCGGTTTTCGCAGCCTTACTCTGCCTTAATTCTTCTTCTTTTTTCAGTTCAGAAGCTTTGATGCTATCAGCTGCTAGTTGCGCCAGCATAAGTTGTACAGCCTGGATACTGTCTTGCCTGGCCTGGTCGTAGGCCTGGTTGGCTTCTGTTTCCTGAGTATAACCGTAGGGAATCATTTTATCCCGGATGAGGAGCAAGGCAAAGTCCTTCGTCCAGGTTGCCTGAACCAGTCCGCTTTGTATCTTGTTGTAACCTCCGGCCGATGTCACTACGGGATTCGGTTTTCCTTTTTCATGAAGAACAGATGTCAGGAATTTTCCGAATTCTGATTCATCCTTGACCCCGAACAGGCAGCACCAACCCATCACGCTGTCGTGATCGATGCGGAACATATACGCTTGGGGAAGCATCTGGATGCCATGCTCCACCGGTTGGCAAAACACGGCATTGATAACCCGGTAGGGAGAATTGGCGCTGGTATCGCCGGTTTTGGAGGGATTGAAAAAATCCATCTTGCTGATTGTTTTCATGTCGACCTTGCCGGTATAACTTTGGGCATTGAGGGTGATGACATATTGTGCATACGCCGGAATATGGGTTTGAAGCGCTTGTGAGCGCATTAAAACGGAACAGACAGATACGATCGAAAAGAGGAGGAAGGTTTTCTTCATTTGTTTTCCAGGAATTTAATTGAGTTAGTGAGGTGTTTGTTGCCATTAACCAGGTCGGGGACAGGTACGCGTAATAAAACTGATTTGCCGTTTTTTGAAAGTTTTGCATCGGTATTGCTGAACTCCGCAATTGATTGATCGAACCGGTAGATACAGGTCATGTTTGCATCACCCATCAGGACCAGATCTTTTCGGGGGATTTTCTTTTTTTCCTTGGTTGCATCATATCCATCGGTGCAGGTAAAACTTTGTGAATCGAGTTTGAAACTGCTTTGGGGGACGGGCGTTCCTTTGGGTGAAAAGGCCACAAACAGGGTTATGAGGGCTTTGTTCAGACAGGTTACATCGCGGAAATCAAAATGCATGCTGAAGATAAAGTCGTCAAAATTCTTTTTGTTTTCTACATGCGTAATGCCATCAGAGGCGCTGAGCAACCGGGTTGCTTTTTCAATCTCGGCCGTCAACTGCCCGACAGAAGGCACCTTGAACCCATCTACCGAATCAAGGGCCATAAGGGTCTTTAATTTGATGCGGCTCTGGCTCAGGTTGGCGAGAAATAAAAAACTGCCCGAACCATCGCTGTGTACACTGATGTCTTCAACCAGGTCGAAACAACCGGGAAGAAACAGTAAGGTGAACGACAGACAGATAAAAATCGGGAAACGCATAGGGGGTGATTGAGGCCGAAATTTAAGCATTCCGGTGGAATGGGGCTAATAATATTAACCTGAGGTATTTTTTTTCCCTTTTATATCCTGTTTCTTTGTAGCTGGGGTGAGTGGGAGACCCACCCCCTTGTATAGATACCCTTTCTAAGCCACATAAGGGTACTGATAACTATCGGGAACATCCTTAAAATGGCTTGGCAAGGGTTATGCCGAATGCACTTGTACTTAATCCTCCTGTTCTTTCGGTTTAATAGCTAAATTTGCCGCGTGAAACTTCTCTGGAAATATATTAAAAATTACAAAGCGCTCGTTTTCCTGGCCCTTGGGCTTGCAACGGTTAATCAGGTGTTTTCCCTGCTCGACCCGCTTATCCTGGGCCGTCTTCTCGACAAATGCGTAAAGGTGATCCCCAACTACAAAGGCAATGAACACCAGTATCTACGCGATATCGGGTTCTGGATTGGGTTGATGATCGGCGCGGCCATGATGTCGCGCATAGCCAAGAATTTTCAGGATTATTTTGTGAATACGGTCACCCAAAAACTGGGCGCTCAGGTCTATTCAGACGGTCTGAGGCATTCTCTGGATCTGCCTTATTCCGTTTTCGAGGATCAACGCAGCGGTGAAACACTGGGTATTTTGCAAAAGGTAAGAACCGATACCGAAAAGCTCATTTCCTCGTTTGTTAACATATTATATACAAGCTTAGTTGGCATTATCTTCGTTTTCGTCTATTCCTTTACCGTGAACTGGATTGTCGGGCCGCTCTATATTATTACCATTCCTATTCTTGGCTTTGTAAGTTCGGTACTCAGTCGTAAGGTGAAAAAGGTTCAGAAGAGCATCGTTGCGGAGACCACTGCCCTTGCGGGCTCCACCACCGAATCATTGCGTAATATTGAATTGGTGAAAAGCCTTGGCCTTGCCAATCAGGAGATCAACCGGTTAAACAATACCACGCTCCGGATCCTGGGGCTTGAACTCAAAAAGGTGAAGTATATCCGAAGCATCAGTTTCGTGCAGGGCACCATTGTTAACCTGCTCCGCAATATCATCCTGTTTCTGATGATGCTCTTCATTTTCCGTGGCATGCTCACAAACGGGCAGTTTCTTACCTTCTTTATTTATTCCTTCTTCATCTTCGGTCCGCTCCAGGAACTTGGAAATATTATCCTGGTATACCGCGAAGCCCAGGTATCGCTTAAGAATTTTGATGATATCCTCAATACCAAACCCGAGTTTAAACCAGCTAACCCCAAAGAAGTGAAACGCCTCAGCCGGTTTGAGTTCAGAAACGTGAGTTTCAAACACCGCAGCGCCACGACTTACGCCCTGAACGACATTTCTTTTTCGGTAAACAAGGGCGAAACCATAGCCTTTGTGGGTCCCTCGGGTTCGGGCAAGACAACCCTGGTGAAACTGTTGGTTGGTTTGTACCATCCCATGGAAGGCGATATTTTTTACGACGATATCAGCAGCCGGGAAATAGATCTCGACAGGCTCCGTTCACAGATTGGTTTCGTGACCCAGGATACACAGCTTTTTGCGGGCACGATCCGCGAAAATATGTTGTTTGTGAACCCTCAGGCAACCGACGCCGAAATCAATACCGCGCTTGAACAGGCTTCGTGTTTCAATCTGCTGGCCCGTGCGGATAAGGGTATCCATACGCTGATCGGCGAAGGGGGCGTAAAGGTCTCTGGAGGAGAAAAACAACGCTTGTCTATTGCACGTGCCCTCTTACGTAAACCCAATCTGCTGGTCATGGATGAGGCCACTTCCTCACTCGATTCTATTACAGAAGAAGAAATTACCGGTACCATACGCGGCATCAATTCGCGAAAGGATATCATCAGTATCCTGATTGCACACCGTTTGTCTACCGTGCTTCATGCCGACAGGATTTTCGTGCTCGAGCAAGGCCGGATCATTGAATCCGGGAAACATGAGGAACTGCTTGCCGTAAAAGGATTGTACTATGCCATGTGGCGTCAGCAGATCGGCGAACGGAAGCTGGTTGTTGTTAAAGCATAAATAAACGTTCCGGTTATTGGCTTCTTGCCGATTGTAGTAAACACGCTAACCCTTAACTAATTTATCATGTCAGAAAAAACAGGTCAGAATTTTGAGAACCACAAACAAATGGTGCCCTTCTACCATTATGTACTTTATGCCCTGATGGCAGGAACGATAACCGGTTCCCTTTTTCATCTGTATGGAGCATGTATGGCTCATAGTGGAAGGCTCGCAGCAGGATTGATCTTCTGTCTGTCGGTCATTGCTTTAAAAAGCGCTTTTTTTATGCGTGTGTTTGCATTGAAAGCGCAGGACAGAGCCATCCGTGCTGAAGAAAATTTCAGGCACTATCTGCTCACTGGAAAACCGTTCGATTCGAAACTGCGCATGGGCCAGATCATTGCCTTGCGTTTTGCTCCCGATGAAGAAATGCCTGCCCTTGCGAAACGGGCTTTGGCTGAAAACATGAAACCGCTGGAGATCAAAAAGGCCATCAAGAACTGGAAAGGCGATTACTACAGAGCCTGAGAAAAAAGGGAAATAGAAACAGAAAGAAAAACAGAGCGGAGGATCTGAGTTCATCAACTCTTTCTATTTCTATTTAACCGGGTAGTAGATTTTGGTTAGCACTTTTGTTGGGTCTTTTTCAACCATGGGGTCAGAAACATACACCTCCCAGGGCGGGCCGCACATTTCTTTTCCGTTGGTTTTGATAAATTCATGAATCTGGTCGTGGGCAGCTTTCATGCCTTCATCATAAGCGCCGTAATAGTCGACTGTGACGGCATTTGTTTTCAGGAATTCTTTTGCGGAAACATTTCCTGAATTTTTTCCTTTTTTATCGACGGGTACCCCGGCTTCCATGTCAATTTTTTGGGGAGGTTCATATACATGATAGATTGCAAAGACAGGGCCTGTCTGTTTGATGCCTTGCTTCTGCATGGCGGCATTGATCTCTGAATACATCGCACCCAAATAGGGGCCAATGCTGTCGAGTGTACACGTGCGGCGTATGGTCATGATTTCAGCAGGTTCAACGGTGGTGACTTTAATATCATACTTTTTTACAGCCGGTGTTGCAGCCATTTTTGCTGCTTCCAGTTTCGAAAGCGAATCGAGGTTGTGCAGGCCCTTCTCGAAATCGGGGCCAATCATTTTATCCATGAACATACCAAAAATCTTTGCAATGGGGTTGTAACCCATTTCCATTTTCATTGTCCATGTTACCTTTGTTCCTGTTCCTTCCTTGCTCAGTTTAAAAACTGCCGAAGGGCTGCCTTTTTCACCAAAATCCATCATTGTTGAGATTGAATCCGGGGTGCAGCTACCCAGGGTCATCTTGCCTGCACCCACCTTTTTGTTCTTGCTGTCCCAGGTGTACCCTGCGCCGGCGCCTGTTTCGGGGCCAAAATAGGTGAGCTTCATGGAAGTATCCAGACGCGCCCAGGCCGACCATTTCTGCCATTCTTTCACGGTGCTTATTTCTTTGTAGATAGCCTCCGAAGGAGCGCTCATCACCAGCGAGCGTTCAACGATTCTTGTTTTTGGCAGCAGAAATGTGGCCAGTTCCAAAACCACGAGGAGAAGGATGACGGTGATCAGAATTTTTTTCATGTTCATAAATACCCTTATTAGAATGGTTTTGGAAAAGATTTGTAAGGCTTGATCTTTGTGTGCGATACAGAACATGCCTCCACCCCGAACGACCAGTGTCAGACAAATGTATGAAAGAATAGGATTGAAAAATCAGTAGAGGATGTCGGGATTATCTGCAATCCTGTTAACACTGTGCAAATTCTGAAAGATGTTTACGCTCTTTCTTTCTTTCTTTCTTTCTTTTTTTCTCTTATTACGGAGGGCTCATCTCATAAGGAGTTTTTGCCTTTTTAAGATGTTCTGGTTTGTTCTCACGAACTACAGGGTGTTTGGAGTGACTGAACCAGACCGGTTTTTTTTCGAAGGTGGCCACTTTGTTGTCGTAAGTGATGCAGTACATGCCTGGTTTGAATTCTGAAATATCAAGACTGTTTCCAAACCCGCGCATGGTCACAAATCCATAAGGATTATAGAGCATGTAGTAGGTATTACCGGTAAACGTAATTTTAAGATTATCTTCCGAAAGCCTGAAAAAAACATCTTCTTTTTTCGAAATCGTAGTGAGGATATTCGAATAGCTCCGCGCTTTATCTGGTCCTTCCCAGCTGATTCTGTATCGGTTTTCGCCAGAGTGCTGATGCGGTGAGTACGAGTACGGACTTTCATCACTTACTGCATCTCCGGCCACCATGCCTATGGTAACCCAGTGTTCGTTCTGAAATTGTTCAACCCCAAATTCAACAGCGCCATTTTGGTTATATACGATCCAGTTCAGTTTACCCGATGTATCGATGCGGATGCTTGATATTTTGACATCCTGACTCCGTTTTGAATCATGCTGTGGCTCACCTGCCTGCACAGAAAATGGGCCCAGGAGGAGGAGCGATGAAATAAAAAAAAGCATTTTCTGCAGGATGCGCATGTCTGTATTCAAATCTGAGTGCGAAAGTACTAAGAAAGAGCGTCGATCAGGATAAATTTAAGAGTTAAAAGATGTAAATAGTTCTCCCGTATTCATTTGATTTTCATCTTGCAGCATGTTGAAATACCCCGGAGAGGCAAATGCAAATCAACATCCGCCTGACTCCTGAAATTTTGAAAACCGGAGGCGTGGGTGTTGGTATACACAGAACCATACTTGGTATACCAGAAACCCCGTTTCATATATACCCCTTCTCTGCCATTTGATGTTTCCGAAAATTAGGAGGATCATCAGCAAAGCCGGTTTAGAAAGAAGTAGGCCGCAGGCGAACGCTCTTTTTCTTGAGATCTTTCGGGATTCCTTAAAATTTTGGATGATTGAATTTTGTATTTCTACGACAATTGAACCGGAAAAGATTTGAAAGAGGCCCTAATTATTTATAAATAGTTAACCCAGCCTGATTTTTGACATCGATTCGCAAGGGGAGGGTCGTTATTAGAGGAAAATTCAGGAGCCAGGAGGCCGTGAATCCCGTTTTGTCGTCAATATTGTGCGTTTCATCCCCCTGTTCCTCCTTTTTAGGAAAAAACAGATAAAACCCTTTTACCACCAGACCAGATAGCTTACCTTAGCAATCCTTCTGCTGACGGAGAATTCTGTCGGGGTTCGGTTACAGCCGGGCTTTTATACTCAGATCAGAAGCTTATCATCCCAATTCAATGTTTTTAAAATGGATGTGTATGTGGTTGGTGTGTCTGCTTGGTTGCGGCTTTTTGTCGGCCTCTACAACGGTGTGTTCCAGAGATTCACTGACACGCGACACCACCCGTTACCTTCCAGATCTTCGGATGCTCGAAAAATATTCAGAACCTCAGCTTATCGCACTCATCGATTCGCTGAGTGATGTAAAATTTATTTCCTGCGATCTCATTGTTCAGCTCAATGCACTCATTGCCGCGCGTGAAAACACAAACCCCAAAAATGATTTTGGCGGATTTTCGGTTTATCCTGCTGGCGAACTCTATGGAAAGTGGGATACCAAGAACCTCTTCCCTTATAGCGCCGAGCTCTCAAAACATGACAGCACCTTATTTATCACCCTCACCGGTGGTGAACTCGGTAGTTTTGCCCCTCCGGTCGAAGGTATTATGACTTCCCCGTTCGGGTGGCGTGATTCGGCACAACATCAGGGTGTTGATCTCGAACTCCGGCGCGGAGATGCGGTGAGTTGTGCGTTCGATGGAATGGTACGGGTAGCAGCACGAACAGCGAGCGGGTATGGAAATGTTGTTATTGTTCGGCATTCAAACGGATTGGAAACCTTATATGGGCATTTGTACAAGATTAAGGTAAAGCCCGGCGATTTTGTATATGCCGGTCAAACCCTGGGTCTGGGTGGGTCTACCGGAAGATCTACCGGGGCACATCTTCATTTTGAGACACGCTACAAGGGAGTTGCTATCAATCCGAAGTATTTTATTTCGTTTGATACGCATACCCTGCTCAGCTCCCGGGTGGAGCTCAAGCGTTACCGCTGGGGCTATGCTGCCTATGCCGCCGATTCTGATGTGTATACCATTCAGAAAGGTGATAATCTTTACGAATTGAGCCGTCAGTTTGCCACCACCGTGGCAAGGCTCAAGGAACTGAACGGTTTTACACGTTATCCTCGGCTCAAAGCAGGTGATACACTCATTGTCCGGACACAAACGGGGAAATTCTAACGCTCGTCCTTCACACATTCCAGAAGCAACCAGGCTAAATAAGAAGATCCTGGCTGTTTACTCAATCTGTCCCGCTTAAGGAGTTAATTAAATAATGATCGATTTACCACGCGTTGTGATGATTGAGCATACCATTTCAATCATTCCGTAGCTCCTTTGTGTCATTGCAAGGTCAGGTCTCTGATCGGGTGGGTGATACAGGTGATTGAAAAATGGCAAACAGCCTTCATACAATAATCGATGTCCTGCCAATCAGAACGCTCCTGGTTCTCCTGGGCCGCCAGGAATAAAAAAAGTACCGCTCCCTTATTCATTACCCATAAAAAACATAGATAATCATTCGTTGAATGGTTATCTATGTATGTTTAAAGTCCCCTTACAGCTTTTATGTCTGAATCGGGAGGAAGCCAGTAAAATAGAGAGTGAGTCGGAAGGAAGGAAAAAAAAGCATTGAACAGATATCTACCCTGAGCCTGAAAAGGCATTGTTTGACAAAACACCAGGCCCCGAAAAAAACGGACCCGCTCTATCAGACCCCCAACTCATTCAGGCAACGCCGGTATGCATCACGCATGCCTTCGAATATGACCAACCTTCCGTAATTCTGGTTCCGTTGCGCTTCGTTAATAGTGACGTTCGCACTATTGATCTGCTCGTTTAGCCAGCGGATCATCTGCTGTAGTTTCTGAGGGTCCATATGTGTGAGGATTTAAGTATGTTTACGTCGGTGAGTATCAGTAAGTTTCGTCGATTCTAAAAAAAAATCGCACGATTCTTTCTACTGATCAGGTGTCCGGTGCATATTAAAAATGGCGCAAGATAATTTTAATTTTTGCCCATTGCTGTCATAAGTGGTTGATATTCATAGAAATGACCTAATGAAATGAATTTTTCGTCTGATTTTTTTTCGAACTTAAATAAGCAATTAAAACAGGTTTTGCCGGGCGAAAGCGCTCAAAAAAAACTATCGGCTCATCCGGATTATACAATCAAAGGGTTGCTGCAGAAAAACCCGAACCCTCGTCAGAGCGCTGTGATGATTGTGCTTTGGCCCGAGAACAATGGGGTACGCTGTTTGCTCATACGGCGTTCGGATTCGGCGAGTGCTCATGGAGGGCAGATGGCTTTTCCGGGAGGGAAATGGGACGAACTGGATACGGATCTGATCCAAACGGCAATACGGGAGACACGCGAAGAGATAGGACTTGGACTCGACACCCAATCGGTCATCGGGGCGCTCAGCCCTTTGTATATACCGGTAAGCAATTTTTTGGTGAATCCCTTCGTGGCCAGCTGCGGCATGCGGCCCCTGCTCAGCATTGAACCCGCCGAAGTGCAGGATGTAGTTGATTTCGATCTCGGACATATCCTGAATGATCAGAATATCCATATTGGCGAGCGTCTGCTCCAGAATGGCGCAAAGCTAAAAACCCCCTATTATGAAATAGAGGGTTTTGAAGTATGGGGAGCAACCGCTATGATCCTGAGCGAGCTTGCAGAGGTCTTGCGGATTATTTCTTCTTAAAATCAACTACCTGGTTGTCAAAACAGAGGTAGTACAAGCCCCGGCTAAAGGAGGCTACGTCAATTTCTTTTCCGTATCCCTTTTTGACAATATTGCCGTATGCATCGTAGATTTCGTACATTGAATCGCCGGTAAGGGCAATCTGCTTATTGTCTTTCGAAGGGCTGAAAGTAAGGGCTGGCTGGGGCGAGTTGAGGGTAATTTCCTTGGTGTATTTTACAGTTCCGGCAAAACCAATTTGTTTTACCCGGAAACGGTTAAGACCAGAATGGGGCGCAACCTGAAACTTATAATCGTGTTTGTCGCCGGTTCCTTCTCCCATTACTTCGCCAACGTTGATCCATTTGTTCCAACGGTATTGCTCTACGATAAAAGGCAATGCACCTTGCTCACCTTTCACAGACCAATTGATGGTACCCTGATCGTTTACATTGATAGAAAGGGGTTCAAAAGTAGCCTTTGGTTTGAGGGCTTCGGGATTGAGGACTTTGGGCGTACAGTCATCTTTATGCATGATTTCCACCTTCACTTCGGTTCCTGGTTTGATCTGAAACTGACTAAAATCAATCTCAAAAGCGCTCGAGTTGATTTCATCGGTAGTGACCTGGCCATTGATTTTTACCTGGTATGTGCAAAACCCCACACCGGTACCCGCAAAGCCATTCTGTACGTACAGGTTCTTGTTTTGATATTTCCCTTCCAGAACAATGGTTCCGGCAGTAGAGAGAAGGCAACCTGCGAATAAGAAAACAACAGAAGAGAGTATTTTTTTCATCTTGATTAAGTGGCAGAGTGAGTAGTCCTGCGGAACAAAAGTAAAGCATTAATCGTTTAAATACACGATTTGATCGAAATACTTGTTAAAAAAGGCTTCGGGGCATCTTTAATAACCCCTTCCAAACATCCCCTCCCCTTGGGGGAGAGGCAGGTAGAAGTCTGTAAAACGGGCTTTTTAGAGATGCTCCTCGTTTAGATCATTGAGGGTCAATGCATGAGCTTGAGGATTAAAAAAATGAGGGAATAGAGGCCGATGATGGTGATAATCAGCTTCAAGGCCACCCCTTTGAAATGCTGGGTATTGATGATTTTATCCTTTCGATATGACCAGACCAGCCCTGCAATGAAGACCACCACGAAACTGATGGTGAAGATGATTTGGCCTTTTGTGAAATCCACGTTTACCTGATTTTGGGGACAAAGGTATTGCTGATTGTCTTTGGTGATCGGGTTGTTGAAACATTTATACCTGTCCTGCGCAACTTTATTAACGATTGTGGTTTTTGTGTCCGGATCCTTTTGTGAACGATTGCTGCCGAAGTTCTATGTCTTTAATCTCCTCTCATTCTGCCAAACTCTAAAATGGCCTGGGGCAATGTCTGCCGAAAAGTGCATTTTTTAACTTTCTTTCCTCCTATCTTTGACCCTCACTCCGATGGAATCAACCCTGAAGAGATAGGCCATGCGAAAATACTTGTTAGCGCTTCTGATTTTCTGTCAGCTCTCCTTCATCTCCTTTGAGGGCAGGTTTGATCGGGGCATGGAAGCTCTGAAGAGCTACAATTATTTCAGGGCCAAACAACTTTTCGAGAAAACATTGAAACATCATCCAGCCGGTGCAGCCTATGGGCTGAGCACAATCTACTCACGGTCCGACAATCCGTTTCACAATACCGATTCGGCTTATCGCTATATCGGTATTTCAGAAAAGGCCTTTCGGCTGCTGCAACCTACTCAAAAAGCGAAACTCGCCCGCTTCAACATAAACGATACGGCAATCGAAGTACTGAAACGTTGCATCAACCGGCAGGGGTTTGATGATGCTTCCTCAAAAAAAACAGTCGAAGCCTTCAACCGTTTCATTGCCCTTTATCCCAATGCTGCCGACAGGCCCCAGGCCATAGAGATGCGTAACCACCTGGCCTTTGAGCGTGCCGATAGCGCCAATACCTGGCAGGCGATGAAACAGTTTGTTGAAACATATCCCCAAGCACGTGAGCTCTTGAAAGCGAAAGACCGGTATGAGCTCCTGCTTTTTAAAACAGCAACAGCCGAGGGGAACGAAAAAAGTTTCGCCGACTTTCTGCGCGATTATCCCGACAGTCCGTATAAAAGAGATGCAGAAAACAGTCTGTTTGCACTTTGTGTACCCAACAATACGATTGCCGAATACCATGCCTTCCTTGAAAAATATCCCACCAACCACAATGTAGAAGCTTCCTGGCACAATATCTATACGCTGTTTACAAGCGATTTCAGTCAGCGCAGCATCCAGGCGTTCAAAGAAAAATTCCCTGATTACCCCTATCAGCAAACGGTAACGCGCGATCTGAACCTGGCCGGGATTGTTTTTTATCCTGCCCGTCAGAACAACCGGTGGGGGTTTGTGGATTCAACAGGGCATGAAATGATTGGTTTTGTATATGAGTTCGTTGACAAATATGCCGAGGGGCTTGCTGAAGCAGGCTTGAACGGCAAAAGCGGTTTTATAAGCAAGACCGGGAAAGTAATGATCCCGCTCGAATATGATGAAGTCGAGCCATTCAGCGGTGGATTGTCGGTTGTAAAAAAGAACGGTAAAACAGGCATCATCGATAAGATGAACAAGCCCCTGGTGCCTTTTGTGTACCAGGAAATCCATGATTTTTCCGAAGGTCTGGCAGTGGTAAGCAAGAACGATAAGTTTGGTTTTATTGAACGAAGCGGTAAAGAGGCGATCCCTTGCATTTACACTGCTGCCCAGGATTTTTCAGAGGGGCTGGCTGCCGTTGAGGCGGATGGTCACTCTGGGTTCATCAACAAAACAGGAGCCATCGTCATTCCTTTTCAATATCAATGGGTGGAGCGTTTCAGCAAGGGGCAGGCGCACGTAAAAAAAGATGGAAAATTCGGCATCATCAATTTCAGGGGTGAAACCCTGGTGCCTTGTTCCTACGACCTGATCGGTGATTTCTCCGAAGGACTTGCATTGGTACTGAAGGGGAAAAAGTTTGGATTTGTCGACAGCTCTGGAGCCGAAGTGATAGAACCTCAATACGATTTTTCGGCCGATATTGCCGTAAACAGCGGCTTTCACCAGGGACTCGCAAAGGTAGAGATGGCGAAGAAGAAAGGGTTCATCGATCCGCACGGAAAAATGGTGGTTCCCAAAGATTTTGAGGACATCCACTATTTCAGTGAAGGCTACGCATCGGTATCAAAAAAAGGAAAATGGGGGTATATAGACCATAAGCTAATTCCCAAAATAGACCATGAGTATGAATTTGCAGGTGAATTTATCAATGGAATAGCCAGGGTACGTAAAAAAGGCAAATTTGGGTTCATCGATAAAAAAGGGAAAATGGTTATTCCTTTCGATTATGAAGACGCGACTGATTTTAAGGATGAACGTGCCTTTGTTTCGATGGATGGAAAACAAGGGATCATTGGCCCGGATAACAGCTTTTTACTGAATTGCGAGTACGACAAAATAAAACCCATGGATGGCGTACCCTCCATTCTTATTCTGGAAAAGGATGGGAAAATGGCTTACTACAGTTTGAGGGATTTAACGATCTTCTGGAAAGAAGATGGGTTTTGAAAAACGGATCTGTTGTGGAAAACTAGAATTTAAGATGCACAAACACCCTCCCGAAATTCTTACTGTCTTTCTCCAACCGGTGATAGCGCCTTTTAATCGCAGGTTGTTCGAAAAAACGAATGACTCTTTTCTTTAATTGGCCGCTGCCTTTACCTGGTATGATTTCGATGCACCCGATTTTTTTTTCATGCGCCTCATCCAAGACCCTGTTCAACTCACGTTCAATAGACTTGCTATCGTTGAAGATGTCGTGAAGATCGAGTTTGAGAAAGGCCATAGCGGTTTTTCGGAAAACGGGCGCACAATACGGGGAGAAAGAATTGAAAGACCTTTGCAACAAATAGATCAGCCGACCTTTAGCTTCTTTCCTACCTGTAGGTTGGCTGTGGCCTTGATGCCGTTCATGCGGCAGAGCAGGGTTACTGTGGTGCCGTAGCGTTTGGCAATGCTGTTGAGTGTGTCACCCTTACGGATGTTGTAATACCTCACATAAAGCGGTTTGCCGTGGGGGCCTGTTGTTTTTGCTGTATAGGTGCCCGTACTTCCGCCACCAACACGTTTGGTTGAATAATCGAAGGTCTTTTTGGTGATGAGAAACGTGTCTGATTTCAATTTGAATTCGGCAAAATTAACGACATCGTTCGGATCAATCGGCATGCCTTTGTACCTTACTTCAAAATGAAGGTGGCTTCCAAAGGAATGGCCTGTATTGCCTCCCAGGCCAATAATGGTTCCGGCATCTACATCCTGACCAGGCTCTACGAGTAGTTTTGACAGATGTGCATAATAGGTTTCCAATCCGTTTGCATGTCGTATGATGACTACATTTCCGTATGATTTATTCCGTTTGGCTATTCTCACCTTGCCTTCAAAAGCCGCATGTACCGAATCGCCGATCTCCAGTTTAATGTCTTCTCCGAAATGGGGTTGCCCATGGCGGTATCCGAAACCGGAAGTGACATTGCCCCTGAAAGGATGACAATAGCCGCAATAGGCAGGGTCGTTAACAAGTACACGGATCGTATCTGTGAAATTTGACATGTTCATGTGTTCCACCACATGGATCACAGAAGTGTCGAAATCGGTATAGACATCATAAGCCGGAAAACGTAACAGGGAATCGTTGATGCTCAGCGCCCTTGATAAATCGGCCTTGACAGTGTCTTTATGAGATGGATTGTTGGTGTATGGATCGGTGCCGGGATAGTAGGAAATACTGCTTCCTGCAAAGGCGTTAAGCCCAAACAGGATATTTAAAAGAATGAATATGCTTCTCAAATCTTTCAAAATAGTATGCAGGGTCAGGGTCCATTTTTTTGTTTGATGCTGCGCGAAGGTAACAAATTATCCGAAAAACAACTATTTTATCGAATGATTGTGAATTTGTTAAAATGAAGGGGTAATGTCAAAAGCTGGGGGCAGAGATCGAATGACTGCTGCATGTTGGTCCAGCCAGTGGGTCCAGAGACATGTTTCCGTTTTTCAATTTGTCTTCTGAAGGGGTGATTCACTCTTTAATACAGCGCTATACAGTCTTTATCACCTTCTATTTAGGGTTCACTCAAAAAATCGACAACCTATTGGGGGACGAATCGCCCTGTGCGCTGGGGAGTCCACGCGGAGAACGAACTTCAAGATGGCTGGCGAGAAGCGATGGCCTGTGCTGAAAAGCCATCTTGAAGTTGGTCTGCGTGGGGCCTTTTTTGCGTTACTTTCCTGCCCCGCCCCTCAAGCTTCCTGCGCGTCGGCAGGCGGGGTTGGGCAAGCAAAAATTCCTTTGAACACAAAGTTCGTCCACGTTCTGCTTGGTGCAAGGGTTTTGATTGGAAACGGTATTTAGTTTTGCATCTCAAGGATGAAAAAGAGACATTAAGTGTTGATTGAGTGGTGTTTGAAGGTGTTTGAGTGAACCCTATATAGATGCGATAAAGCACCTTTAGCATAGCATACAATCGTTCATTGAAAAAGAGATAACTACCGGCGACCCACAGCCTGCCATCACGAACCATAGGCAGGGCGGATATTTTCCGGAAAAAGCGCGATCAGAGTCGGATTCTGGCTGATTGCTATAGAGATCTGGCCGATTGCTATAGAGATCAGCCCGATTGTTATAGCAATCGGGCTGATCACTGTAGCAATCGGCACTCTTGCTATAACAACAGGGATGATTGCTATAGCAATCAGCCAGTTGTTGTAGCAATCGGGCTGATTGCTATAGCAATTGGCACTGTTGTTATAACAATCGGGCTGATCTCTATAGCAATTGGCGCTGTTGTTATAGCAACAGGGCTGATCTCTATAGCAATCGGCCGTGTTGTTATAACAATCGGGCTGATCAGTATAGCAATCGGGCTGATTGCTACACTGATCAGCCAGAAACGCACTCTTTTTAGCATCATACCCCCAATGAACGGCACCGCATGAAGCATAAACTCTTGAAAAAGAGCAGCATACCAGGCTCAATCAACTGTAGTCTGGGAAAGAAGAATCAGTTACAAACCTATTTCAAAAAACAAAAACACCATGAAAAAGCCAATTAGGGTTCACTCAAAAAGGCAGAACACGATAGGCTT
>JABDAO010000047.1 GCA_013289095.1 Bacteroidota bacterium | reverse complement strand
CTAAAGTACGAGAAAAAGAAACATAGCCTTTGTTAAATTGGTATAGCCTTCAGTTTGGCCCATATTTGGTTACTGCGGCTCGTTTCTGCCTATCGGGAATGCATAACAAAATGATAGGGCATTAGCCTTATTTTAACCGTCAAAAGGTCAATTTATGAGGTCTGATCTGCCTCTTAACTCAGCATAGTCTAAAGCCACCCTGAGTTGTGAGATAGCTTGATATCTGATGATAAGGTTATTGGAGGGTCGACAGCATGTGGGAGACGCAGCCTCACACATCTACCCCCCCGGTTTCCGTTTCTTTGCCCCCCTTACAGCTTCTGCCGTCCAGGGATCTTCGGGCCAGTGGTGTTTTTGATAACGTACACGCAACTCACTGCGTACTTCGGGGTAGGTATTCTTCCAGAAACTCTTCAGATCCTGTGTAACCTGCACCGGTTTATAGCCTGGCGAAAGGAGATGCAACATCACTTTGTTCCGGCCCTCGTTCACCAGAGGGGTATCGAGCAAGCCAAACATTTCCTGTAATCTTACGGCCAGCACCGGAGCCGAACCATCGGCATTGTATTGAAGTTTGATGTGGGAACCACTCGGTACGACAAGCGTATCCGGCGCGAGCTTGTCCATCAATTGCTGCTGATTCCAGTCGAGCGCTGATTTTAAGATGGTTGTCATGTCGAGTTTTTTGAAATCATCGCGTTTGCGGATGCTGCTCATCCAGGGAGGAAGCCAGTTTTCTACCGTTTCCAGCAGACCGGCATCGCTCATGTCGGGCCATCCATCTTCCGGTCTCCATTTTCGGAGCGCACTCAAACGGGCCTGCCATTCCTCGAGCGCTTCGGTTATGGTAAAGAGTTTCATCCCTTCTTTTCGCACAACACTTACCAGGATTTTTTCTTTGGCCTGGTCGGGTATCTGTTTCAACGGTGTGCTGCTCAGGGTTATTTCGCCAAGCTTTGTTTCGGTACGGGCGATGAGCTCGCCTTTTTGTTCATCCCAGCTGATCGTTTCTTCGCTGCGTGTAAGATGCATAATGTCGTCCGGATCGAGGGCTGCCGCCAGCCAGATCTTTCCTTCTGAACCGCCCCCATCCAGATGTGCAATAGCAAGCCATTTCTCGCGCAGTAGCGGATCCTGTTCGCCGGTCTTTGCAAATCGTCCGTTTGTTAACCTGTACCGGTGTTCGGGCCCATGTTGTTTTGCAATGCGCTCGGGATAGGCAGAGGCAATCAGTTTGCCAACTTCTTCCTGCCGGGGTGTGCTGTTGTCAGCTTGTACGGAGAACAATTTCCTCCAGGTTTGAGCAAGCCGTTCGATGCGTTCGAGTCTGGACCGGTCGACATTTACGTACTCTTTGTTTCTCCATTTTCGTAAAACTTCCACACGCAGCACGATATCGGCTCCGGCTTCTTTCGGGAGCGGATCGCGTTCTTCCAACAAGGCAGCCACATCGGCAGCAAGCGAAACAAGACCCAGTTTTTTTCCTTCCAGCAATAAATGAGCGATGCGCGGATGTGTTGGCAGCCGGAGCATCTCTTTGCCGCGGGCGTTGATTTTTTCGGATTCCATGGCTCCCAGCAAACGAAGCAATTCCCGGCCCTGACTCAGCGCCGCCGCCGGGGGAGGGGTGAGCCAGCTCAAGGCCGAAATGTCGGTAGTGCCCCAGTTTGCCAGTTCAAGCACGAGCGGGGCCAAATCGGCTTCGAGTATCTCGGGTTTACGATGGGCAATAAGCTGGTGTTGAGCCCCGGCGCTCCATAAACGGTAACATGTTCCCGGGCCGAGACGTCCGGCCCGCCCGGCCCGCTGATCGGCAGCATCGGCTGTAACACGTACTGTTTCCAGACGGGTGAGTCCTGTACGCGGATCAAAACGCGGGGCACGCGAATATCCGCAGTCAACCACCACGGTAATCCCTTCAATGGTCAGACTGGTTTCGGCAATGGAGGTGGCCAGGACCACTTTTCTTCTTCCCGATGCATCGGGGAGCAGAGCTTCCTGTTGTTTTTGTAAAGGAAGATCGCCATAGAGGGGATGCAGTTTTACGCCGCTTAGCTGTGTTTCAAGCAGATCGACGGTACGATGTATCTCGCCCGTTCCGGGAAGAAAGGCCAGCACATCTCCTGGATGATCCTGGAGTATGCGTGCGATGGCCCGGCTCATTTCTTGTGGAATATTGATGTCAGCGCCTACATCCAGATGCCGTATGCTGACGGGATACTGTCGGCCCTGGCTGCTGAGTACAGGAGCTCCTTTAAGCATTGTACTCAGACTGCCGCTATCGAGCGTAGCCGACATGATGAGGATCCGGAGATCTTCGCGCAGCACTTGTTGTATTTCCCTGCACAGGGCAAGCGCCAGATCGGCGTGGAGGCTTCGTTCGTGGAATTCATCAAAGATCACAAGACCTACATCTTCCAAAGCCCCATCTTCCTGCAACATGCGTGTTAGGATGCCTTCGGTCAGCACTTCCAGACGCGTTCTCTTACTCGTCCTGTTTTCGAACCGTACTTTGTACCCAACAGTGTTTCCCACATCTTCACCAAGCAGGTCAGCCATGCGTGATGCCGCCGATCGGGCTGCCAGACGCCGGGGTTCCAGCATGAGTATCTTTTTGTTTTGAAGCCAGGGCTCGTTCAGCAGCTCAATGGGCAATGCCGTGCTTTTTCCCGCGCCCGGAGGCGCCTGGAGGATGACGGTATTGTGCCTGGTTAGCGCTACCCGTATATCGGATAAGATTTCGTAAATGGGAAGTTGGGAATTCATCGTGGGGGACGCTGTCTGTCTGGAATGAACAAATGAAGGGGTGATTGTTGGCGGGGTCCTTTACAAAAAGTACATAACCGTGCAGGTTTAGGCTGAACTAGATTCATTTCTTTGTGGTTACCATAACCGTTCCTGTCATTGATACTAAGCAGGTACAAAAAAACGGATAGATCACTTTCACACCGGCAGCCCACCTTATCTTCAAGTTGCACCTTCAGTCAGTGAGGTTGTCAGGTGCTGATCATCCGGTAAACGATACCGCATCACGTTGTCATTTCCCCGCGTAAATCACGGGTGAGTTCTTTCAGGGCGGCTTTGTTGTTTTTTGCTTTGCCAAGCACAAACATCAGCTTGGCCACAGCTGCTTCGGTGGTCATATCCCCTCCACCAACAACCCCGATGTGCTGCAACGAAGCGCTGGTCTCATATTTACCCTGGTCTACACTGCCTGCATTGCATTGGGTGATATTCAGGATCAGGATCCCTTTCTGTATCGTGTTTGCCAACAGATCCAGGAACCAGGTTTCAGTGCTGCAATTGCCCGACCCAAAAGTCAGCAAGATCAATGCTTTCAACCCCCTGGTGGAGACAATGGCCTTGACCGCGTTTCTGGTAACACCTGGGAACAGGTGGAGGATAGTGATGTTGGGATCGAGGGTGGTATGCACCTTGAGTTTGCTTTTGCCGGCAGGCAGCATCGCAGCCTGGTTGTAACGCAGATGTACCCCGGCCTCGGCCAGCACCGGATAATTGGGCGACTGAAATGCCTGAAAATGTTCAGAATTGAACTTGTGCGTACGGTTGCCCCGGTAGAGCTGGTATTCAAAATAAATACAGACTTCGCGCACAACGGCGCGTTCCTTTTCCTTGGCACCTGCTATCTCGATGGCGGTAATGAGGTTTTCCTTGCCATCGGTACGGATAATGCCAATGGGCAGTTGCGAGCCGGTAAGGATTACGGGTTTGTCAAGATTTTCGAGCATAAAACTCAATGCCGAAGCCGTGAAAGCCATGGTGTCTGATCCGTGAAGGATTACAAAACCATCATATTTCGAATAATTTTTTTGAATCATCTTCGCCAGCTTTATCCATACAGTAGGGTCCATGTCGGATGAATCGATGGGGTGTTCAAAAGAAATAGCAGAAAGCCTGATGTCAAATTTTTTGAGTTCCGGAATCTGGTCTGTAAGATGCGCAAAATCAAACGGACGGAGCTGTCCGTTCTTTGCATCCTGTATCATGCCAATGGTTCCGCCTGTGTAGATAAGAAGTACCGAAGTTTTTGCGCCCATGGTCAGATGCCAAAAATTGTTTTAGAATTTGCTGTGGTAATGCGTGCCACCTCATCCAGGCTTGTTTTTTTCAGATCGGCCAGGCGTTGGGCGATGAGTGTGATGTAGGCGCTTTCGTTGCGTTTCCCCCGAACAGGTACTGGCGCCAGGTAAGGAGCATCGGTCTCGAGCACCAGGTGTTCCAATCCTAGCTGAGTGACGATCGTATCCAGCCCCGAATTCTTGAAGGTGAGTACTCCGCCTATACCCAGCATGAACCCGCCGAGTGCAGTAACCTGATGCGCTTCGTCGAGGGTTCCTGAAAAACAGTGAAAGATTCCTTTCAGGTTGGAGTCGTTGTTCCGTTCAACAATTTCAAACGCTTCTTTGAACGCATTGCGGGTATGGATCACAATGGGCAGGCCGAGGCGTTTAGCAAGCTTGATCTGGTATTCAAACGCGTATTGCTGCTGTTCTGCAAAGGTCTTGTCCCAATACAGATCAATGCCTATTTCGCCCACTGCATAGAATTTACGTTTGCCAAGCCAGTGTTCAACCACGCTGAGTTCTTTCTGAAACTGCTCGTTTACAGAGCAGGGATGCAGTCCCATCATCGGAAAACAGTTGTCGGGAAAAGCCTTGATCAGTTGAAACAGCCCAGGTATGGAATTGCTGTCGATATTGGGCAGGAACATGCGCGATACCCCTGAATCAACTGCCCGTCGGATCATCTCTGCCCGGTCGGGTTGGAATTCATCGGCATAAAGATGGGTATGTGTGTCGGTCAGTATCACCCTGCAAAATTAGCAGAATTCGGACGCGCCTGAACTGCAGTTTAGCGGTGGCAAGCCCCCGGGTTTTGATTTGCCTGAACCATTCCATGGCCGTTTCGACCAGAAGCGGTATCTTTGTCATCCTGACCACCACACCAATGAAGCATCTTAAAAGTACCTATCTCCTGCTGCTGCTGCTGATCCTCGTGATAGGCACAGGCGTAGGGTGTAAAAAATACCCCGATGGGCCCGAATTCAGCCTTATGCCCAAGAAATGGAGGCTGGATGGTGACTGGAAACTTAACCAGGCCCTGGAGAATGGAACTGATGTTACTGCCGCTACACTTGTCAATACCATTGAATACTCACGCAAGATTGAGTTAAACGGCAATTTTTCCTTCAATTGGGCAACCAATAACGGAACCTCGCTCTCCTATGATGGAACATGGACCTGGTCGGACGACAAGACCGTTATTTATTTTTCGTATGCCCTCGGGGCCGGAATACAGGTAGATACTTATCTTATCCTGAAACTCGAACGGCATGAGCTCTGGCTTCAGAACCTGAGCCCGACCGGCGATGTGATGCAATACCATTTTGTCCCCAATTAATTAATGCCCCAACCTGCCGTTTGAAAAAGATACTCCTGATCCGTTTCAGTTCCATTGGCGATATTGTTCTCACCTCTCCGGTGATGCGTTGCCTGAAGCTGCAGACCGGGGCCGAAATCCATTTCCTTACAAAGGATGTATATAAGGGTTTGGTGGCAGCCAATCCGTTTATTGACAAAATCATCACCATCAATAAAGCTGTGGCTCCTGTGCTCGAACAGCTGAAACAGGAGAATTACGACTTTGTGGCCGATCTCCATCATAACCTCCGTACAGCGCAGGTAAAACGGGCATTGGCAAAACCATCGGCAGCATTAGATAAGCTCAATATCCGCAAATGGCTCCTGGTACATTTTAAGAAAGATGTTATGCCGCACATACATGTTGCAGAACGCTATCTGAACGTCGTTAAGAGCCTCGACGTAACCGACGACGGGAAAGGCCTCGACTTTTTTATTCCACCCGCCGACGAAGTAGCCGTTGATGAAATGCCCGAGCTGCGTAAAGGCTATATAGCCTTTGTCATCGGCGCCCAGCATTTTACCAAACGTCTGCCCAATGAAAAGATCATTGCCATTTGCAGACAACTTGATGAGCGCGTTGTGCTCATCGGGGGAAAGGAAGATGCACCGAATGCTGAGCTGATAAACAAAGCCCTCGACGGAAAACTTTTTAATGCCTGCGGAAAATATTCCTTGTTGCAATCGGCTTCGCTCGTGCGTCAGGCAAAGAAGGTGATAACCCACGATACCGGATTTATGCACATAGCCGCGGCCTTTAAAAAAGAAATCATTTCTGTCTGGGGAAACACTGTGCCTGCATTGGGCATGTATCCCTACCGAAGCGGTCATGGCCCGAACGGAAACGGAACAATCGTGGAGGTTCAAGGGCTTAACTGCAGACCCTGCTCAAAGATCGGGTTTGATAAATGCCCCAAAGGACATTTTAAATGTATGAATTTGATTGAGGAAGGGGCTGTCGTCAGAGCGGTGAAGAAAAGCGATGCATAGTTAACGTTGCTCTTACGAATGCCGTACAGGAAATAGCCCCATCCTGTCTGCTGACCAGCAATGGTTTTCACTTTTGATTCAGTACAGCCTACCGTCTTCTCATTTTCCAAACAACGCCTTCAGCTCTGTAGCTTCATCCGGAAGCATCTTGCCTGCCAGGATGAGGCTGAGCTGTTTTCTCCGGAGGGCCCCATCAAAACGCGCTTGTTCTTCGGTTGTTTCAGGAATGAGTTCGGGAACGGGAAGCGGAGAGCCGTTCTGATCAACAGCCACAAAGGTGTAGATAGCTTCGTTGCATTTGGTGCGCTCGCTGGTTACCGGGTCTTCAACCCATACATCGATAAATACTTCCATGGAGGAGGTAAACGCCCGGGAGACTTTTGCCTCAACCGTAATAATACTTGCCAGACGGATAGGTTGAGTAAACGCCACATTGTTGACCGATGCGGTGACCACCACCCGTTTGCAGTGTCTGTGTGCGGAAATGGCGGCTGCTATGTCCATCCAGTGCAGCAGCCGGCCTCCCATGAGGTTGCCCAGGGTATTGGTATCGTTGGGCAGTACGATTTCGGTAGTGACGGTATAGGTTTCTTTTGCAGTCTTAGGTTTCATGGGCCGTGTTTTAAAAAAGATACAGATTTTTTGGCGCGACAAAGATAAAGAAAAGCCGGTTTTATACCGGTCTTGCCAGCTGGTTTTGCCGCATCTTCTGCGCATGCACAGAGCGGGCTTTAAATCGGGTAGAGTGAAGGCCATTTTAGGAGAAAGGATTCGGGCCGGGGCGGTATTTTCGTTATTTTTGCGGCCTGTGCCTGTCAAACAACACATACCCAATGCCATTACCTGCGGAAACCTGCTCAGCGGATGCATCGGTATTGTGGCTGCTTTTCAGGGAAATCTGGTCCTGAGCGCCTATATGGTGGGAATCGCGCTCGTATTCGATTTTTTTGATGGGTTTGCCGCCCGTTTGCTGCATGTGAGCGGTGAAATGGGCAAACAGCTTGATTCACTGGCCGATCTGGTAACCTTTGGCGTACTGCCCGGTGTGATAATCTATCAGTTGCTCAATCGCTGGGTTATGCAGGATGCGGTATCACATTTTGACCTGCTTGGGGCCATACAAGGAAAGGATCAGGCCCAGACAGCTAAGGGGTTGTTCCTGCTCCCCTACGTAGGTTTTCTCATACCAGTCTTCTCAGCCCTCCGGCTAGCCAAATTTAACATCGACACCCGCCAAGCACAATCGTTTATTGGTGTTCCTACGCCTGCCAATGCTATGCTGATCTGTTCTATACCCTTGATACTCGACCTGCGTTCACCGCTTTCGAATCTGGCCGAAAATGGTTCGCCCCTTACTGCGCTTGCAGCTACTTTTGCAACAACCCCTGGTGAAAGCCCCTGGGCTCCATACCTTTTGAACCCCTGGTTTTTGTGTGCATTAACCGTTATCATGTCGTTCCTGATGGTGGCCGAACTCCCGCTGTTTGCCCTGAAATTCAAGAATTTTGGATGGACTGATAACAAGCTTCGTTTCTCGTTTATCGCCCTGGCCCTGGTGATCCTGCTTTTGTTAAGGTTTGTGGGTATTCCTATTGTTATACTTTTGTATGTACTTTTATCGATCGTCAACAACATCTTAAACAAATACCAGCATGAAGTACAAGGCTGAAATAGACATTATGCCGCTCAAGGCATTGCTCGACCCACAGGGAAAGGCCGTTACCGGCAGCATGAAAAACCTGGGCCTGGCCGAAATCCAGAATGTGCGTATCGGAAAGCATATCAGTCTTGAGATTGATGCCGCATCCAAGGAAGAAGCCAATAAAAAAGTGGATGAAGCCTGCAAAAAACTCCTCTGTAACCAGATTATGGAGTTCTATGAGTTCAGGATATCTGAAAACTGAGTACCTGAACTTCTCCTGCTCTTGTCTGACAATGCCTGCGCCAAGGGCTAACCTAATTTCCTGTACATTTATCCCATGATCTTAGTAACCGGAGGAACAGGTCTCGTTGGATCTCACTTACTTTATGACCTCGCAAAGTGCGGTTATCGTGTGCGTGCTCTCAAAAGGGAAGAGAGCAACCTGGGTTTAGTGCACAAAGTATTTTCCTATTACACTTCTTCCCCCGAATCACTTCTTAACCTCATCGAGTGGGTTGATGCCGACATCATGGATGCCGCTTCGCTGGAAGAAGCTATGCAGGGATGCATGAAGGTGTATCACTGTGCCGCTGTTGTTTCCTTTGTGCCCAACCACCGCAAAGAAATGTTATTGGTAAATGTTGAAGGCACTGCCAATGTTGTGAATGCCTGTCTTCAGATGAATATCCAAAAGCTTTGTCATGTCAGTTCCATAGCCAGTCTTGGCCGGAACTCTACGGCAGCTGTGGTGACCGAAGAAACCCACTGGAAGACATCACCCCAGAATTCCTGGTATGCCATCAGCAAATATGGCGCAGAACGCGAAGTATGGCGCGGGGCCGAAGAAGGCCTGAACGTAGTAGTAGTGAATCCATCGGTGATTATCGGCCCGGGCGATTGGAGCAAAGGCAGCATCGCGTTGTTCAAGACCGCCTCCAAAGGATTGAAATATTACACCCGGGGCCAGACCGGTTATGTAGATGTACGCGATGTTTCCAGGGCCATGATTGCCCTCATGGAAAGCGATTTAAACGGAGAGCGGTATCTCCTCAATGCAGCCAACCTTCCATTCCGTACATTCTTCGATATGTTGCACCGCCAGTTCCGGAAGCCCGATGCAAGGATCAGCGTTGGGCCTGCTCTGGCTGAATTTGCATGGAGAGTAGAAAAATTAAGGGCCGCACTCGGACAAAGACAACCGGTCATCACCCGTGAAACTGCGCGTGCCGCAAATTACAGTTACACCTTTTCATCCGAAAAAATAAGAAACGCCCTCGGTTTTCAGTTTACCCCCATCGAAAACTCTGTCAGGGAAATCTGTGAGCTCTACCTGAAAGATGCTTCACCGCATGTGCCCGGGGCACACCACTGATCAAAGAAGCTTTTCTTGAATTTGATAGATCAGGAAGAACTCAGGTTTTCTTTTTATCCTCCTCGGCCTGCATACGTGTAAGTCGTACCAGAACCTCGTCGTAGATTGTCAGCAGCAATTGGGGCTGGCTTGAGTACCAATTGAAATTTTCCAGAAAACCTGCCTGGTTGGTTTTGTAGGGCAGAAATATATCGGGGACCCTCAGCAGGTCCTTCTTGTTTTGGGTCTGGTTCTTGGCATTGCGCAGATTTACAGCCGATTCGAGCAGATGTACCTGTACAAGTATATCCACCATTTCTGTTTGTGTCAGCAGGTGATCGGGTTTCTTGAGCGGGGTGGTAAGCGGGGCCTTTTTTCCACAGGAAAACAAACCCAGAACCGTAAACACCAGGATCATCAACTTTGTAAAATGGTGCGTTCCTGTTTGTTTCATGGTGATAAAGCTGCGTTGGCTTTTGCAAATTTACCGCAATTTTCAAGATCTGAAGTTTCCTGACGAATTAACACCCATTCGCGCTCCTGGGCTGGATGAACCGTTCGGGAGAAGGTTGATTTCGAGCGGGAACCTGATTCCGGGCAGGGGCATGAAAAAATCTTTAATTTTGAGTTCTGATAACTTTACTACCTATATTGTAATGCCATCATTCAGCGGAAAGATTGTTTGGATCACCGGCGCTTCTTCGGGTATTGGCGAGGCGTTGGTAGCCTTGCTTGCCAAGGAACAAGCTACGCTCATACTCTCCTCGCGCAGGGAAGATGAGCTGAGGCGTGTACAAAAGACTTGCGGCCTCACTGATGAATGCTGTCTGATCCTTCCATTCGATCTGGAACAACTTGGCAATCCCTCCAAATTAGTAGAGATCGTACTTGCCAGGTATGGTCAGATTGATGTGCTGATCAATAACGGAGGCATCAGTCAACGCGCCTACGCCAAAGACACCGATATCGGCACAGACCGGCGTTTGATGGAAGTCAACTATTTTGGTCCGGTTGCCCTCACCAAAAGCGTATTGCCCGGTATGATCAGCCGAAAGAGCGGACAGATTGTGGTGATAAGCAGTGTTGCAGGGAAATTCGGGTTCTTTCTGCGTTCGGCGTATTCAGCCAGTAAACATGCCCTGCAAGGATTCTTCGAATCGCTGAGGATGGAACTCTTTGCCGATAATATTCAGGTGTTGCTTGTTTGTCCGGGTAAAATAGCAACCCATATCTCGGTCAATGCGCTGACTGCCGACGGCAAACGTTCGGGGCGTATGGATGATGCCCAGGCAAATGGGATGACTGCCGAGACATGTGCCCGGAGAATACTGGAAGCCATGAAACAACAGAAAGAAGAAATCATTATCGGAAATTCCAGGGAACAAACGGCAGTCTGGCTCAAGCGTTTCTTTCCGCATTTTTTCTCGAAGATGATACGGAAACAAAAAGCAGAATAATCATAATTCAGAACAACATCACAACGCAGGAAATATGAGTTACAGCATAGCAGGGATACAACAGATCGGAATCGGGATTCCAAACGCAACCGATGCTTTTGCCTGGTACCGGAGGGCATTCGGGATGGATATACCGGTATTCGAGGAAGCAGCTGAAGCGGCGTTGATGTTGCCATACACCGGAGGTGAACCGAGGAAACGTCATGCAATCCTGGCCATCAACCTCAAAGGTGGGGGAGGTTTCGAAATCTGGCAGTATACAAGCCGTGTTGCGCAACCAGCCGCATTTCAGCCTGCGCTTGGCGATCTGGGCATCTTCTGTACACGCATGAAATCGGTTGATGTGTGTCTTTCATTTGAGCAGATGAAATCCCGAAAGCTGTCGCTCGTATCGCGTCTGGTAAAAGACCCGAGCGGGGCAGATACTTTTTTTATGAATGATCCATACGGCAATATCTTCCAGCTTGTAAAAGGAAACGATTGGTTCGGAAAAGGCAAGGCACTTACCGGCGGGCCGGTTGGAGCAATGATCGGGGTATCGGACATGGAACGCAGTGTGGCATTCTACGGTGATATCCTGGGCTATGATACCGTTGTGTACGACAAAACCGGTTCTTTCAGTGACTTGCAGGCCCTTCCCGGGGGAAAGGAAAATGTACGCAGGGTTTTGCTCCGTCACAGCAAACCCCGCAGCGGAGCATTCAGCCGGCTACTGGGTAGCAGTGAACTGGAACTGATCCAGGTGCAGGGAAGGACTCCAAGAAAGATCTTTGAAAACAGGTTTTGGGGCGATCTGGGTTTTATCCATCTCTGTTTCGATATCAATAACATGAAGGATCTTCAGAAACACTGCGAATTAAAAGGCCATCCTTTTACCGTAGATAGTTCAAACAGTTTTGATATGGGCGAAGCGGCAGGTCATTTTAGTTATATTGAAGATCCCGACGGGACCCTCATTGAGTTTGTGGAAACCCATAAAATACCAGTTCTGAAACAAATTGGCTGGCACCTGGATCTGAAAAAACGTGATCCCTCCAAACCCCTGTCCGATTGGATGCTCAAAGCAATGAAGTTTAACAGGGTGAAGGATTAACGATTTGTGAATTGGGATTTGTTGTGAATGTAGGATTTTAGGATCTGCAAGCATGAATTGAGCGAGGAGCTCAATAGTATCCTTCTCTGTTTATTTAGGGTTCACTCAAACACCTCCAACCATCACCCAATCAACACATAATGTCTCATTTTTATCAGTGAGATGCAAGACTAACTGTCGATTCCAATCAAAACCCTTGCACCAAGCAGAACGTGGACGAACCTTGTGTTCAAAGGAATTTTTTAGTTACTTTTTGCTCGTCCAAAAAGTAACGCAAAAAAGACGCCACGCGGACCAACTTCAAGATGGCTTTTCAGCACAGGCCACCGCTTCTCGCCAGCCATCTTGAAGTTCGCTCTCCGCGTGGACTCCCCAGCGCACAGGGCGATTCGTCCTCCACCAGATTGCCGGCTTTTTGAGTGAACCCTATTTATTCATTTGCAATCGAAAAAGATCGGCCTAAATCCCCAATCCCAATCCCTATAAGCCCAATCCTTTTATTCTCCCAATAATTTCTTCCCGTTCATGAATCAGCCGCTCGGCAGTGGCTTTGTCTTTTTTTACCAGACCCAGCAGTTTCCATCTTCCAAAGACCTTTTTTCTCACCGGATAAAAAGTGATGGCAAACCAACCTGTGAGCGGGACAAGCAGGGCCCACACAGCAACAGTCGCCCACTGATGGGTAATGCGACGGATGAGTATGAGCTGCAACACGTAATATCCCAGCCAGCAGAACATAGCCAGGTTTGCATAGATGGATGCATAGAACTCCACCTGTTTCGCTTTGTCGCGGGCTGTATTGCGGGCCAGGCGGTAGGGTGGAAGATTGAGTAATAACCCGATCCAATAAAGCGGCAATCCGAACCACATGATCAGAAAATCATTCAAGATGCTTTGCAGGTTCATTTTTGCAAGACGATCGCGTCGCAGCAGATGATCTCGCAGTTTTATGCGCTTAAGCTCGCAGAGATATGGAATGACCTTCTCTTTCAATTCCTGGATTTGCCCGGGAGATGTTTCTTCCAGGGAGTTGATGAGGGATGCCAGTTCTCGGTTTTTTTTATAAACGGTTTCAAGATTGCTGCTTTTTCCTCCCTGCTCTTCGATACGTTGCCGGATATAGATTTCTGAAAGGGCTTCGTACAATTCGTCGTTTTCGGGTTTGCTTATGGTTACAACCAATTTGGCAAGTTCAGTTTCCATAAATTGTGAACAGACATTGATGGCCCGCACTTTGTCTTCCTGATAACGCTTTTGAAAATCGCTCAGGTGTATGGGTTCTCCAAACTGGATGAAAACCTTGCTTCTGAAATCCTTTGCGCTCGAATAATTCAGGCCTACGGGGATGACCAGAATATCCGATTTGTTTGAGTCCAATGCCTCTACGCTCAGGATGATGCGTGCGAGCCCTTTTTTGAATTTTTTCACCCTTCTATCCTGTATGCAGATGCCTTCGGGGAACATCAGCAGCGCTTTCCGCTGGCCGAGCAGACTCCGGCATTCTTCAAAAGTCTTGTCGTTCTTTTTTACTTCCCCATAGCCTTCACTGATCCGGTACATGGGGCTCACATTCATGTCGTTCAGCAGCCATTTCACAATCCTTCCCTTAAAGACATCACCTCTGGCAAAGAAACGGACCTTGGGTTTGGAAAACATCCCTACAAGCAAGGGGTCTACAAATCCATTCACATGGTTTGGAATGAGCACCACGGGTTTGCCGGATGGAAGATTGTCCAGTCCTTTTACCTGTATGCGGTAAAAGATATGCATGAAAATCCGGACGACGGGTTTGAGCAGATAGTAAAGCACGATGGTAAATTAGAGGAGGTAAATATAGGAAGGAATGTAGACCCTTTCTGTACCACTTTAGCGATTTTTCATCCCGGAAAGTGGCTTATCCGTAACGCATGTTCAGCTGTATAAAGGGTTAGACCGAAGATCCCGGTGTTTTATGCTCAGATTCTTTCGGCAGATCAAACCTCAAAAAGCAGACGTTCACCTCTTACAGAATCATCAAAACGCCCTTGGTCGTATACCAGCTTCCCGTTTACAAACGTATGCGTCACGCGGGATGAAAAGGTGGCGCCTTCAAAAGGCGACCAACCGCATTTGTAATAGATATTCGAAGTGTCAACAGTCCAGGGCGAGTCGGGGTTTACCAAGACAAGATCGGCATGATATCCCTTCCTGAGAAAGCCCCGTTTTTCAATCTTAAAACAGGTAGACACGCTGTGTGCGGTCTTTTCAGCAATCTGTTCAATCGTTATCTTTCCCTGTTTTCGAAGTTCGAAGAGGGCAACCAATGCATGTTGCACCAAGGGGCCGCCCGACGGAGCCTTGAAATAGGTATTGGCTTTTTCTTCGAGCGTGTGGGGTGCATGATCGGTGGCGAGCACATCAATGCGGTTGTCGAGCAGGGCTTTCAGGATGGCATCCCTGTCGGCTTCTGTTTTTACGGCCGGGTTCCATTTGATGCGGTTGCCCAGACGTTCATAGTCTTTGTCTGAAAACCAGATATGGTGGATACAGGCTTCGGAGGTAATCCTTTTTTCGGCAAGGGGCAACGTATTACCAAACAGCTCCAATTCTTTTGACGTGGAGATGTGCAGCACATGCAAACGGGTATTGTATTTTCGGGCCAGTTCAACCGCCAGCGAGGAGCTTTTGTAACAGGCTTCGGCGCTGCGTATGAGCGGGTGACAGGCGATGGGCACATCCTCGCCAAATTTGGCCCGGTAGCGCTGCATGTTCAGACGAATGGTTTCTTCATCCTCGCAATGTGTGGCGATAAGCATCTGGCAACGTGAAAAAATGGCTTCCAATGATCTACGGTTATCGACCAGCATATTGCCGGTCGAAGAACCCATGAATAGTTTGATGCCACAAACCTTGCGCGGATCGGTGTGTAATACTTCATCCAGGTTATCGTTCGAGCCTCCCATGAAAAACGAATAGTTGGCCATGGATGTGGAGGCAGCACGCATATACTTTTCTTCAAGTAAGGTTTGGGTAAGCGTATTCGGAACGGTATTGGGCATTTCCATAAAGGAGGTTGTGCCACCCGCTACCGCAGCACGCGATTCGGAAGCGATGTCGGCTTTGTGTGTGAGCCCGGGTTCCCTGAAGTGGACCTGATCATCAATCAATCCGGGAAGGAGGTAATTGTTTTGTGCGTCCAGAGTGAGATCGGCGCTTGCCTCGATGTTTCCGGGTTTTACTTCAGCTATCTTTCCGTCTTCAATGAAGACACTTCCCCAAAAAGTTTTTCCTTCATTGACGATCCTTGCATTGTGAATGAGGGTGCGTTTCATACAATAGAGCGGTAGCCTGGGATTTGTGTTTATTCTTTTTCCACCGATTCCTTTAAAATATAAATTCGGTTTGGGTGCGTTTTAAGCTATATCATCAAGATTGATTCCGCTGTGCTGAAAATAACCACGGAGACACGAAATGCACATAGAAACACGAAGATTGTAACCTGATTTTCTAAATGTTTCTGAGTGTATTTAGCGCCTGAGTGGTTACCTTAACAGGCCTGTTGCAGCGCTGCACAGCCACAAAATTCACCATCTGTATGAGTTTATTTGCTAAACCGCATCTGGAGCACTCCCAGAAAAGCTTCCTTGAAAATATTTGAACTCATCTTGGAAGTTCCTTGCTGACGATCAATAAAGGTAATGGGCACTTCCTTGATTTTGAAACCCAGTTTCCGGGCCTTGTATTTCATTTCGATCTGGAAGGCATAACCCACAAAACGTATACTGTCGAGGTCTATTGTCTGAAGCACCTTTTTACGGTAACATTTAAAACCAGACGTGGTATCGCTTACGCCAAGCCACAAAATGGTATTGACATAAACCGATGCGAAATAGGACATCATGACCCTGTTCATCGGCCAGTTGCTGACCTTTCCTCCCTTGGTATAACGCGACCCAACGGCCACATCCACACTTTCCTTGCTACAGGTATCGTACAAACGCAACAGATCTTCGGGGTTGTGCGAGAAATCGGCATCCATCTCATAGACGTAGTCGTACGACCGGCCAAAGCTCCATTTGAAACCATGGATATAGGCCGTGCCCAGACCCAGTTTGCCTTTGCGCTCTTCCAGAAAAAGCTTTCCGGAAAACTCCGTCCTGAGGGCCTGTACAATTTGTGCAGTCCCGTCTGGCGATCCGTCATCAACTATCAGGATATGAAATTCTTTGGGCAATGAAAATACCTTGCGGATCATCCGTTCGATGTTTTCTTGCTCGTTGTAAGTAGGAATAATGACCAGGCTGTCTGACACGTAAGCAGATTAAGAAACGAAGATACGGTACGGATCCAATTCACGCAATAATTTGAGCATTATCTCCTGTTTTTACATCTTTTTTAAGGAATGTTAACAATTCGACGCCGATAGTGCCCTTTTTTGCCTAAAAGCCTTGGATGGACTAATTTTAACGCACTATGACCCATTTCGCCGAAAATGGTTTAATTTCCACTCATTCGGGGGTAAAGCACTCAATTTTATGTCATTACCAATGAAAATATGATGTCAAAGGATCTGTTCACCCTCCTATTTTAAATAGGTCGGAAAAAGCATGATATCCTCCCGGGTGATTTGCTCTTCCTGATATACAAAGAGTTAGCAGGGGTTAACGTCAATCTGCCCTGTCTTTTGCAGGAAAGAAAGAGCGTTTTTGACTCAAAGAAGGGTGTATTTACGAAGGAGAAGCGTGTATTTATGAAGGGATCCACGGGAACTCAGCTTTAAATTAAATCCTTATATCTTCCCCTTTTTAATCTCTTCAACCACTGCCGGGTCGAGCAAGGTAGAGATATCGCCCATATTCGAAAGATCGCCTTCGGCCACCTTACGTAAAATACGCCTCATAATCTTTCCGGAACGGGTTTTAGGAAGGCCCGTCACCACTTGTATCTTGTCGGGTTTTGCAATAGGGCCGATGAGTTTCATGACTTCGGCTATGATTTCCTTGCGTAGCGAGTCGGGGTTCTTTTCGGAGTTTGTGCAGATTACATAGGCGTATATGCCCTGGCCCTTGATATCATGCGGATAACCCACCACGGCCGATTCTACAACATCAGCATGCATATTGATGGCATTTTCGACTTCAGCCGTACCGATGCGGTGTCCGCTTACATTGATTACATCATCCACGCGGCCTGTAATGCGATAATATCCGTCTGCATCTCGTCTGCATCCATCACCGGTGAAGTACAGATTTTTATACGTTGCAAAATAGGCCTGACGGCACCGTTCATGATCACCATAGGTGGTTCGGATGATGGAAGGCCATGGAAAACGGATGCATAAATTGCCTTCAACCCCGTTTCCTAATATCTCTGTTCCTTTTTCATCCACCAGCAATGGCTGGATGCCAGGCAGAGGCAGGGTAGCAAAGCCAGGTTTTGTCTTTGTAATTGCTGCAAGCGGAGAAATAAGGATGCCTCCCGTTTCGGTTTGCCACCAGGTATCAACAATAGGGCAACGGGCTTTTCCGATGTGGGTATCATACCAGGCCCAGGCTTCTTCGTTGATCGGTTCGCCTACGCTGCCCAGCACACGCAATGAATTAAGCTTGTAAGGGGTTACGTATTCCAGCCCCGAAGCTTGCAAGGCACGGATGGCGGTTGGGGCGGTATACAAAATATTGACCTGGTGTTTATCTACCATGGCCCAGAATCTTCCCGGATCGGGCCAGGTAGGGATTCCTTCGAACAGCAACGAACTGGCCCCGGCAAGCAGCGGGCCATAGACAATATAACTATGCCCGGTAACCCAGCCTACATCGGCGGTACACCAAAACAGTTCGCCGGGGTTGTATTGAAACACATTTTCGAACGAGTATTTTGTAAAAACCATATAACCACCACAGGTATGCACAACTCCTTTAGGTTTGCCTGTTGAGCCCGAAGTATAAAGAATAAACAAGAGGTCTTCTGAATCCATTTCCTCCGCTGGGCAAACAGAAGAAGCATTTTTCATTTCTTCATCCCACGCATAATCCCTGCCAGCATTCATCTTGACTACAGTGCCGGTACGTTGATACACGATAACTTTTGTAACCGATGCGCAGGTTTCGAGCGCTTCGTCTACCACCTCTTTGATGGGAATATCTTTCACGCCCCGGTAAGCCCCATCGCTTGTGATGACGAGTTTGCAATCAGAATCCTGAATGCGGCCGGCAAGCGACGCCGCCGAAAATCCTGCAAAAACAACCGAATGAACCGCGCCGATCCGTGCACAGGCCAACATGGCAATGACAGCCTGAGGGATCATAGGCATGTAAATACAAATGCGGTCGGCCTTTACGGCCCCGTGTTTCTTAAGTACATTGGCAAAACGGCAGACTTCGGCATGAAGTTCTTTGTACGTATACTGTATGTTGGGCTCTTTGGGGTCGTTGGCCTCCCAGGTATAAGCAAGTTTGTCGCCGTCTTTTTCGAGGTGACGGTCGAGACAGTTTTCGGTGATGTTGAATTTTCCGTTTATGAACCAGCTAACTTCCGGGGCTGAAAAATTCCAGTCGAGTACCTTGTCCCATTTCTTTTTCCAGGTGAATTCATCAGCAATTTCAGCCCAAAAAGCTTCGGGATGGTCAACACTTTTTTTGTATTGTTCGTGGTATTGTTCTATCGTGGTAATCCGGCTCATGGCTGAAAAAGGGTATTCGTGAGATGGACTAAAATTAGAAGGTTTTTGAGAGGAAAACAAATCGGAGAAACAGGGCTGGTATTGGTTACGTATGCTAAGCTTGTCCTCTTGTAGCCAGCGGTTTGTGTTCTGAAAGCAAGAGGAATCCAAACATCCTTGCAGGAGTCGGCACACAGTAATTTGACTTGATCTCGTTACAACCGATGGTCTTAGGGGAGGAGGAGCATAGCTTTCTCCCTTTGAGAATAGTACTTTTTGGTTTATCTGAACAACTCCCTCAATCTTTCAGCCGGTCTGGCAATAACAGCCTTGTTGCCCCTTACCACAATGGGCCGTTCGATGAGGATAGGATGTTTTACCAGGGCTTTGAGCCATTGATCCTCGGTCATTTTCTTGCCTTCGAACTTGTTTTTGTAAAGGGTCTCGCTGGTCCTCACCAGTTCGCTGGCTTTCATGCCCAATTTCTTGAGTATCTCAACGAGTTCTTCTTCGGTAGGAGGGTTGATCAGGTATTCAACCACATTGGCTTTTACCTTGATCTCATCCAGGATGCACATGGCATCCCTGCTTTTGGAACAACGGTTATTATGGTAAATGGTTAATTCTGACATGGTAGTTAGAGGAGCAGGTATTACACTTGGTTTACTCGGTAAAGATAAGCAGGGGAAAGGTTCTTTTGAAATTCCCGAAATAATCAAAAAAACAGTTTGATCAACCGATCTGTTTCTGTTTTCATAAACCATCACTTCGGTCTGTACTTCCGTCTGCCAAAGGTAGTTAACATCTGTTTAACGGACGGGTGTACTAATCACAGACACAAAATCAGTAGCTGTCGCCATACTCCATCAGATAGGCCTTGATAAAATTGTTGAGGTCGCCATCCATCACACCCTGTACATCCGAGGTTTCTTTTCCCGAACGCAGATCTTTCACCAATTTATACGGATGAAACACATAGTTTCGGATCTGCGAACCCCATTCTATCTTTTTCTTGTTTCCTTCGATGGCGGCAATGCTTTCCATGCGTTTGCGCATCTCAGCCTCGTACAACTGCGATTTGAGCAGACGGATTGCATTTTCTTTATTCTGTAACTGCGATCGGCTTTCCTGGTTCTTGATCACAATGCCCGAAGGTTTGTGATAAAGCCTTACTGCCGTTTCAACCTTGTTCACATTCTGCCCGCCTGCACCGCCCGAACGGAAGGTCTCAAACTCCACTTCCGACATGTTTACTTCAATCTGTATCGAATCATCAATCAAGGGGTAGGCATAAACCGAGGCGAAAGAAGTATGCCGTTTGGCATTTGAATCGAACGGGGAAATACGCACCAGACGGTGCACTCCGTTTTCGCCCTTCAGGTAACCAAAGGCATATTCGCCTTCAAATTCGAGCGTAACCGATTTTATTCCCGCCACATCACCATCAGAGCGATCGGTTTCTTTGATTTTCATTCCGTTCTTTTCGCCCCACATGATATACATGCGCATGAGCATGGCGGCCCAGTCGCAGCTTTCTGTGCCTCCAGCGCCAGAATTGATCTGGAGCACACAGCCCAGATGGTCTTCCTTGCCGCTGAGCATGTTTTTAAACTCGAGGTCTTCGAGCTGTACGCGCGTATCTTCGAACTGATGTTCCAGATCCTGTTCGGAAGCATCGCCCGATTTAAAAAAATCGTACATCGTACGAAGGTCTTCCATGCTTTTCAACAATTTGGAATAACCTTCGGTCCATGCCTTGTAATTGCGGATTTCCTTGAGTACGGCTTCTGCCTTTTTGGAATCATTCCAGAAATCGGGCGCCTGGGTCTTTACTTCCAGGTCGGAGAGTTCTGCATTCTTACGATCGATGTCAAAGATGCCTCCTCAACGCGTCAGAGCGATCACCAAAGTCTTTAATTTGTTCAAGTGTTATCATAGGGGGGCAAAGATAATGGATTTTTAAACAGTTGAGACCAGGTGTGAACACAACCGGTCAGGGGTGTTTTTTTGGGGTCAATGTCAAAAGCTGGGGGGCAGGGATCGAATCACTGCTGCATGTTGATCCAGCCAGTGGGTGCAGAGACACGTTTCCGTTTTTCAGTTTGTCTTCTGAAGGGGTGATTCACTCTTTATACAGCGCTAGACAGTCTTTATCACCTTCTATTTAGTCTTTATCACATTCTATACACACTTTATCACATTCTATTGAGTCTTTATACCAAGCTTCACAGTTTCCAGACACTTCTATACACCCTTTATCGGCTGCAGGAGCGCTTTCTTCCATTTGAAGGCTCATTCCGGGAGCCATCGGGTCTTTAAAAATGACTAAGAAAGGGTCTAAAACGGGTTACTCCCCGGAAAATGACTTTGACCCTTTTTTTTACTTCCCTTGAAGGAGATACTGTGCAATACTCATTATTTCTCTCTTTTTTACAATTCAGAGCCCTTACGCCTATCTTTGCCTATGGATCCGATCGTAACCGAAAACACCGAAGGCACAACTTATTTTATTACTGCCGATGCAGGTTATTGCCACATCCTTCCCGAAAACATCCTCCTTACCACCCATACCACCTTTGCTGACATGCCCGAACCCGACGATAAACGGAACACAACAGCGCTTCTGGTCGGCGGACTGGGTGTTGCCTTTGGCTGTTTCCTGATGGTCAATTTTTTTATTGTTGGTTTCTATCTCATGGGCCTATTGTTTTTGCTGGGCATGTTTTATGCAGCCAAACAATTGGCCGATGTGGCCCGGTATTCGACCATCAAAAATATTCCCCGCAAAGACCTGGATAAGTTGAGTATCTACAACCCCCGTTTCGGATATATGTATCTGCTCATCCGGTTTAAAAACGAAAAAGGGAAATACAGTCTGAAGAAGATAAAGATGTACGATTCCCAGCAGAATGAACTACAGGCCGTAAAACTTTTAAGGGCCCAGGGGCTGATCTAGGCCCGAAACACTATCTTTATCCTGATTGAGTGTAAGCATGTATACCGCGTTGTTGAAAGAGCAGCATGAAGAACAGCGAAAATATTTTATTCGATTTGGATGGTACCCTCACCGATTCCCGGCCTGGGATCATCAATTCTATTTTGTATTCGCTCAACCGGCTTGGCATCAAGGAACCCTATCCTGCTGAATTGTATTCGTTTCTGGGCCCATCGCTCAAAGAATCGTTTCAAAACCGTTATCAGCTCCCCGAATCGGTTGCCTTATTGGCTGTTGAATATTACCAGGAATATTATTCGGTAAAAGGGATACTCGAAAACGAAATTTATCCGGGCATTACAGATCTTCTCGATTATCTGACCACCGATGCCACGCGTCGTCTTTTTGTAGCCACCTCCAAACCCGAAGTGCTTGCCAAAAGTATGATCCGTCATTTTAAGTTCGATCAGTATTTTACCGATGCAATCGGCAGTAATATGAACAATACCCGGACCGACAAAGGCGAGATCATTGCATACCTCCTGGCCAGCTATGAACTCGACCCCCGCGATACCATCATGATAGGCGACCGCAAACACGACATTATCGGGGCCCGCAAAAACGGCATCCGTTCCATTGCCGTTCAGTACGGCTATGGCGCCGCCCTCGAACTGACCGATGCAGGGCCTGATTATTTTGCAAAAGACCCCGCTGCGCTGAAACGGTTGTTTAGTACCGGGAATGTGTATTGATCAGAGATGTTGATTCCGCTAGTCTTCATTTCTATTCTTAATATTTGATCAAACGAAGCATTATGACAGAATCCATAAGTAACCGGATTACAATCAATCCTCAAGTATGCCACGGAAAGCCAACAATACGAGGCCTGCGCTATTCTGTAGATTCTATGCTGGAACTCTTATCGTCAGGCATGTCAATGGAAGAAATCCTGGCTGATTATCCCGATCTTGAGCAGGCCGATTTGCTCGCTTGTATCGAATATGCTTCTAAACTGGCCCGTGTGAAAAGTATTTATCGGATTGCATCGTGAAATTTCTGGTCGATGCTCAACTACCACGATCGCTTTCGCAGTTTCTCTGCTAAAAGGGTTATGATTCCATTCATACGTTGGACCTACAGGGCCAAAATCAAACCAGTGATTTTGAAATAGCAGAGATCTCTGAATCTCAAGAACGAGTTGTGATTAGTAAAGACAACGATTTTCTAGAATCGTTTCTAATAAAAGGACGTCCACGAAAGCTAATTCTTATCAAAAGGGTAACATCCGCAATACGGAGCTGATCGCAATTGTTGAGAAAGATCTAACTACAATAATTTTACTGATAGAGGAGAATTCGTTGATTGAAAT
>JABDAO010000046.1 GCA_013289095.1 Bacteroidota bacterium | reverse complement strand
GGGCATTGATATAATCTACATCGTATTGGGTCATTTTGGCATCATCCAGGGCCATTTGCAGGGAACGCACCTGCCCATCGACACTTGAATTTGAAATATGTTCGCCGTTGGAGGAGAAACCGTATCCAACCACTTCGGCCAGGATCGGGGCTCCGCGTTTTACAGCCGATTCATAATCCTCCAGGATCACGGTTGCTCCTCCTCCGCTGGGCACCAGCCCGTCGCGGTCGCGATCGAACGGACGGGAAGCCTTGGCCGGATCTTTTTCATGGATCGAAAAAGCGCTCAACCCGTCAAAACTTCCGAACGCATAGGGGTTCACTTCCTGGGCTCCTCCGCAGACAATGCGTTTTTGAAGGCCCCATTTGATAAACAAATACCCGAGCCCGATTGCATGCGATCCGCTTGCACAGGCTGCGCTGATGGTGAAATTTATTCCTTTCAGTTTAAAAATAGTGCTCAGGTTCATCGTTACCGTACAGTTCATCGACTGAAAGATAGAACCAGAACCAATAAGCATGGTATCGCGTTTGGCCCTCACAATGTCTATGGCTTCCATCACGGCTTTGGCCGAGCTGTCATTTCCATAGAGGATGCCCACTTCGTTCTTGCTGATGAATTCCTCATCCATCTGTGCATTTTTCAAGGCTTCGAGTGTGGCGAGATATGCATATTCGGCCTCTTCGCTCAGCTGGATACGGGCCCGGCGGTCGAGCAGGCCTTTGAGCTGGGCAGGCTCTACCTTACCGGTTAGCCCCGACCGGTATCCCCATTCCTTCCTGACAGGATCCAGGACGATGCCCGACCGTCCATGAAACAAGGAATCACGAACCTCATCGAGGCTTTTGCCCAGACAAGACCATGCACCTATTCCTGTGATGACAACTCTGTTCATTGGTTATTAAACTAGTTACGGCAGTAAACTGGGTAAACTGTTGGATTCATTTTTATTACTGTGGCAGAACACGATACAGGTTTCAGGAATACAAACCTCCGTTTACAGAAATTACCTGACCCGTAACATACGATGCCTTTTCGGAAGCCAGGAAACCAACCACTTCGGCCACTTCCTCCGGTTCACCAAAACGCGACATGGGTATCAATGCCTTAAAATCTTTTTCGTTCATGTCCTTGGTCATATCGGTATTGATGAACCCCGGGGCAACTGCATTCACGGTTATTTTCCGTCTTCCCACTTCCTGCGACAAAGCCTTGGTTGCACCAATCACTGCGGCTTTCGAAGCCGAATAATTGGTCTGGCCCGGCAGGCCTTTTAAACCGGAGAGGCTCACTACATTAACTATCCGTCCATATTTTTTGGTCAACATCTGTTTGATGATGAGCCTTGTTACATTGAAAAAACCATCCACAGCGATGTCCATCACCGAATTCCACTCGTTGTTGCTCATCCACATCAGGAGGTTATCCTTGCGGATACCGGCATTGTTTACAAGCACCTCGATGGGTTTATCGGGATTTGCCTCCATCCAACCTCCCAGCACGGCGTCTACTTCTTCCTGTTTGGAAACGTCAAACTTCATGAATTCGGCGGTCATGCCTTTGGCAAGCACAAGTTCACGTGTTTTTTCGGCTTCCCCGGTATTTGATTGGAAATTGATGAGAATATGGTAACCCATTTCTGCCAGTTTCACGCAGATGGCTCTTCCGATCCCCCGGGAACCTCCTGTAACCAATGCATACTTCATAGATGAATAATTAGGGCTTAAAGGAAGGCAAAATAACGAAAAAAAGCCGAAAAATGACTTATAAAGAATAAATTCTCGATGATTTATGAATTGGCTCCGTGGTTTTGAATCCCCTGTTTTCGAGAAAGACAAAGACAATCAGCAATCCATCCCAAATCCCAATTCCCAAATATCTTTTAAGGCTGTACCGACAGTTCTTTCGGAAAACGTTTGTTACGCAGGTAGTTCCTTACCTTTTTGAGTTCTTTATAATGCACCGCATCTTTTTCGAACCGTGGAAACACTTCCCGTATCTCCTTGTAAATCTGACGCGAAGGGCTCGAAAGCTTTTCTGCAAAACCCAGGGCGTCTACCGCCTGCATGATGGTCATAAACTCAATGGCCATGACCTCGTAGGTATTGTTGATGACCTTACGTGCAAGCAGGGCCGCATTCGAGCCCATACTTACAATATCCTGGTTATCGTTGTTGCTCGGTATGCTGTGTACATACATGGGCATCGACAAGGTCTGGTTTTCGGCGGTTGTTGAAGTTGCCGTAAACTGAACTCCCTGCATACCCAGGTTCAGACCCAGTGTTCCGAGGTTGGTGAAGGGCGGAAGTTTATTGTTGAGTTTATCATTCAGCAAGAAATTGAGCTGACGCTCAGAGAGCATACACAGCTTGGTGATTGCAATCTTTAGTTTATCCATCTCCAGGGCCACATAATCGCCATGAAAATTACCTCCATGGTATACGTTCCGGCTTTTGTAATCGATGATGGGGTTATCATTGGCCGAATTGATTTCATCGAGCACAATTTTCTCGGCAACGGCAATGGTATCGAGCACAGGGCCCAGGATCTGGGGCACGCAACGGATGCTGTAATATTCCTGCACCTTTTCCTTGACCACCTCCTCGCTTACCTTGCGGCTGTACAGATGTTCTGCCCGGCTTTTCACCAGCTTGCTGTCGGTCAGGAAATTCTGCATGACTTTGGCCACGGTATTTTGCCCGGCATGACGTTTCACCCCATTCAACTCATTGGAGTAATGATCGTCGTACGATTCGACGATTTCGACGATCATGGCCGATGCCGCTATCGACCAGTTGACCAGGTTCCAGGCATGCATGAGGTTCAGGGCCCCGATGCCCGACATACACGAAGTTCCGTTCATCAAGGCCAGGCCTTCGCGAATATGCATTTTCAGGGGCACTAAACCTTCGGCTTCAAACGCTTTTGCACAGTCTACTAGTTCGCCTTTGTATTCTACCTCTCCTTCCCCAATCAGGGTCAGGGCCACATGCGCAAGTTGAACCAGATCGCCGCTTGCTCCCAGGCCCCCGTGTTCGAAGATGACAGGGTAGATATCGCGGTTAATAAGTTCTTTCAGCAAAATGAGTGCATCGGCATGTATGCCCGAAAAACCGCACATCAGTGTACTCAGCCGGGCAATCATGACCGATTTGGCATACAAACCGGGTATCTGTTGCCCCGACCCCGAACAATGGCTGCGGATGAGGTTATACTGAAGCTGGAGCTGGTCATCATTGCTGATCCGGTACTGGGCCATGGGCCCGAAACCGGTATTGATTCCATAAATCAGCTTGTCTTTGATAAATTCCTTTAAAAAGAAATAGCTTTCATGCACTTTGCGCATGGAGTTTTCATCAAGCTCTATTTTTTCGCCTTGTATCAGTACCCGGTAGAGATCTTCCAGGCATAAGTTTTCTCCGCTAATTGTTACCATAGTATGTATTTGCTGCAACGCGTGTAATAAACCGGGATTGAGGGGCCAATATTACGAAGATTTTGGGTGTATGGGTGGTGTATCCCGAGGAATTTCGGCTTCCGGTCTGAAAGGATGATCCCCTCCCTCCTCCAAAGCCCTATTTCTTGCATTCCTGCAACAGGCTTGCTCTCAAAATCGGCCTATCTTTACCTGCACGAACAGGACAACACGAAGGCTTTGCAGCATCGGCAAGGGGCAATCTGCTGATAAATTTGACAATTATCATATTTTTCTATCCTTACTTGTCCTTTCTTTGCACACATTTACAAACTTTTGATAACAGGGCAATCTGATCTGAAAGAGGATTAGCTGCACCTTTCAACCACAAAAATCAACAACGGCTTATGAACACAGAAAAAGTAGATGTATTGGTTATTGGAGCCGGACCGGCTGGATGTGTGGCCGCATCGATTGTTCATCAGGCCGGTTTTAAGGTGAAGGTGGTGGAGAAAGAAAAATTTCCGCGTTTCGTGATCGGCGAAAGTCTGCTCCCCCGTACCATGGAAGCATTGACAGAAGCAAAATTGCTGGATGCCGTAAACGCAAAAGGCTTTCAGCAAAAGTTCGGGGCCAAGTTTATTCGCGGAAAAGAAGTCTGCGATTTCAACTTCAAAGAACAGTTTACCAAGGGGTGGGAATGGACCTACCAGGTTCCGCGCGAAGATTTCGATCTTACCCTTGCCACAGCCGTACAAGCTATGGGTATAGACCTGGATTTTGAAACCGCTGTAACGGCCATTCAATTCAAGGGCACAGATTCAATCACCACCACGATTGACAAATCGGGCAAGGAAAATAAAATCGAAGCCCGGTTTATCATCGACTCCAGCGGTTACGGACGTGTGATCCCGCGTTTGTTCAACCTCGACAGGCCTTCGAACCTGCCCATGCGCAAAACCATGTTTGCCCATATCGAGGATCCCGACCGGAGCGAATACGACGAACCCAACCGCATCAATGTGGTAGTGCATGAACCACAAACCTGGATCTGGGTCATTCCATTCTCGAATGGTTATACCTCGGTTGGATTTGTGGGCTTCCCCGAATTTCACGAAAAGGTAAAAGGCATGGAGCCCGAGGCAGCGCTCCGTTTTCTGATCAACAGCGAGCCACAGATTGCCAAACGTTTTGGCGACAAGAAATTCCGTTTCACGCCCCGTACACTCGAGGGCTGGTCGGTTACAACCGATAAGTTTTTTGGCGATGGGTTTGTGCTTACCGGCAATGTCACCGAGTTTCTGGATCCGGTATTTTCTTCGGGTGTAACACTGGCTGTTTCTTCCAGTCAGCTTGCAGCTCAATTGCTTGTACGTCAACTCCAGGGAGAAATCATTAACTGGCAGGTTGACTATCAGCAGACCATGCAAAAAGGAGTAGACACCTTCAGGACCTATGTAAATGCATGGTATGACGGCTCGCTGCAGGAAGTATTCTTTGCACCCAACATCAACCTGGATTTCAAAAAACAAATCTGTTCGGTACTGGCAGGGTATGTATGGGATGACGAGAACCCCTTCGTACGCAAACATGCCAAGGCCCTGAAAGCATTGGTGGAAGTGCTGAGACTGGAGCAGACGAACCGATAACCGATCTCCCGGCCCGATAAGCATTTTGGCATTGTTTGATAGAACTATAAAAAAAAGAGACCGGTTTTTACAAACCGGTCTCTTTTTTTATAAAACAACTATTTTCTGGACATCTCCAATAACCCCGTTTTCTTGACCTCTCCCTGACCCTCTCCGCCTGCGGCGGAGAGAGAATGTTTGGAAGGGGTTATTAGAGATGCCCTTCTATTTGTACTTGCGTTTCCACTGCGACCAGGTTTCTTTTTGCATATCCTTGATGACATGCGCAGCGGTTCCAGCCCAGTATTCATTCAGATTGCCCAAACCGGGTTTTCCTTCGACATGTTCCGAAAAAAGTATCGATTTTGTTTTGATATCAAAAAACACGACCCAGTAGGTCCCAACTTTGTTTGTCTTGTCATAGTTTTCTACAACCATGACCATGGCAATTCCTTCCTTTTTATCGCCCACTGAATACGAAGCAACGACTTTTTCGGCATCTTCCTTGGCCAGCTTTGAAGGATTCATAGACTGCAGACCATCCGCATCGATCTTTGAATTACTTTCTTCCACAGCCTTGATATCAAAGTATACGCTTGCCTTGTCCATGGCCTCCTTCAAGGGATACTTCTTTGGGCTGTTCACGACAGCCATATTCACGGCCGGAATGAATTTTGTTTTTAGCTCATTCCCCTTTTTCTCACCGCCAATGCCCATTCCTTCAGCAAATTGCCCGATCAGTTTGGCCTTTGAAAAATCAATGCCGTACCAAACAATTTCGTCTTTCGTAAACACATCTTTTGTGGTAAACTGTGCCAGCGCTGAACCGGCAGCAAGGGCAATGGTCATAAACGACAGGATCACTTTTTTCATCAAATTTTTTTTTAAAGGATTAACGGACTCTTCGTCCAGAAAAAGAATTGACCTGATCAAGGGCCGAAATTTCCCGACAAAAATAAACCTATATTTTAAACTGGAAAATTTTTCTCCGGTTTAATTGTCCACCGCATGCTGTATCTAACCGTATTTTAAGAAATGCCTCCTGCCTGATTCTGAAACCAGGGAATGAAACCTCATCGCAGCAAAATCTGCATGATGCATCAGAAGCAGGCATTCGCACTCAAAAGGCCAGCAGCACAACGAACCTGCGGGATAACCCATCCCCCTGACTATCAGAACCGCACAAATCCTGACACACGATGCCCGCCCGGCCGACAGCAGACCTGGTTGAGCCGGTCTGGACGGGCATTAGCGCATAAGCTGGGATAAAAAAGCCATCCGGCGTTTGTGGCTGGATGGCTCCTGAATTCACTCCTGTATAGCGCTTATTCGATCGACTTTGAAATATCCTTTCCAATCATTTTACCGCCCTTGGCGAAACATTCTACAATGCGCGCTGCCGGGTCGAAATCCATACCCGACATATTCGATCCCATCACATTGCCCAGGTTCCATTTGGTCTTCACGGCCGAATGATTTGCTGTTTCGACAATACTTATTTCGTAGTTACAAAATGCAGGCTGTTTCATGACACCCACGTTAAAACCGGGTTCGATCATGGTTGTGTGCAGGATCATGGTGTATTGGGCCCCTGTTTTTCCTTCGCCGACCACTAACCCGCTCAGTTGTTTATTGCAAAGCTCTTCGAACTTGGGCTGATAATGGTTTTTACGCCCACCTTTCCAGAGTTCAAGCCAATGATCGCCTTTCCCGGCTTCCTTCTTGTTTCCTTTGTCTACTTGTTGCCTGGTATATTCGTCCTCATCCATCATATCTTTCTTGCCCACTTTGAGGTTTGAATAATCGTATTCTACGTTCAGCTCTTTTTGTCCCTTCAAAAACGCAAAGTCGTGACCACCGGGCAGCGCCGGGGTAAAAGCAAAAAGACCGGTAAGCGCGATGGCTCCTCCGACGAGTACTGAAGTAAGTTTATTCATGGTTTGTGTTTTAGGATGGGGTTGAAAAATTATTCCGTAAAAGTAATGTATAATCGCTTGTCGTGACCGGAGGTTTGATTTTGACCGGACGCCGTGTTCCCAAACCCAGCTCAGATAGGCCTCACCGCATTCAGACAAGGCCCGGCATACATCCGTAAAAACACCTGCATCAGGGCCTCCCGGTCGCCTTTGAGGCCATGGATCTGCCGGCGGGCATACTCAACAAATGCTTTGCGGGCATCGGTGGTATAATACGATGCAAACCGGTCGCCGCCGCCCGACAGATCGGCTGCTATATAGTTTACCGGCCAGAGCTTATAGTCGTTGTAGATGGCTTTGTCTATCACGAGGCCAAGTTGTCTGATTTTTTCGTTTTCATTCACCGCCTGATTCACTTCCTCCAGTTCTGACGAAATAGGTTTTCCTACCTGCATGTGTATCCTTCCTTTGGGCTGCAGGATTCCGTTGAGGATGCTGTTCAAATCCTCGCCGGGGGCTTTTTTATAAAACGAATTGAGCGAGGAGAGATATAACTCTTGTGTCTTCAGCGCATCACAGGGCTCGTACTCGTAGGATATCGTGAGCGGCACAATATGCAACTCGCCCATGCTTTTCAGAAAGTCTTTGTTGCCGCTGATGTTGAGCATCTTCAGCAGCCCGGTCTGTGTCTGGTCCATCCCGTCCTTGGTACGGCCGTTGCGTTGAGCAATCCAGACCGATACGTTTTTGTCGACCAGGGTATGCCGGATATAGGCGCTTAGTTTCCGCGAACGGTCGTACAATTCCCGGCTCGTGCCTTCGCGGAGCACTGTAAACATGCGGTTGATCTTTCCGAAATCGGTGATGAAACCCGGCTCCATGAGGTTGTTGCCAAAGGTGATCTCCGAAGTCCTAAAACCGTGTTCGACCAGCAGGATCTGTAAGATGGCCGAATCGAGTAAGATATCGCGGTGGTTGGCAACAAACAGGTATGATTTATTTTTGTCCAGATGCTGAAAACCGTCGCAGGAAAGTCCGTCTGACGATCGGGCCACGATGGTGCGGATGGCAGAATGCATAAATTCAAGCTGAAAATCCATGACCCCGTTTACACGTCCTGCTTTCATTTGTGCTTCGGCCAGGCTCATTTCGGGCCAGAGGTGTGCAACCAGTTTTACAAACAGGGGGTCGCGGCTCATGCGGTCGAGCGCAGCATGGGCTTCGTTGTCATAATATGGACGAATGTCCTCAAAATCAAATCGTTCAGCGAATGCGCTTTTTCTGATTTCTTGAGCTATCATAAAAAGAGTATGGTTGGAATGGATGCAATTTACAAAATATTGTATAAAACAAAAGCATGCACCGTTTTTCAGTGATTACGGGTCAAGATGCAAAGACAGAGAATTTACAAAATTCGGACCCTGCCCGACATCAAACCGCCGGCCTATGCTTAGACCTGCCCTCTTGCTCAAGCCGTTCTGAGGCTTCCAGCGAGGATGGGTGCAACTTGAAACTGTAAAGGCGAAACGTGCGCCTGCGAAGGCGAAACTTGCACCTGCGAAGGCGAAACGTGCGCCTGCGAAGGCGAAACTTGCGCCTGCGAAGGCGAAACTTGCACCTGTGAAGGCGAAACTCGCGCCTGCGAAGGCGAAACTTGCACCTGCGAAAGTGCAACTCGCGCCTGCGAAGGCGAAACTTGCACCGGTGGAGGCAAAACCTATACGAATGGAGGAGAAACAGGAAAAAGGGGTGAATTACCTTGCAAAACAGGCTTCAACAAGATCAGGCTACTTTCTTTTATCAATAATCACGGCTGGTTTCCGGCTCATTTCGGTAATTTGTTCCCGTTGAATGGTTTCGGGCATCTCGAAGCTAAAGACGGGTATCACCCGGAGTTTTGCACGAAATTCTTCGGCAAGCACTTTTTCGATGGTTTCGGGAGGAAGATGGGTTCCGACACGTATCAAGACCTCATCCGTACCCAATTTGTTTGTTGAAAGCTCTATCAGGTAGTTGCTGACACCGGGTATTTCATTGAGGATATTGCAGATAGCAGGGGGATAAAGGGAAGTGCCTTTGTATTTGATCATCTGTTTTTTCCGGCCCAGGATGGGGCCCAGACGCATGCTGGGCCTCCCGCAGGAACAAGGCTCTGTATGAGCCCGGCACAAATCGCCCGTCCTGAAACGGATGAGGGGCATGCCTTCTACGCCCAGGGTGGTAATGACCAGTTCACCCATTTGGCCCGGCGCTACCGGTTTGTCATCCTCGCCAATAAGTTCGGCTATTAACAGATCTGGCTGATAATGCCCCCCCCTCCCGGCTTCGCATTCGGTGAAGGCGGCCCCCATTTCGGTGCTTGCATAGGTTGAATATAACCCGATACCCCATTGTTCTGAAATTTTTTTTCCGAGCGAGTTGAGGGTAAAATCATCATTCCGTATCGGTTCTCCGATGCAAACGGCTTTCCTGACCGAACTCAGGGAAGGATCAATTCCATGCTCAGACGCATAGTCAAGAAGCTTCACCAAAAAGGAAGGTACGGCAATGAGTATGGTGGGTTTGATACGGGCAATGGTATCCCATTGTAGCTGCGGAGCCCCATTCCCTACCCGCACCACACCGGCGCCCAATTTACGTGCACCCATAAAATAGGCCAGCCCGGCCATGAAACGCCGGTCGATGGTGGTCATGAGCTGGAAGATTTCTTTTTCAGACCCACCGGCGCAACGTAAAGACTCGCATTCATTCCAGGCAAGCCTATCGAGGTCCTGCTCGGTCATTACAACCGTAACCGGTTCGCCAAGCGTACCCGAGGTGGTGACATAATCGATGATTTTTTCGGAAGAAACACAGATGAATGATTGATTCTGTTTCTGGAGATCGTCTTTATCGGTAAATGGCAATAGGCTCAGATCAGCGATGGTTCGAATTGTACCGGGATCGATGTGGTGCACGGCAAAAAGCATTTTGTAAAAAGCCGAATGCTTTGCAACGTATGCAATGGTTTCCCGAAGTCTTTCTTCCTGTTTTGCGTTCATCTGAAATAATTGATTCGACGTGTTCCGGCCCCGACAGCGTTGAGACGTGCTCAGTTGCTTCCTTCCGGCTGTTTCACCAGTTCTGCCAGGTTCCGGGCTATTTTTGCCGCTTCTTTTCCGGTGGCAACCTCTTTGGCAAGTGCCTTGGTATAGTATGCAATGGCAAGAGGTTTGAAGCCTTTCTTACGATAATAATCGCCCAGGATCCAGTACATAAAATAGCTCTCGGGATTCGAGGCAATGAATTTTTCCTCAAAGCCCTGGTGTAAATCGGGAGGAGTCTTGAGTTTGGTGCATCCCTGTATATAATGTTTCAGCATTTTAAAATTATTGAAATCCTGCCAGGCCTTTGTTTTCAAAAAATCATCGGCAGGAATGTTCAAGGCCTGTTCGGAAAGATCAAGATTGATCTTCAGCAAAGGCGCTTGTTTGAATATTTTGTTGAGGTCATAGCAAACAAACTCACCCAACTGAAACGGGTTTGCCGAAACCCACATCAGTCTGTCGGCCGGTTTGAAGATTACGCCGTGGTGAGCAATGAGCTGATTGAGGCTTTTCTCGTTGCCCAGGCCAATGTCTTTATCGTTTATGCCGTGCTGGTCGCGCAGGATCTTTGCCACATCGGTATAATCTATCTTATCATACCGGGCAAGGAGTTGTTCACTCCGCAGTTTACGGTAGAGCGAAGAACTTTCGACCCGGTTTTTTTGGTTGTCATAATCCGCATCGAAGAACGTGCTTTGATAGTGATTGGGGCAAACCATTTCATCGCCCCTGACACGGTACAGGTTTGAACGTGTCGGAGTTTTTTCGATAATCACCGCGCAGTCATCCGATGCCGAGCCAACAAAGATTGATTCAGAAACAAATGTTTTTCGTTTATTGGAGATCGTTACCGCTTCCTCGATATTCTTTGCATATTGAAGAATTTCGCGTCCTACAAGCGAAATTGGGGTTGCTGCAGAAGTAGGGATATCGCTTTTGGCAGCATTCAGCGTAACGCTCACCCCCATTTCGTTCATCCCCGACACACAGCCTACAAACCCTGCCCAGGATACGAATGCAAATTTGTAGCCCTTGGCAGGGTTGAAGAAACAGACCAGTTTGTTTTCGGCAAATTCATCGCCCGAATAAAAATCAAAATTCCGGCCCAGGATCAGTTTGCCGTCGGCCGATTTCTCCTTCCAGGCCGAGAATGCCGTACATCCAACCGTCATATTTTTATCCTGCAAGGCATGGCCGATGTCGTGTGCTGCGTGATAATTGAGCATACGCATGTACTTAGGCCCAATGTCATCAAATTTATCGGAAGCCGAAAGCGAAATACCATAGATTTCGCGTTTGTATTCGTCGGTCACATATTCATCCAGGTTGCGGTTGAAAAAGGCCACAAAATATTTCAGGAAATTGAGATAGGAGCGCGAAGGAACCAATTGCTGGATCTGGTTGATAAAGGCCACTTCCTGTTTTTCTGCCAGCTCTTTGGTAAGCTTTCCATAAACAACTCCCCGTTCAAAGTCGTCGCCTTCCACATACAGTTCCCAGGTGCCTGTACTGTTTTTTTTAAGCCAGTTATGACCTATGGTGTAAAAATCTTTGCTCACTTCATTTCTCACCAGCAACTCCGCACTCCTATCCTGTATTTTAGGAGGAAAGGTGATGACTGCACAGGCAAAATAGAGGAGAAAGGCCAGGATCAGCACTCCCAGGATGAGCGCCGCACGTTTAAGCTTTTTGAGCATGGCGCAAAGGTAGGGAAAAAGGGGGCTTTCCTCCCAGCTCTAAAAATCGAACACCTGTTCGGATTTGACGAAGGTTATTTTATGATCCTGCAGCTCTACTTTGACCTTGCTCAGGAAAAGAAGAAAAATCCAGCACTCAGGCCTGATTTATCCAAACTGAGAACTGTTCTGTTTTGGGATACCGCCATCGAACAGATAGATTGGGAAAAGCATAAACAGGCTGTCATCGAGCGGGTTTTTGAAAGGGGCAATGAGGAAGAGAACCAGGAAATAGTGCGCTTTTATGGGGAGGAGACCTTACATAGCTTCGTAAAATAAGTTGTAAATGCGTTTGTCTGCAAATATAATCAGTCCCTTACTTTTATCTGTATTAAAGAGGTTGATGCCTGCTTCAGAAGCTGACAGAGAGTTTAATCCGATCTGTTTAAAGGGGAAATATTGGGAAGTGATCAAACTCGACATGCTTGATTTTTCTGCCTCAGCCCAATTTATGGAGCTACCGGCTCGAAAAATGACAGTCCCACCAGATATAGGGCATCTCTGATAACCCCGGATTATAGACCTCTCTGTCCCTCTCCCAGGGGGAGGGAATGTTTGGAAGGGGTTATTAGAGAGCCCCTAAGTCTTTCAAAAATCCCTTGTCTTAAACCGCTTTTTATCCCTTTTACAAATCAGTTTTGCAATGCTCCTGCCTGTGCTGATGGCAATAGGCAATCCGCCCCCGGGCTGGTTCCAGTGACTGGAGTTGTAAAAATTTTTAAGACCCGGCAGTTCGTGTGTCACGGGCGAAGCAGCCAGGAGATTTTTACCCGGCAACCAGCCTTGTGTACTGCCTTTCCAGTTGTTGGTATAGCGTTGAAAGGTGGCCGGGGTGGCCACATCGGTCATCTCTATCCTGTCGCGGATGCCGCCCAGGCGTTTGTCGAGCAGGGTCAGTATTTTTTCGGCAAAGGTTGATTTGGCCAGACGGTAAGCCAGACGGTCATGCTTGCGCAGATCGATCCAGTATTCGCGTTTGGTGGTATAAAAACTCACGGTGACTACGGTCTTTCCTTTGGGAGCCAATGTAGGGTCATAGTTATAGACATGCACTTCAAGCCGTTTATAGACAGTGCCGTCGGGTGATACCAGGTCTTCCGATAATGGGAAACGCGAAAAATGGGGAATCTCTTTCAGATCGGCGTTGATTCCAAACGAAAACTGCATGACAGAATAAAACACGTCAAGCTTCTTCAAATCACGCAGATCAAGGATTTCCTGATCCACAAATTTACCGTCGAGGGCTTCAAACACGGTGTAATACCAATCGGCCGCTGAGATGGTAAGGTCGGAAGCGTGAACCACATTGTTCCTGACCAGGAGCCCTGTTGCAGCTTCATTTTCAACAATCACCTTTTTCACCGGGGTGTTATAGTGCACCTGGCCCCCCAGTTTCAGATATGCTTGTTCGATGCGTTTGGCAAAACTCAAGGAACCGCCGATGGGGTAACCTGCGCTCTTTTTGTCGAAACTGGAAAGAGGCATGGTGAGGATCATCATGTTCACCTCTTCGCCATCGTAGAGCAACTGAAAACTTTCTTTGAGAAAAGGGTTTTTAAGCGTGGCGGCAAAGGTAAAATTGGTCTGTTTTTTCAGTTTCAGAAACCAGTACAAAAATTCCAGATAACGCGACATCTTCATGCCTTGTATCAGGGAGGGGATCAATGGAAGATCATCCATCACCGGGGGCAGATCGAATTTCTGCATGATACGCATGGGGTGAATAAAGCTTTTTATGGCAGCGGAGTCTTCGGGGGCCAGATCAATCAGATATTCCTGCAACCGGTTGAGATCGGTGTAGAGGTGAAAGATATTACTCCCGTATTTATCCCTCGTGTTCTCTACCTCCAGCTCAAGACGCTCTGTATGATTTTTGAAGGGTATTGCCGACATATCCAGCAGTTCCGACCACATCTTGTAAAACGAACTTCCCTTATCCGAACCCAGGATCCAGTGTACGCAACCATCGATGGTATATTCACCCTTTTTCCAACTGGTACATAAACCGCCCGGGATAGCATGTTTCTCAAAAATTTCTGTCTGATAGCCATTCATTTGCAGGTAACATCCGGCAGTCAAACCCGAAATCCCGGCACCAATGATATTGACCTTCATAGTGGATCCATTTGTTGGAAAGCAAGAGGAGCATCATTTAGGTCAGGGTTTTCACGTTTGGGTGAAGCAGGAGAAGACAAAAAATGAGCAAAAGTCTGGCTTGTCCCGCAAATGTAAGATTGTTTTTGTAAGCCTCGATGCCCTCTTTCGTCGTCTGACATATGATTGCATTTTCTTTCCCCATTGATATTTTATCATAATAATAACCCCGTTTCTCATTTTTAGCCTGTTCCCGTAAAATAATACACAATTTAGTCGGGATTAAATGCCGAAGACTTTGAAAAAATATTACATTTGAAGTAATCCAGCTCACTACTCCAAAAACTGCCTCCTCATGATGAAAATTTCCTCCCGGATATGTATATCCCTGTTCCTTGCCTTTGTTGCCGGTTCCGGATTTGCCCAGGCTCCGGTTGTGACCATGACCGGTTCTACGAATTGTACCTGTGGTTCGTCGTGTACAGGTACGGCAGCCGCAACGGTAACGGGTGGTGTGGCCCCGCTCACCTACTCCTGGTCGCCCGCACCTGGCAATGGACAGGGGACACTCTCTGCGTCTTCGATGTGTGGTGCATCCTATACGCTCACGGTGACCGATGCCGCTTCAAACTCGGTCCAGGGTTTTGTCACCATCACCCAACCTGCCATTCTTGTTAACACCCCTGCTCAAACCAACGTAGCCTGCGCCGGCGGGGCAACCGGCACTGCAATAGCCACGGTGACAGGTGGAACCGGGGCCATCACCTATTCCTGGACCCCTTCGGGTGGAACGGCTTCCACCGCCAGTGCACTCGCAGCCGGGACGTATACCTGCACCGTAAAAGACGCCAACGCATGTACGCTTGCCCATGTTTATACGATAAACCCTCCCCCTTCCATCGCAGCCAGTCAGGTAAACGACTTGTGTTTTGGAGGAAGTACAGGATCAGCCACGGCAACGGTATTGGGCGGAACGACGGCCTATACTTATTCCTGGACCCCATCGGGTGGAACCGCTGCCACAGCTTCGAGCCTGGCTGCCGGAACATTTACCTGTACCATTCATGATTCTAAAAATTGTACTGCCACGCATACGTTTACGATCACCCAGCCCACTTCGTCTATCTATGATTATACCGGAGGGCAAACCAATGTGCTCTGCTACGGGGCTGCCACGGGTATGGCATCTGTCGGAAACCCAAGCGGAGGAACAGCCCCTTATACCTATTCCTGGAGCCCCTCGGGCGGTAACACGGCAATCGCTTCGGGTCTTACTGCGAACAATTATACCTGCACCATCAAAGATGCAAACGGATGTGCATTTCCACTTACGCTTAACATCACCGAACCCGCGGCCATTGTAACAACCCCCACGCAGACCAATGTGAGTTGTAACGGGGGCGCCACAGGCTCTGCAAAGGTTACCGTAACGGGCGGGGTGACGGCATATACATACTCCTGGGCGCCCAGTGGAGGAACCGCTGCCACAGCTTCGGCGCTGAGCGCACAAAACTATACCTGCACCGTTAAAGATGCCAATGGATGTGTGAAGACACAAAGCTTTACGGTTACACAGCCGGCAGCACTTGCAATCGCTTCCGGCAAGACCAATGTAACCTGTAACGGTGCGGCCAATGGAATAGCTACGGCCACCGTATCGGGCGGAACGACAACATACACATACGTCTGGTCTCCTTCGGGAGGATCGGCTGCAACTGCCACCGCATTGGCCCCTGCCTCCTATACTTGTTCCGTGACCGATGCTCATGGATGTACCGCAAACTCTATTTTTACCATCACCCAACCAACCGTTCTTTCAGCCACTACCTCCCAGACAAACCTAGCCTGTAACGGGGTTTCCACCGGAACAGCTACGATCACGGTTTCGGGAGGAACGCCCGGTTCAGGATATAATTACAGCTGGCTTCCTTCTGGCGGGTCGGCTGCAACCGCTTCCGGTCTGGCTGCCGGAACCTTTACCTGCACGGCCTCTGATTCAAATAATTGTGTGATCACAAAAACGTATACCCTTACCCAACCTGCCGCAATCACTACTTCCACTTCGAGCGTGGCATCGGCCTGTACACCTGCCAATGGCACAGCCACGGGCTCCACAGCCACCGGAGGTGTTTCGCCTTATACCTATTCCTGGACACCGGCCGGATCAATCGGCGGGGGACAAGGTACGCTGAGCGCCACCGGTCTGGCTGCCTCCACGTATACGCTTTCAATTACCGATCACTCAGGTTGTGTCAAATCGTTTACCACGGTGGTTTCGAACACTTCACTTCCTACTTCTGCCATCGTTTCCCAGACCAATGAAAACTGTTTCGGACAGGCTACCGCAGCCATCTCAGTGCACGTCACCAACGGAACGGCTCCATTTACCTATTCCTGGACCCCAAGCGGCTCTATAGGCTCAGGACAGGGAACAGCTACCGCTTCTGCCCTTCCGATAGGATCCTATACGCTTCTTGCAACCGATTCAAAGGGATGTACTACCAGCCAGAGCGTTTCGATTACCTCTCCGACTCAGGTTACGGGCACCACCGTAGTTACGAATGTGAGCTGTAATGGCTCTGCAAACGGTTCGGTTGTCGTCTCTGCACATGGAGGTGGGGGTACGTACACGTATTCATGGTCGCCTGCACCTACTGGCGGGCAGGGAACAACAACCGCCACAGGTCTGGCGCCCGGGACGTTTACGTGTTTCCTGACAGACAATTTTGGATGTACAGGCTCTTCAACCTCCACCATTACACAACCTGCAACCCTGACCTCTACTGCGGCACAGACCAATGTAAAATGTAACGGAGCTTCGACGGGTTCAGCCACTGTCACCGTTACGGGGGGCACAACTCCGTATACGTACGCATGGTCTCCCTCGGGCGGTACTGCCGCTACAGCTTCATCACTCGCCGCCGGAATTTACGGATGTACGATTACCGATGCAAACGGTTGTACGGCATCCAGCAGCGTTACACTTACGCAGCCAACTGCATTGGTTGTCACCCCGAGCTCAACTCAAACCGGTTGCGGCACTTCCACCGGAACGGCGACAGTAACCCCGAGCGGTGGCGCCGGTGGTTATGCCTATTCCTGGAACCCGACACCAGGCAACGGCCAGGCTACGGCTACGGCAAGCAGCATGGCGGCCGGAACATATACCTCGTATGTAGTAGATGCCAATGTATGTCAATTGCTTACCATCGTAAACATTACTTCAAGCGGAGCGCCTACCAGTTCTGTTGTGTCAACTACCAATTTAACCTGTAACGGTGTCTGTACCGGGGCGTCGACCATCGCGGCAGCCGGGGGCAATCCTCCCTATACCTATAGCTGGGCTCCGAGCGGGGGAACAGCGGCCACAGCCTCTGCCCTTTGCGCCGGAAACTACTCATGCACCATCCATGATGCGTCTAACTGTACGGCCATTCAGACCGTTGTCATCTCTCAACCCACAGCATTGCTGGTAAACCCAAGCCAGGTCAACAACGCCTGTGCAGGACAAAGCATCGGTTCAGCACAGACCGTTCCTACAGGCGGCACCGGTGCGTATACCTATTCGTGGAATCCTTCAGGAAACACGACTTCCGGCATTTCGAACCTGGCTCCCGGTTCATACACCCTTACGCTGAAAGATGCAAATGGTTGTTCACCAACACCGAGCACACAGCTGTATGTCATCTCCTCGCCGCTGGCCCTGGCAAATACGCCAAACCATTTCAACGCAGCCTGTTTTGGAGGAAGCTCTGGTTCGGCCACAGCTTCGGGAAGCGGAGGAACGAGTCCATATACCTATAGCTGGTCTCCAACTTCATCTGCCAACGCAACGCTTGCTGGTCTTGCAATAGGCGCCTATACCTGTACGCTCACAGATGCACATGCCTGCTCGCTTGCTGCCACCTATACCATCACACAACCGGCCGCACTTGCCAGCGCGCCTGCCCATACCAATGAAACATGTGCCGGAGGACAGACAGGAACGGTCACGGCCAATGTCTCGGGGGGTACGGGCCCATATACCTATAGCTGGAGCCCGCTGGGTGGAACCGGCGCTTCGGCATCGGTGCTGCCTGCCACACATTATCTATGCAACGTGACCGACGCAAAGGGTTGTACGCTGGCAGTACACGATACCATTTTTGCTCCTCCAGCCATCGTCATGAGTTTCATACAAACCAACGTTTCCTGCAGCGGCTCGTCAACAGGCTCTGCTACCGTTACCGTCACAGGAGGCACAGGGGCCTATACCTACAGCTGGACACCGTCGGGAGGAACCGCATCGGTTGCATCGAACCTCAGTGCGGGAACCTATACCTGTTCCGTTAAAGATGCAAATGGCTGCTCCCAGTCAACCGCCATTACCATCACCCAGCCGAATGCCCTGGTGCAGCTGATCCCTGAACCGCAACAGAATTTGCTTTGTAACGGGGCTTCCAACGGCTGGGCTACCGCGCTAGTTGTTGGTGGCACACCGCTTTATACCTATTCCTGGGCTCCAACAGGAGGCACAGATTCGGTTGCAACCGGTCTTCCGGCTGGAGCCTATACCTGCAACATCAAAGATGCAAATGGATGTACCCTGGCTGTCAACTATACACTGACAGCTCCCACGGCGCTCGTCAATACTCCTTCACAAACCAATATACTTTGCAACGGATCTTCAACCGGCTCGGCCACGGCATCCGTAAGCGGAGGGACTCCCGGCACGGGGGGATATTTCTACTACTGGGCCCCCGTGGGTGGCTCAACATCAATAGCCCAGGCCTTGAGCGCCGGCACTTATACCTGTACCATCACCGATACCCTTGGTTGCACGCTGCTTCAAACCTATACCATCACAACCCCTGCCACGCTCAGTTTCACGGTTTCATTGAACAATGTGTTATGCAGCGGAGGTTCTGACGGATCTGCAACAGCCAATGTAACAGGCGGTTCAGGAAACTATACCTACTCCTGGTCGCCTAACGGTTCTATTGGAGCCGGACAAGGTACAGCATCTGTCACCGGCCTCACTGCCGGCACTTACACGTGCCTTGTGCAGGATGCCAATGCCTGCTCATCGTCGCAGACGCTAAGTGTTTCAGAACCGGCTGCCCTCGCCGTAACACCCACACAAACAAATTTAGTGTGTACCGGTGCAGCTACGGGTTCGGCTAGTGCCACCGTATCGGGAGGAACGGTAGCTTATACTTATAACTGGACGCCTTCGGGAGGAACTGCAGCCACTGCTTCTGCATTGACAGCCGGAACGTATACCTGTAGCATACAAGATGCAAACGCCTGTTCACTCGCCCAAACCTATACTATCACCGCCCCTACAGCCCTTGTCATCACACCGGGGCAAAGCAACGACAAGTGTTTTGGGAATTCGGCAGGATCGGCTAATGCCAGTGTCAGCGGAGGCACCGGTACCTATACCTATGCCTGGGCTCCTTCGGGAGGAACAGCCCCAACAGCCGTGAATCTGGCAGCCGGAACGTATACCTGCGCTGTAACAGATGCAAGCGCCTGCTCCCTGGCTCAAACATATACCATTACTTCGCCTGCTGCGCTTGTCATCACTCCCACATCAACCAATCTTTCGTGTAATGCTTCAGGAAACGGAAGCGTGTCGGTTAACGTAACCGGAGGTACCGGAACCTATACGTATAACTGGAACTCCACTGCTTCCATTACCACCGGGCAAGGCACAGCCTCTGTTTCAGGACTTGCTTTCGGAACATACACGTGTCTGGTGACCGATGCAAACGCTTGTACCAATACACAAACAGTTACCCTCACTCAACCCAATGCACTTGCGGTGACTCCCTCCCAAACCAATCTGCTTTGCACCGGGGCTGCAACAGGCGCTGCGACAGCAACCGTTACAGGCGGCACGACGGGTTATACCTATAGCTGGGCTCCCACTGGCGGAACTCTTGCTACCGCAAACGGTCTGACCTCGGGAAGTTTTACCTGTACCATCACCGATGCCCATGCGTGTGTCATCAGCCAGATTTTTACCCTCACACAGCCGGCTTCGGTTCTTTTCACAAGCCTGACCGACACAAATGCCACCTGCACCGGATGTAACGGTTCGGTAGCAGCTCACGGCACAGGAGGAACAGGCGCCTATACCTATTCCTGGTCTCCCGGAGGCCTGAGCGCAGCCTCGCTTACCGGTCTTTGTGCAGGGTCATATACCTGTCAGATAAACGATGCAAACGGTTGTACTTCGCTTGCAAATGCCACCCTCACCCAGGCTTCTTCGCCCGTGATTACAGGTACGGTAACTGCACCGCTATCGGGAGCTATCAACAGTGGCTGGGCATACCTGGTCCGGTTCAACGGTCTCCATCAGCGCCAGCCAGTGATAGACAGCGTTGCGATCAGCAACGGACGGTATACCTTTACCGGTCAATTGTCGGGCAACTACCTGGTTTATGCCATTGCAAGCAAATCGACTTATCCCAATGTGGATAAATCATACAGCAAGCATACAACCGATTGGGACAGCGCCACCGTCATCGCCGCCCCTTGCGCATCGGCTGATACTGCCAATATTACCATGTTCGAACTTCTGCCTACCACCGGCGGCGGTTCCTTCTCCGGTATCGTCTTACAGGATTCAGGTTTTGTAGCCCGTCTGGCATTCAATACAAACCCCGGCATCCTGCTTGATGGAGACCCGGTACCAGGCCTGGATGTAAACCTCGAACAGCATCCGGGAAGCATCATGGTGTCGCAAACCACTACCGGCGCTGATGGTTCCTATCATTTCACAAATGTTGCTCCTGGCTCCTACCAGATTGTGGTGGATATTCCCGGTCTGACTATGGTTTCGACCTATGTGCGTACCATCACCGGCAACCAATCGTATATGAATCTTGACTATCAGGTCGACTCGGTGCATATCCATCCCGACTCCGTGCTTGTTACAGCCGTTCCGGTTTCAAAACCTGCTGCCAGCACAAATCTGGTACTGAGCCCGAACCCGTTTAAAGACGAGCTCAACATCAGTTATTCAGTGTATGAAACATCGGATGTGGTAATCGAGATCTTTGACATACTCGGCGAACGTGTTCTGTCGGTGGTAAGGCCCAGCCAGGATCCAGGCGCCCATACCTATCAGCTAGACACAGCCTCCTGTCAGCTCCCCGAAGGCGTCTACACCTTGCGCATGACTGTGGGAACTCAGACAATCTCCAGAAGGATTGTGTGCATGAAGTAAAAACGGAAAGAGGAAAGAGAAAGAGAAAGAGAAAGAGAAAGAGAAAGAGAAACAAAAAGAGAATCCCTCTCTTTCTGTTTCTCTTTCTTACTGTACGATATGCGACCTGATCAGGTTCCAGACTTTGACTGAATCAAGCAGTTCTTTGCGGATGATGCCTACATTTTTAGCAAGATAGATATTGGTGCGGTTGTATTGAAACACCGAGTTCTGACGTTCATAGTACTGAATCACTGCAGGGTACGCTTTGCTGAGCACTTTAACGGTGTCGAGGCTGCGCATGAATTCAAGATACCCATTGGGCTCTGTAGAAGGATAAATAACATACCCCGGCACCCAATTATCCGACATCAATATATTCTGCCCTTTATAAACTCCGGCTATATGCTCATCCATCCAAAGCACACAGGGGCCGTTCATGCTTTGCGTCATGTCTACATACAGGTTGTTTACCTGTCCCTGGCGTGAGCCCATCCACTGTTCCTTTAACCAGCCAAAGGTGCCGGTATACCCCATGTTCTGGTTCTGGGAGATACTGGTTGATCCCTGGCTTGCCGACACCACATACTCGCTGTCGAGCGCATGACTGGCGCTGTCCTGATAAATCCAGTAGGTGCCGGGTTGAAAGAAACCATAGGCTTTTACCGTTAGCGAAACGGGGATGAAATAGTTCTGCGTATTCTGGTTTTCTGAATTCCTGTTGCAGGATGAAACCAGCAGTGTAAGGAGGATCCCAGATACACCGAGGGAGGCAATTTTATTTTTCATGGCACAAAGATTAGGTCAAGTTCGAACAACTATTTGACCCCAGATTCTGAAGCAGGTTTAGCGCCGCTTCAGGCAGCCTTATCAACAATCATAATTCACTACCACCTTTGGGGTGAGGGGGTGCGACTGGCAAGTAAGGATATACCCTTCTTTTACCTCCCCATCGGTCAGCGCGTAATTGTTATCCATTTTTACCTTGCCTTCAACCAATTTGGCTCTGCACGTACAACATACGGCTCCCTTACAGGCATAGGGCACATCCACCCCTTCGTCGAGCGCAGCATCGAGGATTACTTGTCCTTTTTCGGCCAGATCGAACTCGGTTTCCTTTCCATCCATGATCACGGTAACCTTGCTCATGGTGGAAGAACCTGGGGTGTTTTGCGTCTCTGCCTTATTCACGGCTTCGAGCACAGCCGTAAAATATTCGATGTGTAATCGCTTCTCATCCACCTTCAATGCCAGAAGCGATGCTTTTACATTTTCCATCATCGGGCCGGGGCCGCATATAAAGTACTCGTTATCACCTTTTTTGATTGAGGTGTTTGTGGAGCAGATCGGTTGTTTTTTCCCTGGTGAGCATCCCCCGGTAAAGCTCTTCAGAACCGTTAGACGGCTCTTCCATCACATGGACGACCTGCAACCTCAACGGGTTGGATGCAACCAGCTGATCGATCACGTTCTTGAAAATGGCCGAAGCCTCATCGCGGTTGCCGTAAAACAACTGCAGGGTGCTGCTGGGTTCGGTCTGGAGGATGGTTTTGATGATGGAAAGCATGGGCGTAATACCGCTGCCACCGGCAAAAAGCACGTAATTCTTTTTGTTCGAAGCATTCAACGGAGTATAGAAATTGCCCATAGGGGTCATCACCTCTATCTTGTCGCCAGCTTTGAGTGTATCGTTGATAAACCTCGATCCTTTCCCGTCTTTTACCTTTTTAATGGCTATGCGCCACTCGCTATCCGCCACAGGACTGCTGCATAATGAATACGAACGACGAAGCTCCTCTCCGTTCACGACCAGTTTCAGGGTCAGGTACTGCCCCTGAATGTATTGATACTCAGCCTTGAGCTGGGCTGGAACATCAAAGCTTACCGATACGCAATCAGCTGTTTCGCGTCGTACTTCTGCAACCTGGAGTGTGTGGAATTTGGCCATAAAGTGGGTTTAAACAGGTGCAAAATTAGGATTTTTAGGCGATTTGGGATGAAATGCACCGGCGAATATTTCATTGCTGTAAATTCCAGAACATCCTTGTCAGTAGATCTTTACAACCTGTTCAACGTTGCCTCGTGAGTGAGAAAGGCTCCACGGTGCCCCTGAAAGGTTCCACCGAACCTGCGAAAGGTTCTGTGGAACCTGTTGAAGGCGAAGAAGAGGCTGCACTTGTTCATGGCTGCAATAACCAGGAGTCTGCCGAAGGGAGGGTGCAGGGGCAACATCAAAAGTTGGGGAGTAGCCCGCTTGACGTATCAA
>JABDAO010000045.1:829-23371 GCA_013289095.1 Bacteroidota bacterium | reverse complement strand
TTCAGCGTATAGAGGCCGGCATCATAAACCGGAGTTGCGCTGATCACTTGTTTTCCGCACAGATCATACACATAAATGGTGCGACGGCCTGAAGCTCCAATATTCACGGTCAACTGATCCTTGAATGGAACCGGATAGACCGACGTGTTTTTGGCCATATACGTGCTGATGCCTGTTGGCGATGGATTTACATCTACCTGGCCAACAGCCTTGATAAAGCCTGATCCGCCTGTGGCGCGGGAGTGACTGGCATTACAGTAGAGCATGAAGATCACAGTGTAAACCCCATCTCCTCCGATGGCATAATCCTCCGTCACCTGAACGGTTGGGTTTACCGAGGAGTAGATGTTCCATACTACGGCTATCGAATCCAGCGCAACCTGGCTGAAGCTTCCGATTTTTACCGAATCAACCGATGAGTAGTCAATGCCGCAATTGGTTGTTGCGCTCGATTGTACGGTAGCAACCACCGATGAGTCAGACAAGGTAGTATGCACCGTGTCGATAAACACTGCTGCTGCGGCCGAGATCACAAAACGGATTGAATCCATCGCTCCGTTGGCATCCTTCACACAGGCCGAGTAGAAGCCCGGGCACAATGAATTGGTGCTGGCCGTTGTGGCTCCGGTAGAGTAGAAGTAGGTGAATGGGGCTTTTCCGCCGGTAACTGTCAGCGCAGCTGTTCCGCTGCAATTGGTGGCAGAACCTGCATCGGTGGTGCTGATGAAGATGTTCAGCGGAATAGGGGCCACCAGGGTATCGGCCAGGAACACCGCACTTGCTACTGCTCCGCAACCACGGATATCGGTTACCGATACATCGTAGGTGCCGGGACAGATGTTCACGATCGATGGTGTGTTGTAATAATTGCTCCAGCTATAGTGGTATGGCGCTGTTCCGCCGGTTACGTGCGATACGGCCTGACCGTTACACGTCTGCAAGGTTGTTGCTCCCGAAATGGTTACAGCAAACCCGGTACAGGAGCTGTCGATCTGTACAAGCGTAGTTGCATTCTTTGTACAGTTGTTCGAATCGGTCACCGTAACCGTGTAGTTACCGGTACACAGTGCGCTCACCGAGGCGCTGGTAGCTCCATCGCTCCACATATACCGGTAAGGTGCCCGTCCACCGTTCACGATCGTAGAGGCGCTTCCGTTACAGGAAGATGCAGTGGAAGCATTGAGGTGACTGACCAACAAGCCAAGCGATGAACAGTTGATGACCGTTGTGTCAGAACCAACCGTAGTACCGGCTGTTTTGATACAACCATTGGCATCGGTAACAGTAACCGAAATGGCTCCGGCACACAGACCGCTTACTGATTGTGTTGTAGCTGCATTGGTCCACTGGTAGCTATAAGGGGCAATACCGCCTGTTACAGCTGAAGAAGCGCTTCCGTTACAGTTTCCGACAGCCGTTACATTCACCGAACTTGCGGTAACTGCAAGGGTTGAGTTGGCGCAAGGGTTCGAGGTCGAATCGGTTCCAACCGTTGCGTTGGCCGAATTGGTACACCCGTTTGCATCGGTTATCTGAAGTGTGAATGTTCCGGCGCAGAGCCCGGTTATTGATGATGTGGTAGCTGCATTGTTCCAGCTATAGGCGTAAGGGGCAGCGCCGCCAGTAACAGCCGAGGCAGCCGAACCGTTACACAAACCTGCAGCCGTAACATTTACTGTCGAAACGCTTGCTATCAGATTTACGCCTGCACAAGGGTTTGCAGGGGCAGTGATTGTGGCCACCGCTGTTTTCTGACAACCGTTCTGATCGGTCACGGTAAGTGTATAGGTACCGACACACAGACCGCTGATAGTTGATGTGGAGTCATGAAGGGGTGTCCATGCAAATCGGTAAGGAGCAACACCACCGGCAATAGCTGCGTTGGCGCTTCCGTTGCATTGTCCTGCTGCACTTACGTTTACTGTGCTTAGGTTAGCTGCAAGGGTTGAGTTGGCGCAAGGATTCGAGGTTGAATCGGTTCCTATGGTTGCAAAGGCCGATTTGGTACAGCCGTTTGCATCGGTTACGGTGAGTGTATAGGTACCTGCACACAGACTGCCGGCAGTTGATGTAGAGTCATGAACGGGGTTCCATACAAACCGATAAGGAGCAACACCACCGGTGATGGCAGCTGTGGCGCTTCCGTTGCATTGTCCGGCTGCGGTTACGTTCACACTGCTTACTGTAGCAGCAAGTGTTGAGTTGGCGCAAGGATTCGAAGTTGAATCGGTTTTGACCACTGCGATGACCGATTTGGTACAGCCGTTTGCATCGGTCACGGTGAGTGTATAGGTACCTGCACACAGACTGCCGGCTGTGGATGTAGAGTCATGAACGGGGTTCCATACAAACCTATAAGGAGCAACACCACCGGTGATTGCAGCTGTGGCGCTTCCGTTGCATTGTCCGGCCGCGCTTACGTTCACTGCATTAACTGTAGCTGCGAGGCTGGAGTTGGCACAAGGATTCGAGGTTGAATCGGTTCCAATCGTTGCATTGGTTGATTTGATACACCCGTTTGCATCGGTTACGCTGAAGAGGAGCGTTCCTGCACAGACATTGGTGATGGTTGGTGTAGTGGCCGCATTGCTCCAGCTGTAAGTATACGAGCCGGTGCCACCGCTCACAGCCGATGTAGCCGAACCATTGCATAAACCGGCAGACGTTGCATTTACAACAGACACGGTAGCAGCAAGGGTTGTATTGGCGCAAGGATTGGCAGGGGTAGTGATTGTAGCTACCACTGATTTCTGACAACCGTTGGCATCAGTAACGGTAAGGGTGTATGTGCCTGCACAAAGTAAGCTGGCATTTGAGGTAGAATCATTAACGGGAACCCAGTGGTAACGATATCCAGGTGTTCCACCCGATACTACAGCATTGGCGCTTCCGTTACACAGTCCGGCAGAGCTTACGTTGATGGTGCTGAGTGTAGCAGCAAGTGTAGAGTTGAAACAAGGGTTGCCTGCTGAATCGGCAGCAATGTTGGCTGTAGCTGTTTTTACACAACCGATATTATCGGTTACGGTAAAGGTATAGCTGCCTGTACACAGACTCAGGATCGACAAGGTGTTAGCCGAACCCGGCGTCCAGCTGTAGAGATACGGAGAAACGCCTCCGCTGACAGCAGCCATGGCCGAACCATTGCACTGACCGGGAGCCGTTGTATTTACAGTCGAAACCGTAGCGGCAAGGTTTGAATTGGCGCATGGATTAGCGGCCGAATCGGCAGCAATGGTAACTACATAGGCTTTGATACAACCTGCGTGGTCGGCTACATTCAAGGTATATGTTCCTGCACAGAGGTTTGATACCGATGAAGTAGAAGCGGCCCCAGCCGACCAGCTGAAGATATACGGTGTAACACCTCCGCTTACTGCCGCACTGGCAGATCCGTTACAGGATGCACCGGTTGTGGCGTTGATATGACTGATTGTGGCAGCAAGCGTTGAATTTGCACACGGGTTGGCCGTAGTGTCGGCATTAACCGTGGTGAAAACTGTTTTCTGACAACCATTCAGATCTGTAACCGTAAGAGAATATGTTCCGGCACAGAGTGCATTGGCAAAAGAGGTTGAATCATTTGTCGGGGTCCAGCGGTAACGGTAAGGGGGTGTACCGCCTGTTACCGACGATGCTGCGCTTCCGTTGCACAAACCAACAGCGCTTGTGTTGTTGGTGGTCATGTTGGCCGCAAGTGTTGAATTGGCGCAGGGGTTGCCCGAGCTGCTGTCGGCAGAAATAACGACAGTGAATGATTTTACACAACCAATACTGTCGGTAATGTTCAGATTCACCGTGCCCGCGCAAAGACTGCTGGCTGACGATGAAGTTGAACCCGAGGGCGACCAGGCGTAGCGGTATGGTCTTACTCCTCCCGTTGCAACTGCTGTGGCCGATCCGTTGCAGTTTACATTGGTGGCTGCATTGATATGGCTAAGGGTAGCAGCGAGTGTGGTGTTGGCACAAGGGCCCGATGCCGAATCGGTTCCGATGGCGGTAATAGCCGTGTGTGTACAACCATTGTGATCGGTAACGGTAAGCGTATAGCTACCTGTACACAGACCGCTGGCAACCGAAGCCGAATCGGGAACTGGCGACCAACGGTAGTTGTAAGGCGTGACCCCGCCTGTTACCAGCGCTGTGGCAACTCCGTTGCAGGAGCCTGGTGCGGTTACATTGGTAGGGGTGATCGTTGCTGAAAGCGTTGTGTTGAAGCAAGGATTGCCGGCCGAATCGGCAAGGATGGTGGCCGAAGCGGTTTTGATACAACCATTCAGGTCTTTTACAGAAAAGGTATAGATACCGGTACAAAGATTTGGAACCGACAATGTTGTGGCTCCACCCGGCGACCAGCTGTACAGGTAAGGGGCAACACCTCCTGAGATGGCTGCCGATGCAGAACCGTTGCACTGCCCCTGGGCAGTAGTATTTACATGGCTGAGTGTAGTTACCAGGGTTGTGTTGGCGCAAGGATTGGTAACCGAGTCGTTCTGAATCTGAACGGATGCCAGCTTCTGACAACCATTGGCATCTGATACGGTAAGCGAGTAGGAAGCGGCACACAGACCACTGAGCGATTGTGTCGTTGCATTGTTGTTCCAATGATAGCTATAAGGAGGAGTGCCACCTGTGATGGCTGAGTTTGCAGAACCGTTGCAGGATCCGTTAGTCGAAGGATTAGAACTGAAAGTGATTGCAAGCGTGGAGTTGGCGCAGGGGTTAACAGAATCAACGGCAATCGAAACAAACGCTGTTTTCTGACAACCAATATGATCGGTCACCACAAGCGAGTAGGTGCCCACGCAAAGATTACCATAGCTGGAAACAGAGTCGGTTCCAGGCGACCAGCGGTAGTTGTACGGACTAACACCTCCACTCACTGCCCCTGTGGCCGAACCGGTACACTGACCTGCAGAAGCAGTATTTACATGGCTCAGCGAAATGGCCAGGGTTGAATTGGCGCAGGGATTTCCACCGGCTGTATCAACAGGAATCACCGAAATGGCTGATTTTGTACATCCGTTATTATCGGTAACATGAATCGTATAACTTCCGGCACACAGGCTGAAAACGGATGCCGAAGTAAATCCACCGGGCGACCAGCTATACATATAAGGTGCAGTTCCTCCAGAGACGTTAGCGCTTACACTTCCGTTACAGGCTCCGTTGGAGCTGATATTGTTGTGGCCAACCGTGGCAGTAAGGGTAGAATTGGCACAACGGTTTGCCGTGGTATCAAGCAGGATGGTTACTCCAACCGTTTTCTGACAGCCTATGCTGTCGGTCACGGTAAAGTTATAGTTCCCAGGGCAGAGCAGGGTAACATTGGTCGTCAGAGGCCCATTACTCCAGTGATAGGAATAGGGTCTGACGCCTCCCAGAACCGTAGCTACTGCTGATCCGTTGCAATTTCCGGCAGACGACGTGTTGATATGGCTTACCGATGCCGAAAGACTCGCGCACTGCGCACTGTCGGGTGGTAAAACCAGGGCGAGATCATTCATCCGTGCATCCGCCTTGATGGCAGAGGTAGTCAGGATGATGGCTGCAAGGATCGCACAACAACGTGAAATCAAGGCAAATCGGGTTTTGCTGAGTAGGTTAGTTCCCATGGTAGGAGAGTTAGTGAAATGTTAGATTGCTTCGAGTAGAACAAAAGTAATCTAAATAGTAAACCCCTGACATTTGTTCGTATATTTTTGGGGAACAGGAGAAGATTAATTCACGCTGATTATTTAATGAAAGATATTGTTTGTCAGTATGTTATGGGCAAGGTTGGTTTTTAGCCTGAAAGAAATAACGACGTTCGTCTACGCGCGTTGAACGAGCTCCAGAATGACAAAAAAAGCGAACAAAAGGCTGGCTATTCCGTTGGTGGTCATGAAGGCCAGATTCACCTTGCTCAGGTCGTCGGGTTTGACGAGGCGGTGCTGATAGATGAGCAGGGCAATGAACAAACCGGCGCCGGTCCAGTACCAGCTGCCGAAATGAGCAAGATAACCTGCCAGGATTACCAGACCCGCAGCAATAAGATGAGAGAGCGCCGAAAGAAACAGGCTTCCACGTAGCCCGAGCCAGACCGGCATCGAACGCAGGTTCTGGCTGCGGTCGAAGGCTTCATCCTGTAGGGCATATATCATGTCAAAACCGCTGACCCAGAAAAGTACAGTAAAAGAGTAGAGCAACGGCAACAGGTTAAACTTACCGGTGACGGCCAGGAATGCCCCGATAGGAGCCAGTGAAAGCCCTACCCCCAGTACAAGGTGGCAGAATGCGGTAAACCGCTTGGTGAGACTGTAACCCAGGATAATCACCAACGCGACAGGAGAAAGCCAGAAACATACCGGATTGATGAACCAGGTGATAGCTACAAATAAAACACAGTTCAGGATCACAAAGATCAGCGCGTTTCGGGAGGAGATGATGCCGGCAGGTATCTCTCTAACAGCTGTACGGGGATTTGCAGCATCAAACCGTCTGTCGATATACCGGTTAAAAGCCATTGCCGCACTCCGGGCAAAGACCATACATCCGATAACTTCAACCAGGAGCAGCACCGAAAACTGAGCCGTCGTCATCCTCAATCCCAGAAAGAAGCCGATCATCGCAAAAGGCAAGGCGAAGACGGTATGGCTGAATTTGATGAGCGATAAGTAATTTTTAACCGGACTTCTAGTTACACTCATGATCGGTGAAGGACTTTAACGATCAACATAAGCAGGATAGGAGCTGAACTGAGCAGGATGCCGATTGTTCCGGGGTTCAACTTCTTTTCGCTTACCTGATACCGCATGTTGAGGAAGATAAAGACGTTGGAGGTGATAAAACCGAGCAGACCGGAGAGTACAGAAAAGAGTACCAGCAGGGGCAGATGTCTGATGAGAAAGGCCAGCGTTAACAACAAAGAGAGCGCCCCGGTAAATATTGCCAGCTTGCCGGCAGCGTGTGTGAATTTTTCCATTTCAATGTATTGCGAGCTTACGGGTCTCGGCAGGTTTGCCGGGCTGCTGAAGGGTGACGAGATAGATCCCGTCTATCATTCCATCGCGAGACAAAGTTATTGACTTTGTGCCTTCTTTGATCAGCTGACGGTTTATTTCCCTGCCCAATACATCGGTAATGAGTAGGGTCGATGTGGCCGAAAGGGCGGTGAATGAAACCGTGGCTACCTGTGTAAATGGGTTTGGCCAGATATTCATTGTGCCGGATGAGGGTGAGGCTCCGTTTGCAAGCGTGGGAGAACAACCTGTGAGCGAATGAAAAGCATCGGCTTTTCCATATCCCCATTTGTAATCGGGCAGGGAGGTGCCCGTATAAATATCTGACTTGGCCCCACAGGTGACGGCGTTCTTTACCTGAAGCCACGTCCACCCAGGGTTTTGTTGCAGCAGCAGGGCCGAGATCCCGGTAATGACCGGCGAAGCCTGTGAAGTTCCTCCTCCAACAATATGCATGCCGCCAAAAGCAATCTGTGTTTCGGGCGAAAACCATTGTTTCTGCGCCATGACCATACAGGAAAAAACATAGTCGCCCGTAGCCGCGATGTCGGGTTTTTGCTGATCCAGACGGTTCGGGCCGTGACCCGAGGAGGGGGCTAACCTCCGGGGCGCGAACCGGGCATTGGTATCGCAAAACACGGTATCATCTTCAGCAGTAAAACAGTTTTTGTTTACATAATTGGCTACGCTGATCACGTGCTGTGAACATTGAAAACTGGTTTCGATTGTTTCATCGAAATCGGATGCCTTGTATATGCTTGTTGGCGGATAGACCGCAGCGTTCGGAGGCGGAGAAGCGAGAAACTGGAAACACCAGGCATCGAACTTGCCCGTTCCGTTACTGATAACGCGGTAGTTGTAATAGGTAGAATCGGGGGTGACATAATATTCAATGGAATAAACAGCCCCGACGAGTTCTTCAATAGATTGAACAAGGGCAACCCTTTTTCCGTTGTACCAAATCGTATCGTTTACCACAACACCCAGCTGATTCGGCAGAGACCTGAAGTTGAGCCGCCCGCGCAACGCATACGTTGGGCTTTGCTGGTCTGCAGCCAGGGCAAACTGGATGTTCTTCATATCGGTCGTGTCTCCAAAAATCTGAACATCCATGGCATTGGTTCCGTTTGCACTATCTGTGCTGTTAAACCGCATCCAGGTAAATGAAGAATCAGCGCTAAGTGTGTTGGTGAGGTGATAGGGAATATTGCCGCTGTTGCCGGTGGCAGCAACAAAAGCCCTTCCTGCATGCTGATCAAGCAAACTGTCAATAATCTGGGTCTGCAGATCGCTCCCATCGTGCGAACCCATTTCTGAACCGAGGCTACAGTTAATGACGCAGGGTTCGCCCATTGCCAATGCCTTTGTAAAGATATAAACGGCCCCATCGGATATGGTAGGTCCGGCGTTGTTGAAGTCGACGGCTACCATAATGATGTCGGCCCTTGGAGCAACGCCTTCATATCTGTTTACTGCCCTTCCATTTCCGGCTGCCGTTCCGGCAACACGGGTTCCATGGCCCCATTGGGCGGTGTCGGTATGTGCGCAATGCCCGCTATCAATCTGAACATTCGTCCACTCCTGTCCATAATTGAATGGCTGAGGCGTATTGGGAGCGGCAGGAAATGTTTGGTCCCAGATAAATTTAACCCGCGTTTTGCCAAGGCTGTCTTTAAAGTCGCCATGGGTAAAATCAATCCCGGTGTCTATGAATCCGCACACGATCCCTTTTCCATCGTATGCCTGGCTGAGCGGGGCAAGACCGTTGTGTACCTCTACTACGTTGTTGAGGTAAACCATGGTATCGTTCAGCGGATGCAGGTGAATGCTTCCCTGTTCAATGCGGGAGATGCTTTTACAGGCAGCAAGTTTGGTGAGGGCGTTTACCGGGACAGAAACCGAAGAAATGCTGCCGATGTTGTAACAAAAATGTCCTCCCGCCCCTTCCACCACCTTCTTTACTTCAGCCGGGTTTCCTTTGATAAGGACTCCGATGTTACCGGTATGATGTTTTTTGGAAACACTCATTCGTATCAGATCGGCCGAAAGCTTTGTCTGCTGGGCAGACAGACTGCCAAGCAGACATAAAAAGAGTAGGGTTAGCTGGACTTTGGTTAACATGAGCTGAATGAGTAGTTAAAGATAGGTAATAAATTCGAAAATTGAATACTTTTACAGACCCATGGATTCAGATGATAATGCTCCCTTTACACGGCGTTTTTTAACAGCCTGTGAACAATATCCGGAACGCCCCGCCCTGATTGCGGGGAGCAGGATCTATTCTTATCAGGAGCTGTTGGCTTGTGTGAAATCGGTTATGCATCTTGTCGGGGAAACGTGTCAGCCGACCATGAGGTTTGGGGTTGTTGATCAGAACGATTGCCATACCTATGCCACGTTTATTGCCCTGAATCTGCTGGGTAAGACCTATGTCCCCATAAACCCGCGTTATCCCGAACGGCGTATAGCTGTGATTCTGGAGGAAGCGCAGATTGATAAGATACTTTCATCGGTTGATTATCCTTGCCCCGGTTGCCAGGTGCTACAAACGGGTAACGTTTCTGAAGCGGATGACAGGCCGATTGTGTTTCCCGGGGTAGTGAGTCCCGAACCGGCCTATATTCTGTTTACTTCAGGGAGCACAGGTAAACCCAAAGGTGTCCCGATTTTCAATCGTCAGCTGAATGCTTTTTTTGCCTACTTCCTTGATAAACAGAACTATGATTTTACTCCCGACGACCGTTTTTTACAGGTATACGAGACCAGCTTCGATGTCTCGGTATTTTCGGCATTCAGCCCCTTGTTTGTAGGTGCATCGATGTACCTGTTGCCGCGTATGGGTTTTATTTCCCTGGAAATTCCTCAGCTGATGGCCTTGCACCAGATCACGGTGGTAAGCATGGTTCCTTCTATTCTGCACCACCTGCAGCCTTATTTCAATCAATTGAAATTTGAGAAGCTGAGATACAGTTTTTTTTCTGGCGACAAGCTCTATCATGAAATCGTGGAAGGCTGGACTATCACCTGCCCGGGAGCTAAGATTTATAACTGTTACGGACCTACCGAGGCTACGATTGTATGTACGGATTATCTCTGGAGGCAACCCCAAAGTAAGATCGATTCGCTGCACGGCGTAGTTCCTATCGGTACCTTGTTTCCAGACATGCAATACCTGCTGCTGGATGAAGATGAAAATGAAGTGTCTTCTGGCCAGGCAGGTGAGTTTTGTATAACAGGCCCTCAGGTAATAGCTGGGTATCTGAATCATGCCGGGAAAGAGAAGTTTTTTACCCGGCTCCTGAACGGCAAACAGATGACTTTCTACCGGACAGGCGATCTGGTACTGACAAACGAGCAAGGAACCCTGCTTTATCTGGGCCGCACTGATCAACAACTTAAAATCAGCGGTTACCGGGTAGAGCCTGGAGAGATTGAATTTGCCCTTAGCGAACTCAATGGGCATAAGCTTTGTGCCGTGGTCCCGGTTAGCCAGACAGGAGGAATGATAAGCCTGGTTGCATTCATGGAAGGAGCCGGGGATGAGCAGGCCATGCTCGCCGAACTTCGCAGGCAGCTGCCGCCACAGTGCATACCCAAACAGCTTGTTTTACTTGAAAAGATGCCATTAAACATGAATGGTAAAATAGACCGGAAGGAATTGCTTAATTTAGTGCCCTAAATCCACCTCATTTTATTCTTAAACACGATTACATGAACGAAGTTCTTCAGAAATTAAACGAAGTGTTTTGCAAGGTGTTCTTGAAAAATGATCTTGTCATCCATCTCCTGTCTGATGCTTCCAACATAGAAGGCTGGGATTCGCTTACACACATGATGCTCATCAGTGAAACAGAGAAAAGGTTTAATATTACTTTTACCTTTAATGAGATCATGGCCTTCAAGACGGTGAATGATATGGTTTCTGCAATTGAGAAACATCTCGGGCGCTAGGCATGCAATTTATCTCTCTTTCCTTTCTTTGTTTTCTGCTTACAACGTGGGTGCTCTGGCGTTTTATGCCCAAGGAACGGCGTTGGCAGCTTCTTTTGACAGCGAGTCTTTTCTTTATCGGGTTTTCCAATCCCGGAGCATTGCTGGTCTTGATCAGCTCCTCCCTTCTGACCTTTTATGCAGGTTTGAGTATTCAACGTTTCCCGAACAGGAGGCGCAGTCTTTACCTCTTCTCCCTGGTATTGCAGGTTTCGTGTTTGTTCTTGCTCAAATACATCGAATCGGGTAACGGGGGGCTGTATTTTCTTTTCCGAGAAGCCGGGTTTCGGGAAGATGTACTCTTGTTTGCCGTGGGGTTCTCGTTCTATACCCTTCAGCACATTGCTTATCTCACCGACATCTATCAGAAACGTTCTTCTCCCCAAACCAGCGCACTGAGGTTCCTGCTTTTTTCCTCCTTCTTCGCTAAGTTCAATGCAGGCCCTCTGGAACAAACCAACCGGTTGATACCTCAGTTCAATATCCCAGATCAACAACCTGCCGGGTTGCTCGAGGGGATTAATCGAATAGCCCTCGGGGTCTTCAAAAAGATGGTGCTGGCCGATCGGTTGGCGCCCATTGTGGCAGGTATCTTCAATGGATCGGCTGCTGCGGGGAGTGCAGCTACCCTTACCGGTGTGTGTCTGTTTACGGTTCAGCTGTATTTCGATTTTTCGGCATATAGCGATATTGCCATCGGGTCGGCCAAGTTGTTTGGGATAGAACTGACCGAGAATTTCGACCGGCCCTTTACCGCTGCTTCGGTGTCTGAATTCTGGCGCAAGTGGCATATCTCACTCATACGCTGGTTTACCACATCTATTTATTTTCCGGTTGCCTTTCGGTTCAGGAAGCAAAAGTATCTGGCGGTGTTTTTGGGCATCGGGATTACATTCCTGGTATCTGGTCTGTGGCATGGTATCGGGAAAACCTTCTTTATCTGGAGCCTGTTGCATGCCATTTACCTGAGCTATGAGAGTCTTACAAAGCAGACGCGGATTGCATGGAAGAACAGGTTTTCTCCGATCTGGTATAACGGTATGAGCATCCTCCTTACCTTTCTGTTGGTTTGTTTCAGCAATCTGTTCTTCCGGTCTGCGAATCTTTCGGAAGCTTTGCGTTTGCTGCGGCAGCTGGCATCATCACCGTTTGGAGGAAAAGGGCCGACCGAAGGCTTTCTGGCTGTTCTTGCCGGAGGGGGGTATCAGGAAGCCCTCTTTAATTTCTTCCTGACCATCAGTCTGATGTTTGTTTTTCTTTTTTTAGAAAAGCGCATCTCAACCTGGATTCGTTCGGGGAGCTATGCCTTCCTGCAACTATTCTTTTTATTGCTACTCATCTTTCTTGCAGGAGTGTTTAAACACGCTGATTATTTTATTTATCTTCAGTTCTAATGGGTAAAAAGCTACTCTTGTTGCTGTTGTTCTTTGTGTGTGTCCTGGTTGGGATGGAAAAGGGATATGGTTATTTTCTGCGAAGAAACGTAAATCTGAAAAGCTCCTACGTGGCCACTCACCGGATTGATGCCGATGTGTTGTTTCTCGGCCCCTGCGAGCCACTCTGGATGATGGATCCGAAGGTGTTTCAAAATGCTACTGGCTTGAAAGGATATAACCTCGCTACCGTTCATGCCAATTTTGCAGAGAATGAAGCCATGCTTCACCTCTACCTGAGTCATAACAAAGCACCTGCATTTATCTTTTTATATGTCACTACCGAGTCGATGGATGGGGCGTTTAATCTTTTTAATTCATACTCCGTTGTACAGTTTCTGGATGATGAAGAGATCAGGGCAAAGATTGCGGAACAAGATACCGGGTTTAGCCGGTGGTGCAGGGCGCCTTTTATGAGGTATGCATATTACAGTGATTTTGTTAATTTTAATTGCCTGCAAGGCGTCAGGCATGCGTTGACGAACCGTCAGGTGCCGTATTTCCCCGATGGATTTGTTCGGCCCCATGGCATTGTTTGGGATGGGCGTTTCGAACGCTTTGTCAATGAGTTTCCAAAGGGGCGCATGTTTCATTGGAATGCAGGAGAAGAAAATCATCTTCACTCGTTGATCGGTCTTGCTAAATCGATTGGATCCAGGCTGGTGATGTATGAATCGCCGATGTTGAATGATATAAAGCCATTTATCATCAACCGGCAGGAAATCAAGGAGAAGATCGCTAAATTAGCCGCCGGAAATGAGGTGCCTTACTGGGTCTTTGATACGATGAAGATTTCAAATTCACGGTCGAATTTCTTTTCAATCCTCAATACCAACGACCGTGGATCGGCTGTTTTTAATGAGGTATTCGCCCGGTATTTTCTGGACTGGAACAAAAAGAAGGACACCGGCAGGGAAGAGAAACAACTGAACGAATGAACCATTTCGGATGAAAACCTTCCTTTGCAGGAAGTGATCAGGGAGAACAGAGAGTGAACGATGAACTTTTTCTAATAATCAACTACGATGAATAAAAATCTATTCCTTTTTCTCTGCTTACTGCTCACCATGCGTCTTACAGCACAAAATCTAAATGCCTATACCGATCAGGTAACGCATTACTTCTACATTTTCGACGACGGGAAGCTGGTCGAAGCCGAATACCTGCCTGTGACCCGGGCCGTGGTTGGCGGCAACAGCGTGGCGTATGTCGACAATTCATCCAATTTCAAGATTTATTACGACGGAAACTCGAATGTAGAAGCAGATAACCCTCCCGACAAATTTTATGCTACCGACAACCTCATTGTATACGATTTCAATAAACGCCTTTCGGTGTTCGATAAGGGAAAAAGCACCATGCTCTGTTCCCAGCACGGGGCCTATAGTGTGGGCGACAGTATGGTGGCGTACTATGATACCATTGCCTTGTCGCTCAAAATTTATGTGGATGGAGAAATTAAAGAACCCGAAGGCAATTATTCCATTTCACCGCCTATCAGCGTGAAAGTCGGCGATAATATTGCCGCCTACGTTACCTATTCCAATCACTTTAAAGTGTTCTATCATAACCGGGCGTATGAACTCGAAAACGCCGCGCCTTCGCAGTACAAAGCCGGGTGCAATACGGTTGCCTATGTCGACAAAGCGACCCAGAACTTCAAAGTGTTTTACCATGGAAACCTGCTCCAGCTCGAAACGTTTGCACCAGCCAGCTTCAAGGTGGGCGATGACCTGGTTGCCTATGTCGACAATACGGGGAATTTCAAGGTGTTCGACCGAGGAGAACTAAAAACGGTGCAGGGCTACGAGCCGCTTTACTACGACCTGGTAGATCACGTCATCGTGTTTGGCGATGCACAAAATTTTAACGGGTACTATTCAGGAAAGGTCACCAAACTGGAGACTTATAAACCCGATTCTTATCAGATCGACTTCAATTCCCTGGCCTATATGGACCACTACAGCAAGATTCATTATTTCAGCGAAGGCGTCGTACAGGATGTCAGTACTTCGATTATCAATTCATACCAGCTGACCCGCAACGTGCTTATGTATTCAACCGATCTGGAGCAGATGCACTTTTTTTACAATGGGAAGAATTATTAAAGTTTGATAGACTTGGCTCTTTTTCACTCCTCAGATCGGCCACTCAGACCGTAAAACCAGGGGCCAGGCAGGTGGAAAGGCTAATCGGACTGTCTGCTGCCTGGGTTTTGATTGTCTTTTCTTGGAAAAACACCCTTCTAAATGCGATTTAGTAAAGGAACATTTGATATTCATCAGGATATCAATATTTTTGGGGGAAAGAACAATCCATGAAGATCATCGCCATTTATAATATAAAAGGAGGAGTAGGCAAGACAGCCACCTCGGTGAACATTGCTTATGCTGCTGCTTCCGAAGGCAAGCGGGTGTTGCTTATGGACATCGACCCTCAGGGCGCGAGTACCTACTATTTCAAATCAAAACCTTCGTTCCAGGGCGATGCAAAGAAGGTGCTCTTTGGAGGGAAGTCGGTTGAAAGCTCTATCCGCGAGACGGAGTTTACCAATCTTGATCTGCTGCCTGCCGACTCTAAATACCGCAAACTAGATAACTTCCTCCATGAGATGAAGAACAGCGGCTCCTGGCTCGGCAAGCTCTTTGCCCCGGTGAAAAAGCAGTACGACTATGTTTTTATCGATTGCCCTCCAAGCATCACGGCTGTTTCAGAAAATATATTCGAGAATGCCGATGCTATTCTTGTTCCTGTTATTCCAACCATTCTCTCGGTGCGTACCTACGAACAGCTGCGCGAGTTTTTCAAGGAAGAAGGGTATGACCGTAAAAAGCTTCATCCCTTTTTCTCGATGTATGAGCGACGTAAAAATATGCACAACGAGAGCATGGAAAGCTTTGCAAAGAAATATCCGGAGTGCATCAATATAGCGATTCCATACAACTCCGAAATCGAGAAGATGGGCGAATATAGGGCCCCGATCGTACATAAGTATCCCTATGCAGAGGCATCCGAAGCCTATCAGAAGCTTTGGAAGAAACTCAAGAATAAGTTGTAGGCGTGAAACCTCTTCAATGAGCGCTCGGCAGACCGGTTGTTAGTGATTCTTCAGCAGATCCTACTTCAGCAGTTTATTCTCCTTGTATTCCTCGGTACGCACAAGTTTGCCTTGTTGGTCGTAGTAAGTCCAGGTTCCGTCCTTTTTGTTGTCGCGGTAGCTCTCGGTAGAGCTGAGAATACCGTTTTCGGTGAAATAGGTCCAGATGCCATCCATACTCGAGCAATAGCCCCGCGAACCGAGTTCATCCCAGCTGCCAGAATCGTTTACCTTGAAATGACCGATGAGTTTTGGTTTTCCGTTGGGGTAATATTCAATGTCGAGCCCTACACCGCAATCGCCAAAGCGTTCACCCTCCCAGAGCAGGTGGTCGTCGGCATCGTACATGGTTACATAGTAGGGTTTGCCCGAATCGATGGGGAGGTTTTGGTTGTATTTTGAAAGGTAACGGAACTTGCGTTCATCAATAGTTTTTGAATCGGCTTTGTAGACCGGTTTGGTACCCTTGTCGGTTTCAATAATAAACGATTCAAGAACCACTTCGTTGCTTTTGTACACTTTGATGTCGGGATAATGTATCTGCCAGTTGACGCTGTCTGATTGTGCCCCGACAGCAAGCTGCATGCCCAGGCCAATGAGCAGGAGCCAGCGCCGGAGGAGCAGTACATGCGAAATGCGTTGATTACGCGGGGCCATTTTTGTAGGGATAACAGAGGTTGCAGGTTAAAGCAAAACACGTGTAATCTGACTTACACCAATGAGGTATCCTCCCACAGTTCGAGTTCGTTGCCTTCAAGATCTGAACACCAGGCAAACTTGCCTTCGGGGTAGGTCTCCACGCCTTTTACTTCAACACCCAGGCTGCGCAGGTGTGCAGCGGTGGCATCGGCATCAAAAACACGGTAGTTGATCATGAACAATTTATCTTTCACATGGGTAGGGCGTTTCTTTGATCCGAGGATGCTCCAGGCAATACTGGCTTTCTTGCCGGTAGGGATATCAATATACTCCAGTACGGTGTAAAAGGTGCTGCCATCGGGAGTCGAAGCGAATTTAATGCCCAGGTGTTTTTCATACCAGGAGGCAAGCTGTGGTGCATTTTCGGAAAAGATAAAAACTCCGCCGATGTTGGAAACGAGTGGGGGTGTCATGGTTCGCTGATTTGTTGAGAAAGGTAGGTAAAAGCGGTGAATCGCGAAACAACCGAAACGTGTTTCAAAAAGATAAAGGTATTTAGCTGCGGTATTTGTTCAGCCCCCTGAATGTACAGCCCCGTAGGAGCTGTACATTCTTTTAATCCTATAGGTGTTCAATTCGTTTTACAGACATCCGGCTCTTCCGGAGCTGAGTACGATAGCTATACCCATGTCTGATCCTTATTTCTCAGTGAGTTTCCTGCCCCCCGTCTTATTTTATCTCCTTCATCAACTTCTCCAGCTTTTTTCGCACCACATCATTTATTGGTACAAGCGGAAGACGAAGCGTATCTGTACAGAGTTTCAGGCGTTGCATCACGGCTTTTACGCCTCCGGGGTTGCCATCGGCAAAGAGCTGTTCGGTGAGGTCGGTGAGTTTATAATGCAGACGCTGTGCCGGTCTCATGTTATGGCTCAATGCCTGACGGGTCATCTCGGCAACAATTTTTGGATAGGCATTGGCCACCACCGAGATCACTCCGTCGCCCCCGCACCCGATGATGGGCAGGGAAAGGTTATCATCACCCGAAATAACGAGGAAACCGGGAGGACGGTTCTTGATTATTTTCATCACCTGTTCCAGATTGCCCGATGCCTCTTTGATTCCAAAAATATTCGTTTCATGGGCAAGCTCGATGGTGGTATCGGCCGTGAGGTTAGAGGCCGTGCGGCCGGGTACGTTATACAACAGCAGGGGCAGGGGAGAGGCCTTGGCCAGTACCTTGTAATGTTCAACAATGCCACGCTGGCTTGGTTTGTTGTAAGCGGGCGATGCAGAAAGTATGGCGCTGTATCCATCCACCTGGGTTGTTTCCAGGGTTCGTGCTACTTCGCGTGTATCGTTTCCGCCTATGCCCAGGACCAGGGGCAGCCGGTTATTGTTTGCCTCACACACATGTGCAATCACGGCCTCCTTCTCGCTTCGGTCTAAGGTAACCGATTCGCCGGTGGTGCCAAGCACGACAAGGTATTCGACCTTGCCTTTGATGAGGTGTTCCACAATTTTTGAAAGAGATTTGAAATCAACAGCTCCCTTGGCCGTGAATGGGGTTATGACGGCTACACCGGTGCCTGTAAAATTTGTTTGGAGTGACATGGTTGTATAAATAAGAAGGACAAATGTATGAAAAGCTGTTCGACAGGCATTTGTATTCAGGCAGATTCGGGTTTGCGGAGCATCTGCAGGTAGGTGTCGGCCTGGCGCAGGAAATATTTCAGGCCCTTGCCTTCGGTTCCTTCGATCATTAAGTCATAGATACACTCATCGCCTTCTTTCTTCCGGCCTACCTTGAACCGGGCCCGGGAAGTGCCGGCGGTGTAACGAAGCGGGAAGTGATCGTGTATGTTGAGATCGATGAGGATGTCAAATTCTTCGGCTATAAAATTGTTGACGAATTTGTTGCTGGGTTTATTATACCAGGTGGTTTCTTTTTGGGTGAAGAAATCGTACTCCAGTTTTGAATAGGTGAAATCGGCAGACGTTCCTTTGCTGAAAAAACCCACCACTTTCACCTTCTTTTTTAATTCACGCAGGTAGATCACATATTTCTTGACGAGTTCGAATTCTTCCTTGTCGCCTGCATCAAACAGGATGCCGATGGTTTTGGAGTCTTCCAGACTGAGCATGCCACGGTCGCGCGTCAAACCCTTCATGTCCTGACGCAGGAAATAGGCCCCGAAGGTATTTTTTATAGTATTGATAAAACTCATCTACTGTATATTTAATTTTTTTTCTGTCTGTGGTCTTTCTGAGTGGCATCGGGCAAGACAATCCAACTTCGTGTTCATGTGTACCGGCAACTCCCTCCGAAGTTAGTTCCTATTCTTCAATCATCTTCAAAAAATCATCCTCTCCAATAATCTTTACGCCCAGCTTCTCTGCTTTTTTGAGCTTTTCGGGGCCCATTTCTTCGCCTGCAACCAGGAAGCTGGTATTGCCCGAAACCGAACCAACGCTTTTTCCCCCGTTTTGTTCGATGCGTTTCTTGAGCTCATCGCGCGAGATCTGACGGAATTTTCCGGAAATGACAAAGGTAAGTCCATTGAGCTTATCGCTGGTGGTAGCCAGGGCTTCTTCGGAAAGACTGAGTTTGAGACCCTGCTGCCCGAGGGTCTGGATAATCTGTTGGTTGTGGGCGTCGCGAAAAAAGGCATGGATGCTTTGGGCAATCTTTTCGCCTACATCGCCCACTTCCAGCAAACGTTCGGCCGATGCCTGCTCCAATTCGTGAATATTCTTGAATGCATAGGCCAGTTTTTTGGCCGTGGTTTCGCCCACATGCCGTATGCCTATGGCAAAGAGCACCCGTTCGAACGGGATGGCCTTCGAAGCTTCGATCCCTCGAAGAAGGTTCGAAGCCGATTTGTCGGCCATTCGCGGAAGCTTCAGGATCTCTTCCTTATGGAGCGAATAGATATCGGCAATGTTGTGTATCAACCCGGCGTTGTACAACAGCTCGATGGTTTCGCTGCCCAGGCTGTCGATATTCATGGCGCGGCGGCTTGTAAAATGCTCCATACGCCCCTTGATCTGGGGTGGGCAACCACCCTCGTTTGGGCAGAAATGTTTCGCCTCATCTTCGCGCAGGATGAGCGGGGTATTGCATTCTGGGCAATGCGTAATGAATTGCACCGGGTGCGCGTGTGCCGCCCGTTTTTCGAGATCAACGCCTACGATCTTGGGTATGATTTCCCCGCCCTTTTCTACATACACGGTATCGCCAATTCTCACGCCTAACTGTTGAATGATATCGGCATTATGCAATGAAGCGCGTTTTACGGTGGTGCCGGCCAAGGGCACGGGTTGCAGGTTTGCAACGGGAGTGATAGCGCCGGTACGTCCCACCTGATAGGTTATTTCGAGCAGGACGGTAGATGCCCGTTCAGTCTTGAATTTATACGCAATGGCCCAGCGGGGCGATTTGGCCGTGAACCCCAGCTGACGCTGCTGTTCATAGGCATTCACCTTGATGACAACCCCGTCGATATCAAAGGGAAGATCGAGGCGGGCTTTGTCCCAGTGCGAGATGAATTGAAACACTTCTTGTATCGATCCCACCTTTTTATTGTAGGGCGGGATCTTAAAACCCCAGCTCTTGGCGGCTTCGAGGTTATCGAAATGCGATTGAAAGGGGAGGTTTTCGCCCAGGATAAAGTACAGGTAACAATCCAGTTTACGACGGGCCACCACGGCCGAATCCTGCATTTTGAGCGTACCGGCAGCCGAGTTTCGGGGGTTGGCCAGGGGTACATCGCCTATCTCTTCGCGTTCTTTGTTGATCTGATCAAAAACATCGTGGGGCATCACAATTTCTCCGCGGATCTCGAACTCATCCGGAAAACCCGAGCCCCGGAGCCTGAGCGGGATGCTTTTAATGGTGCGTACATTGGCCGTCACTTCATCGCCCTTTTCTCCATCGCCGCGCGTAACAGCCTGAGCAAGCACGCCTTTTTTATAGGTTATACCGATGGCAACCCCATCGTACTTCAGTTCGCATACATATTCATAGGGTTCGGAAAGCATTTTTGATACCCGGTCGTCGAATTCCTGGAGCTCCTGTTCGTTATACGTATTGCCCAGAGAAAGCATGGGGTATTTGTGGACTACGGTTTTAAATTCCTTTGTGATAGCCCCACCCACGCGTTGCGATGGCGATTCGGGAAAAAGAAGTTCGGGGTTTGCTTTTTCCAGATTGATCAAGGCTTGCATGAGTATGTCGTACTCATAGTCGCTTATGCGGGGCTGATGGAGCACGTAATAGAGGTAATTGTGTTCTTCAAGCGTTTTACTGAGATCGGCTATCTGGGCCCTGGCATCGGTGGTGGTCATTTTGTAAAAATAATAAATTGTTGGCTGACAGCCTACCCCACGACTCACCCCCCGCCCCCTCTCTCGAAGGGGAGTAACGTCTGGCGAAGCCAGACGTTACTTGAGATTAGATCTTTGCCATAACCCCGCATTATTCTTTAGGAATCGGCCTTCCTGCTCAAAAGGTTGACAGCACATGCACCCAGCGGGATAACCCGTGTCCCGATGTCTATCTGGACACGCACAAGGCTTAACGCACGTTGCATTAGCCTGTAACACGGCTAATGGAAAACCCCGGTTTATCCTTCTTCACCAAATACCAGGTCTGCTGTCTCGGTCTCCAAAAGCTCGTAATCGTAACTTTCGGGAATCCAGACGCGATTGCCCTGGAGAGGGGGCCGGGGGTGAGTCATGGGCCAAGGAAAACAACTACCTTTGCCCCAATGAAACCCGGAACCATCCTGATCATCGACGACGAGCTGACCCTGCGCGGACTCGTCACGCGCATCATCCGTCTCGAAGGGTTTGACGTGCACGAAGCGCCCGATTGCAAAACAGCCCTCAAAAAACTGGTGCAAAATGATATTGATGTCGTGTTGTGCGATGTAAAACTCCCCGATGGCAATGGCGTGGAGCTTACCGGCAAGATCAAGGCGCTCTACCCTTCGGTTGAAGTCATCCTGCTCACGGCCTATGGCAATATCCCCGATGGGGTACAAGCCATTAAGAACGGGGCTTTTGATTATATCACCAAGGGCAACGACAACGACAAGATCATCCCCCTTCTTTTTCGCGCCCTGGAAAAAGTACAACTTCAAAAACGCGTCAGGGAGCTGGAGAAACGCGTGGGCGAAAAATTTTCGTTCGATTCTATACTGGGTAAATCAAGACCCATACAAGATGCCATTGAACTTGCACGTAAAGTGGTGCAGACCAATACTACGGTCCTCCTTACCGGCGAAACAGGCACAGGCAAGGAAGTGTTTGCCCAGGCTATACACCAGTCGGGCAGCCGATGCGAAAAATCGTTTGTGGCCCTAAACTGTAGCGCATTCAGCAAGGATATTATTGAGAGCGAATTGTTTGGGCATAAACAAGGCAGCTTTACTGGGGCCACGAAGGACAAAAAGGGCTTGATAGAACAAGCCAGCGGAGGCACCTTGTTTCTCGACGAAATTGGGGAAATGCCCTTAGAGCTTCAGGCCAAACTGTTACGTGTGCTCGAAACCGGCGAGTTTATCAAACTGGGCTGCACTGAGCCGGTACACGTAAATTTCAGGCTTATTGCCGCCACCAACAAAGACCTCAAACTCGAAAGCGAAGAACACCGGTTCAGGTCTGATCTGTATTTCAGACTGAATGTGTTTCAGATACAACTCCCTCCGTTGCGCGAACGCAAGAAAGACATTGAAATGCTGAGCGCCTTTTTTGTGCAACAGTTTTCAGTCAAAACCAATAAAAAACCGTTGCGTATCAGTACCGAATATCTTCAAAAGCTGGAACGGTACAACTGGCCGGGCAATATACGCGAATTGAAAAACATCATCGAGCGTAGCGTTATCCTCAGCAACGGCGACGAGCTGACAGAGGCCCTGCTCCCATACGAGATACAGCACCAGACCGCCGGGGGCCACAATTCCATCTCTGCGTTTGCAATGACCAGCATTGAAAAACAGCATATCCAAAAAGTGCTGAACCATACCAAGGGCAACAAAGCCGAAGCAGCCCGGTTAATGGAGATCGGGGTTGCCACCCTGTATCGTAAGATGGAAGAGTACGGGTTGCATTAGACTGCATACCCGCTCACAAACATCCTAATTTTTAATTAAGGGCATCTCTAATAACCCCATCCAAACATGCCCTCTCCTTGGGAGAGGGGTAGGGAGAGGTCAAAAAAGCGGGGTTATTAGAGATGCCCTTAATTAATTAAACGTAGTGGAAGAAGAAGCCGATGAAACGTTATTCTGGCTTGAGTTCACCGATGAATTAAAACGCTGTGATGATCCAACAGAGCCAAATGCCCTGCAGAAAGAAGCGAATGCGCTTGTATCCATCT
>JABDAO010000045.1:0-819 GCA_013289095.1 Bacteroidota bacterium | reverse complement strand
AGGGCATCTCTACTAACCCCTTCCAAACATTCCCTCTCCGCCGCAGGCGGAGAGGGTCAGGGAGAGGTCAAGAAAACGGGGTTAGTAGAGATGCCCTTCAATAAATAAATAAGTAAAAATCCCAAATCACCCCATGCCCTACGTCTTAGCCCCATCCATCCTCAGCGCCGATTTCGCAAACCTCCAGCGGGATGTTGAAATGCTCAACAACAGCGAGGCCGACTGGCTACATGTGGATATCATGGACGGTGTTTTTGTGCCCAATATCTCCTTTGGTTTTCCAGTGGTAAAAGCCATTCAGAAACATGCCAAAAAGCCCCTCGATGTGCATCTCATGATTGTGGATCCCGATCGGTACCTCAGCGCATTTCGCGATGCCGGGGCAAATATACTCAGCGTACACCTCGAAGCCTGTATCCATCTGCACCGCACCCTGCAAGGCATCAAAGCCCTGGGCATGCAGGCCGGTGTGGCCATCAACCCGCATACACCCATTGAATCGCTTTCTGAAATTATTGCCGATATTGACCTGGTTTGTGTCATGTCTGTCAACCCTGGTTTTGGAGGCCAGAAATTTATCGAAAACACCTACCGCAAGGTAAAAACCCTCCGGGAAATGATACGGGCCGGTGGAAGCCATGCAAAGATTGAAATAGATGGAGGAGTGAGTATGGATAACGCTGCGGCGCTGCTCCAGGCCGGAGCCGATGTACTTGTGGCTGGGAACACCGTTTTCTCTGCAAAAGATCCGGTGAAAATGATTTCGGAGTTGAAAAGCATTGGGTGATGGAACGCAGATTTTTATGATAATCAGGGTTC
>JABDAO010000044.1 GCA_013289095.1 Bacteroidota bacterium | reverse complement strand
TAAGCTGGGCATGTTGCTGGTTACCCTTTATGAGATCAAATCAAACGGGCTCGATTACCTGCTTGAACCCTTGAAAAGAAATGTTTGATAACCGTCAATCGATGAAAGACTACAAAAAATACTACGGCATCCCGGCCCCTCCCGAAGAGGTGTATGTGGCCCTCACCAATCCTTACACCATTAAGCTCTGGACCGGCGAAGATGCCGAGATGAGCACCGAGCCCGGTTCTGAATTCTCGCTCTGGGAAGGCAGCATCACCGGCAAAAACCTGGAGTTTGTGGAAGGAAAAAAGATTGTGCAGCAATGGTATTTTGGAGAACAGGAACAAGAATCGGTGGTTACCATCCTGCTCCACCCCGACAGCGTCGGCACTTCGGTGGAACTGCGCCATACCAACATACCCGACACCGATTTTCTGGACATCACCGAAGGTTGGGACTCGAGTTACTTTGGTTCTCTTCAGGAGTTTTATGAGGAATAAATCATCCTCTGTGTTTATCATCCATTAACTAAATGAATCGTACGTTCATTTGGTGTTAAGGTAACCACTCAGGCACGAAGGGCACTAAGAATCACGAAGACGAATTGGAAAGACCACCGTCTGACTCCGTGCCCTCCATGTCTCCGTGGTTTTCTTTAAACAACGCCTTCACAAACAAGCATCAAATGATCACCTTCGACGAACTGAACTTAAACAAGCCCCTGCTCAACGCCCTGGCCGATCTGGATTATACCTATCCAACCCCCATCCAGGCCAAGGTGTTCCCGGTGGCCATGTCGGGCAAAAATATTACCGGTCTGGCCCAGACCGGCACAGGCAAGACTCTGGCGTATCTCTTGCCCTTGCTCCGTCAGCTTACCTATTCTGATCAGAAGCAACCCCGTATTCTCATCCTTGTCCCAACACGCGAACTGGTGGTACAGGTGGTTGAAGAAATAACGAAACTGACCAGATATATGACCATTCGTTTTGGGGGAGTGTATGGAGGATCGAACATGAGCAGTCAGAAAGAGCTTTGTGTAAAAGGCCTTGATGTGCTGGTAGGCACACCAGGCCGACTGGTAGATCTGTATCTGCACGGGATGCTGAAATTCAAATCGGTGAAACAGCTGGTGATCGACGAGGCCGATGAAATGCTCAATCTCGGTTTTCGCACACAGCTGCTAAACCTCATGAGCCTCTTGCCCGAAAAACGCCAGAACCTGCTTTTCTCGGCTACCCTGAGCGCTGATGTAGAAAAACTGATCTATGAATACATCCTCAATCCCCAAAAGATAGAGATCACGCCCCAGGGAACGCCCCTGGATAAAATTATTCAACGCGCCTTTCACGTCCCCAACTTCATCACCAAATCTAACCTGCTCGAACATTTCCTGGCACAGGAAGAAACCTTCGGAAAGGTGCTGGTGTTTGTAAAAAGCAAGAAGATGGCCGACAATCTGCACGACCGTATTGCCGATAAATTCACAGGCAAGATAGGCATCATCCATTCAAACCGCTCGCAGCCCCAGCGTTTCAAGGCCATCACCCGTTTTGCCGATGGTACATACCGTGCACTCATCGCTACCGATATTGTAGCCCGTGGGTTGGATATTACAGATGTAACCCATGTCATCAACTTCGATACCCCCGACGTTCCCGGCGATTATATGCACCGCATCGGCCGCACAGGCCGCGCCGATGCTGCCGGCGAAGCCATCACCTTTGCCAATGAACCCGAACAGGGCTTTCTGCAGGAAATAGAAACGTTCATGAAGATGGAAGTGCCTGTCGAAGCAATTCCAAAAACCGTTGAAATCTCCTCTGTACTCGTGGGTGAAGAAAAGCTGGTGCCAAAGGGCAAGAGCTCATCCAAATCGAAGACCCTCAAAGAAACCGGCGGGGCCTTTCATGAAAAGACCGACAAGAATAAAAAGGTGAATCTCGGAGGCCCCGGTAAGCGGTATGCCAAGACGGGCAGCGTGAGGAGTGCGAAGAAGAAAAGGAAGTACTGATCAACTCCCGGATTGGATGCAAAACGCGCAGGCATATTTGCCTGAATAAACACATGAATCATTTTTAATCCTAACCATCCGAATAATCTGCGTTCCATCAAGCCATCAGTATCCGCAGATCACAAATAAAGAATCGCTATGACAAAGCTTTCCAAAGCACTCTGTTTCTCTTTCTGTTTCTGTATCCTTTTTTCTTCTGCCCAAAGCTACGATCCCGCCTTTTTTAACTGCATGAAATGGCGTATGGTGGGCCCCTACCGCGGTGGACGAACAGTAGGCGCCTGTGGGGTGCCCAGCCAGCCAAATGTGTTTTACATAGGTGTGAACAACGGGGGGGTATGGAAAACAAACGATTGCGGACGCACCTGGAACCCGGTGTTTGATGAACAATCAACCGGATCTGTAGGCGATGTGGCGGTATCGCCCTCCAACCCACAGGTTATTTATGCCGGAAGCGGCGAAGGCATACAGCGTCCTGACCTCTCGGTTGGAAATGGAATCTATAAATCGGCAGACGGGGGAAAGACCTGGCAGAACACCGGTCTGGCAGATGGGTTACAGATCGGCGGTCTGGCCATAGACCCGGCAAACGAAAACCGCGTGTTTGCAGCTGTGCTTGGTCATCCATACGGGCCCAATACAGAACGTGGGGTCTTCAGGACTATAGATGGAGGAAAGACCTGGGTAAACGTATTTTTTATCGATGAAAATACAGGAGCCGTACAAGTAACGATCGACCCCCGGAATTCAAATACCATCTATGCCGATTTCTTTGCTGCCCGTCAGGCTCCCTGGGAGAATGGGGGCTGGGAAGGAAAGGGAAGCGGGCTGTTTAAATCGACCGATGGAGGCTCTACCTGGAAGAAACTTGCCAGGGGCCTTCCGGGCGAAAAGGAAGGATGCGGCAGGATTGGTTTTTGTGTGGCCCCTTCTGATCCAAACCGTTTGTATGCGGTGGTGAATTCAAAAAAAGAAGGCGGAATATACCGGAGTAATGATGCGGGAGAGAGTTGGACGCTGATGAGCGACGACATTCGTTTCTGGGATCGCGGAGATGACTTTGCCGAAATCAAAACAGATCCTAAAAATGCTGACATCGTTTACAACGTGAATGTAGTGGTCTGGAAATCGGCCGATGGAGGAAAAACATGGAATGGTTTTAAAGGGGCCCCCGGAGGGGATGATTATCACCGGCTCTGGATAAACCCCGTGAACCCTGAAATCATGCTGCTTGCAGGCGATCAGGGCGCTATCGTAACCGTAAACGGAGGCGAAACCTGGGGCACCTGGTATAACCAGCCCACGGCCCAGTTGTATCACATCAGCGCCGACAATGCCTTTCCCTACAACCTCTATAGCGGTCAGCAGGAAAGCGGCTCGGTGGGTATTGATTCTCGTGGAAACGATGGGCAGATCACCCTGCGCGACTGGCATCCTGTTGGTGCAGAAGAATACGGCTATGTAGTGGCCGATCCGCTAAATCCGAATATTATTTATGGGGGAAAAATCTCCCGGTACGACAAACGCACCGGTCAGGCACAAGACATTTCTCCCGATCCGGGTCAGAACAAGGGCTATCGTTTCCTCCGTACAGCCCCGATGGTGTTTTCAACGCTTAATCCTCATGCCCTGTATTATGCAGGTAATGTGGTATTCAAAACATATAACGAAGGGCATTCCTGGTCGGTCATCAGTCCTGATCTTACACGCATGAGTTACGACGTAGCTCCCTCTATTGGCGTTTATCGTACCGATTCGATGAAAAATATGCCCCGCCGGGGTGTGGTCTATACCCTGGCCCTATCACCGCTCGACAGCAATACCCTCTGGGCCGGTACAGACGATGGGCTGATACAGGTGACCCGTGATGGAGGAAAGAATTGGACAGATGTCACGCCCCCTGCGTTGACAGCCTGGAGCAAGATCTCCTTGATGGATGCCAGCCATAGCGATGCAGGTGCCGCCTATGCAGCGGTAAACCGCATCCGTCTGGATGATCTGCATCCGCATATCTACAGGACCCACGATGGGGGCAAAACATGGAAAGAAATAATCACCGGTTTGCCCGACGATCCGATCGATGTGGTGAAAGAAGACCCCCTGCGTAAAGGGTTGTTGTTTGCCGGTTCTGAGAAAGCCGTCTATGTATCGTTCGACGATGGTGATCATTGGCAGACGCTGAGGCTGAATATGCCTGCATCGTCTGTTCGTGATCTGATCATCAAAGACAACGATCTGGCTGTGGCTACACATGGACGTTCGTTTTGGATCCTCGATGATATCACCCCGCTTCGTCAACTTTCAGAGCAAACAAACAAGGATAAAATCATACTCTATGCACCCGAGCCGGCCATACGTGTACGCTGGAACATGAATACCGATACCCCCCTGGCCCAGGAAGAGCCTGCCGGAAAAAACCCTCCCGATGGGGCTGTGATTGATTACTACCTGAGCGAAAAAATGAACGGCCCGATGACGCTCGAAATTCTTGATTCTACCGGGAAGACCGTCCGTCGTTATCGTTCGGATGATGTTTTGGCAAAAATCCCGGATCAGAACATCCCGCTGTACTGGTTACGTCCGCAACAAGTACTTTCGACTGAAGCGGGGGCGCATCGGTTTTTATGGGATCTGCATGAAACGCCATTGAAAGATTTTCCGTCTTATCCTATTTCAGCTGTGGTCGGCGAAACCGTTCCATCGGCTTCATCGCCCTGGGTTATGCCGGGCAAGTATACCATACGCTTGACTGCAGGAGGAACTTCCAGGACTCAAAGCCTCTGGGTGAAAATGGATCCCCGGGTAGGAACTTCGCACAAAGGGCTGGAAGCGCAACATGGTTTGTCAGAAACTTGTTATACCGACTTGCAGCAGGTATTGCCTGCGCTACGCGGAATAGATTCGCTCAAGACCCAGCTAAAAGCGCTTTTTCCAAAAACAAACGGAGCGCTTCAGAAGTCGGTTTCTGATTTTTCACTCAAACTAAATACCCACAGCAGCAAACCCGGTAAACGGAGGAAACGAAATGAGAATACGCTTGACGAAGCCTTGAAAGCCGTATTCACCAGTCTCGAAGCAAACGATGCGATGCCTACCCAACAACTTTCTGAAGCGGTCGAGGCCCTGCATCAGGAATCGCAAGAGCTGGCCGAACAAATTACAAGCATCCGCAAAGACCTGGATGTACTGAACAAACAGCTGAAGGAAGCCGGGTTGCCTGTATTGATCCTGCAATAGCATTCAATCATACCCCAAAGAACATGCACCGCATCATTCACGAAAAAAATGTTTTCAAACAAAGTCTTTCGATTGAAGAAGGGACTATTGAAACCGAAACAAAAACAGGGGGTAAGGAAACATACACGCGGCTCCGCGTGAACCGGCCCGATGCCTCCGCGGTGTTTATCTTTAATGAAGAAACGCAAAAGGTGATACTCACCCGACAGTTTCGGTATGCCATCGCTTCAAAGGTTACCTCGCCAATCCTGGAAATTGTTGCCGGAAAGGTAGACCCGGGCGAAGCGCCTGATGAAACAGCCATCCGGGAGTCGGAAGAAGAAAGCGGTTACCGCATCCCTCGGGAGAACCTGGAGCATCTGGCCTCGGTCTTTGCCAGCCCAGGTTACAGTTCTGAAAAATACCACCTCTATCTCGCTATCGTATCCAACGCCGATAAGAAAACAAGCGGAGGAGGGCTTGAAGAGGAACACGAATCTATTGAAGAAGTAGCGCTTGATTTCCCCCTGTTTCGTGCATTGGTAAAAGCCGGTGAGATAGCTGATAGTAAGACCTTGCTTGCAGCATTGCTGCTTCAGGATAACAACCGTTTCGAAAAGGCGCTAAAACGCTGAACGGGTTTTGAGGACCGGTCTTTCTAAGAACCGAAAGCCCGCTCTGAAAAGAGCGGGCTTTCGTGCTTTGTGTAATCTGGCTGGCACATGCCTTTTTTTTATTTCACGCAAACCGGAGGCGCAGCTGTTTCCACCGCAGGCACCGGTGCGCTGAGCGTTTGCATGACTCGTGCCTGAAGCAATACGAGTACGCCACCCAACACAACCACAAAGAACGTATTGCGTAGACGCTGTTCGTTTTTTTCATTCCGAAGATACAACGGAAGATACCCGATAACCAGCATGGTAATTCCAACCAGCAACAATATCATGGCGAAGGGCCAGTGCTGGAGCTTGAAGAGTATGCCCAGTGTGGTGAGCGCCAGGCCCAGTCCTCCGCTCAGATTCATGAGTTTGTTTTCAGAAACCTCATCGCTCAGTTTATATTTCAGCAGCATTGGTACGAAGATCAGTCCGAAGGTGGCCAGGCTCAGGATCAGCATCACGCTGGCCCCGGGCCAGTGCTGAATCTTGAAAAGCAAACCCAGATTGAGGAGTGATGTAACGCAAGCGGCCACGGTAATCCAGCGAGGGGTGATGCCGGTTTCGGAGTCTGTAAACCGGCTCAGGATATAGACCGGATAATAAATGCTTAAAAAACCTCCGGTAAGGATCAGCATGGGTGTAGCACCGGGCAGGTGGTTGATCTTGAAGAAAACGGTTGTGAGTACCAGCGCTGCGGCCATGCACCCGATAACATTGCTTGCTCTTTTCATGATTTTCTGATTTTAGGTTTGACGCTGGCCTGGAGCCGCACGATGCGGTGTTAGCTGTTGATTGCCTTCCTAATGCAGAAACCGGATTAAAGATACAGGGGGGTGGAAAATAATTTTCGGGAAAAAGAAACAGGCCCTTTCAGCCGGGTTCAGGAAGCGCTTTGCCAGTTGTAATACATCACCTCGCGCTCCACCTTTCCGCTTTCGTAAAAATTCATCATCGAGAGCGAGGGAGGGAATTGCTGGTAATCGCCTTTCCACCAGTTGCCGCTTACCGCGCCGTTGCAGAAATAATCAATGCCAAGGTAATTGACATGATCAATGAGGTGGATATGACCGCTCAGACAGGCCTTGATGTTGGGGTATCCGTAGAACATCGAGGTAAGTTCGGCGGCATCTGCATGCAGCGTATTGTTTGGGATGCTCCAGTGCTCGCTGTCTCCATTACGTCCGTTGAACATGGGGCAGACGGCCAGGATGGGGATGTGAGAGATGATGCAGACATACTGGGTCCTGGGCGTTGCATCGAGTTCCTGTTTGAGCCAGTTTTTTTGCTCCTCATCCAGTTTGGCATAGTACCCGGGTACGCTGTTACGTCCGTGGATGCTGTCGAGGACAATAAATTTCCAGTTGTTTTTTTCAAAGGAGTAGTAGGAGCGGTCGAGTTTGTATTCGTCGAGGGCCCATTTCTTGCCCTGTGCATGCGAGCGGTTGGGAGAAGTCCAGCCATACAGGTCATGATTGCCCACACAATGATGAACATCCAGAGAATTGTTGTGTTTGAGAAGGCTGTGAAACAACTCCCACTGTTCTTTGACACGTTCCCGGGATAAGTTCAGGGCCGAGTTCATGATAGAGTCGCCACCGTTGACGATGAAGTCGGGACGGTCGGTCAGACTGTTTACGGTATGGAGAGCAGAAGCAAAGCCGGTTTCCGATTTTGCGCCCGATTCAACATGTATATCGGTAAGATGGGCCAGGCGTACTTTCCTGACATCGCGTTTGTCGGTCGCGTCGGTAGCGGTGAGGATATTGGAGGAAGACAGCTTGGGAAGCAATAAAGCAGCGCCGGATATGCCGATGTACTTTAAAAACTTTTTTCTGCTTACATGTTCCATAACTTGGCCTGTTGTCTAAAATTCAACGCCCAAAAGTACCCTTTTTTAGGTCATGTTAAATTTAAGCCAATGTTATGTCTTGACAAAGGTTGGAAATGAACAGGGTGTTTGTTGATAAGTTAAATTATCTTGAAAGAAAAAGGAGCTGATGTTGGTCTTAAGATGGGAGAAGAAAACAGACTGTTTGGGGTTGAAAAAGAGCTGGAATCAACCTAAAAGAGGGTATCCTTTCGGCGCTTTCAGAATGACCGGTGCTCTGGCGTAAGAAAGAAAGTTGAAGCGGTCAGTGTTCCGAAAGTTCGTTTTATCAGAAGAGCATGTCTTCAATCCGTTACTTATATTTCGGCACCTGTTTGTCAATGAACTTAGAAACGGTATCATTCCATTTGTTGAGGAGTTCGCTGCGGCGTTTATTTGATTCCCCATTCACTTTGTTATACTCGTTCGAGGCTTTGTTGTAATCATTCACGGCGTTGTTCATGCTGGTTACGTCGGCCTGGGAGCGTGAGTTCTGTGGCTTTGCATCGAAAGCGGCCTTGATCTTGTCGAAATTTTCCTTTTTTACCGAAAAGTTGATGAGGATAGGGGCATCCTTGGTGGCTTCATTCCTGTAGAACAGCAGCATGTCCTTGCTGTCTGTTTTTACGGAACCATCGCCCTTAAATGGTTTTAATGTATCCACCTGTTTAATGCCTTCCGCTGAAAATTTGCTTAAGGCGTCGGCATCCTGTTTCATGGCATTGATATCACCTTTGTTCTGGGCTTCTATCATATAGGCTTCTTGTTTGAAGGATTTGAAAAAGATGAGATAGACTGCATTGTAGTATTTGTATACCTCGCTGGCAGCCTCCAGTTTTAAAGAAATTTTGTCCTTACTGTCGTTCATGGTGATTCCATGCGATGCTCCGAACAAGGCCTGTTGTGCGCTGAGCATTTGGCTGGTCACATTGAGCTTTTGGTTGGCACGTTCTTCTGCAAGCAAATAGGCTTCCATGGCATCGTAAGATTGTTCGGCAATTTCTTCCATATCCACGATCTTTGCGAAATCGTTGTTCAGTACATTAAAGCTCAGTTTCAGGAACGAGATCACCGAGTCACGGTAACTCTTATCGCCCTCGAAATCGGGCATCTTGCCTATTTTCTTTTGGGCTTCGAGGTTCGATTTCAAAACGTCTCTCCGGCGGTTTTCTATTTTTCGGGCGCTTTTGCCATGTGCGGCCGCAGAGGTATAATCCCACATGTCGGCAGTGATGTCGTTCAATTCTTTGTTGATCGATTCCATGTATTTCAATGCCTCCTGCGAATTCTGGGCGTGAATGCCTGTAGGCATACCGGCTAGGATTGTCAAGGTAAAACACAGGAAACAGAAAGACTTGAGGTGCATAGCTGGTTGTTTTGAATAAAACAAATATATCATTTATTCATGGCATTGATCAGGTCACGAAGCACATTGTAACCTTCTTCGAGAAACAGATCGCATTGAATGTTTTTGAGCAGGATCTTGTTGGTGTCCTTGCTGTAAGGATCCATTTCGATCACCTTTTGTTCATAGACATTGTTCCTGGCCTGGAAGATGGTTGATGAATCGGTATTTGTTTTTTCGAGCGATTCAATGAGGTTGTATGATTTCTTTTCATCCTTTTTAAAATTTTCGGGTTTGAGTATGAGTTTTTTGACTTCTTTTTGTGCCGCTTCGATCGAATCATTGAGCTGACGAAACCGATTGTAATTTTTGTTCACGGCAAGACGTTCTTTGCTGCTGTTGGCAAGTTGTGCAATGGGAAGAGCAGGTAAGGGATGGAAAAATACTTTTTTGACGATACTGTCGCAGGCCAGGGCTCCGGGAAGTGAAAATTCGCGGTATTCATTGAAATAAAAAGGGTCGGGGAGGGGTACATCCGGGTGTATCCCCTGACGCTGATGCGTGCAATTGTGCAGATTATAGAATTTTTCGACGGTTAGTTTGGCGTATCCCATCTTTTTGCGTTCAGCTTTGGAGGCGCTGCATTGCCCGTTGAAAAGTTCCGGAAAGCAGTAGATACTGTCAAGCGGGATGATGGTTTGCCCGGTGGCTTTACCAAACGTAGCGCTACCTACAATGACACCGCGATTATAGTCCTGTATAGAACCGGCAAAGAGTTCGGAGGCCGAGGCGCTCAGCCCGTTTACCATTATTTCCAGCGGGCCGTCATAGGCGGTGCCCCGGTTCATGTCTTTGAGCAGCTGGGGTTTCTCGTTGCGTTCCTGAAAGATAACGATGGGGCCTTCGTCAATAAACAGCCCGGCCAGGCCAATGGCTTCGTATACCGATCCTCCTCCGTTGAAACGCAGGTCGAGGATCAGTCCGTCAATATGTTCTTCCTGAAGTTTTACAATTTCCTTGGCTACATCGTTGGCGCAACCGAGCGGAGAGCTGGATCCCCATTGGGTGTAGAAACTTGGCAGGGAGATATACCCGATTTTTTTATCGCCCTGGAGGATGTAGCTCTTGATAGCATTCTCATCAGAATGGATTTTGCTTTTCTCCAGGGTAACCGAACGGATCTCTCCGTTGGGTTTGCGGACGGTAAATTCCAACACCCGGTTTGTTTTTGTACGGAGCAAATCTTCGGCCTGGGTGATACTGTAAAAGGGCAGGATGCGAGCCGCATTACCGCTTGTCTTTAGCTTTAGCAGGATATCATGGTCGTTGAGCTGGTTTGATTTCCAGGCAGCTCCGCCCGGTACAAGGTGTGCAATTTCTATATCCCCGTCGTCTGTTTCCTCGAACGAAATTCCGAACGAAAACTCATCGGCCGAGAGTTGAGAAACGAAATCATCTTTTCCTGCATCCGAAAAGTATTCCGAATGCGGATCATAGCAGGAAGTGATGGCATTGAGGTATTCGGTAGCCACGTAGTTGTTGAATCCTTCGGGGTGTTTAAGCAACCGGTTTATTTTGCGTTGCGTTTTTTTTAACAGTTTGGCTCTCACTGCCGGTTCACGTTTGAGGAGTTCATTTACGTCCATCGAAAAAGGGTTCACCTTGTCCGAATCGTCGGGGGTATACAGGTCGAGCAGGATATCGTATTTCAGAAACCGTCTCCAGCGGTTTTCAAGCGCTTTCCTGTCGGCTGTGTATAGGATGCTGTCTGTTCGGTTAAAGAAAATGGTGTCGGTCCGTACAAAATCGGTAGGTCTGGCAAGGAGCTGGCTCACTAAGGTGTCTGTATAGATGAGCTGTTTCTCAAAGGCAGCGGTGGCCTGTTTCAGGAAATAGTCGGAACAGTTATTGATTTCATCGTCGAGTTTGTCCTGCCATTCATCCAGACTGTTCAGATCGGCAAGTGAAAAGTAGAGTCCACGGGGGTCGAGGGTGTGAATAAAATGCCAGTAGATCTTTTTTGATAGTTTCTTGTCGAGCGTTACGGGTTCATAATGGTAGCGTTCGAACAGTTTTACTAAGGCGTTCGATTGTTTGCCATAAGCTGCATCCGTCACCGTCTGTGTTCTGGCGAAAGAACACAAAAGCAGACAGCCGACCATTAAAAAAGAAGTTTTTCGAATGAATGGAGCCTGTTTTTTTAAGAGAATCTTGAAATGTAAATCGAAATAGTTCACGGTATGGGGCAGGTTGTGTGACGGCTCAATCAGTGGAATTAAAATGATACCGGAAAGATAGCTTAATATTCACCGTGAAGGAAAAAAAACGATGATCACTGAATAAAATAACGCGCTGTGCAGAGTGAGTCATCATTCGTTCCTTCCTGAGTCAACGCTGTCAATAAACCTGATGGAGGGCGTGTTTTGCTGATTGCCTCCCCCAAAGACACATCAAAAAAAATCCTCCCTTTTTTGGGGGAGGATAATGGGTTTGGGGGCGGTTATCGGATCAATTAAGCCTTCTTTACATTAATTGCATTTAAACCTTTTTTGCCTTCAGATTCGTCGTAAGTAACTTTGTCATCCTGTCGGATTTTGTCAATCAATCCGGTTGCATGAACAAAGACTTCCTTACCTGTTTCATCTTCTTTAATAAAACCATAACCCTTGGTCTCATTGAAAAATTTTACTGTGCCTGTTTTCATTGTAAATAAATTTAATTTTTATACTTAAAATTGGTTAGATCAAAGCTAATAATATTTTCAGTAACCAAAAAGAATGGTAATTTATTTCATATAAAAGCGTGTTTGCGCAGACTAATTTTCGGATCAGGATGAATCCTATTCCCGAACAGACTCATTCTTTCCCTCACCTGCTTGTAACTCTTTTATTAAGCGAATCAAGGATGTTTGGCGTTGAATAGCATCTGGTTTCGTTCGGTCCAGGCAGATCTAATTCCAGATTATTTGATAATTTTGCAAACTAATATTGATTTTAATCATCATGAAACAGTTCAAATTCTCTGTCTGCGCTCTTGTTGCTCTCTTTTTTCTGATTGGTGTATTTTCTTCCTCCTGTACCACCTCTTCTTTCCTTTTTATTACTACCTACAATTCACCCGATTTTCCGGATACAACCGTATGTACCGTTGAAAACGTTTATTTCCGGTCGGCCGACAGCAGTCTGCTTCATGGCTGGTTTATCAAGCCGAGGTCCGGGAAAATACTTGGCACCATCCTGCATTTTCACGGGAATGCCGGAAATATAGGTTATTATGCTCCCTTCCTGATGCCTCTGGTGCAGGCGGGTTTTCAGGGGATGGTATGGGATTATGAAGAGTATGGCATCTCTGAGGGGAAAGCCTCCCAGGAGCACGTACTCGAAGATGGCATCGCAGCGCTTGATTTCATCCGAAGACGAGCTGATGTGAAAGGCACAAAACTGATCCTGTTCGGACAAAGCCTCGGGGGCCATCTGGCAGTTGTTGTTGCCGCCCGAGAACAGAAGAAACTGGATGGATTAATTGTGGAAGGAGCTTTTTCAAGTCATCACGATATCATTGCCTATCATGGCTGGAGGAAATATTGGGCGCCTCCGTTTCTTTCCCGTATGATTGTCCCTTCCCGTTACAGTGCAAAAGAAGTGGTGGCACAGATCACGATCCCTAAGCTCTTTATTCACAGTTCAGAAGATCAGGTTTGCCCGTTTTTCATGGGTCAAAAACTCTTCAACAAAGCGGTTGCACCCAAGGAGTTTTGGGAGGTAAAGGGTGGACATTGTAAGTCAGCACTTTTATACAAAGATGAGTTTGTAGGCCACTTCGTGAAAATGTCGAAAGCGTTGAACGCCGGGAGCTGAACAGCAGCGGCTTCAGGCATATAGCTGTAACATGCAGGCTATACAAGGCTGACTGAAGTGATGCACCTTAAGTTTTTTCCTTCTTCTTTGTTTTTTTATCGAGTTCGATGGGGTTTCGGAAGACACATTGGTCATTGAATACATCCAGCACAATCTCTGAATCTTTCTGGACTTTACCCGCCAGTATTTCCCTCGAAAGTTCGTTGAGCACCTTCTTCTGCAGCACTCTTTTTACTGGTCTTGCACCGAACTGAGGGTCATATCCTGTCTCGGCAAGCCAGCTGATGGCTTCCTTGCTGGCACTTAAACGTATGCCGCTCTGGCTGAGCATCTCCACAATTCCTCCAAACTGAAGTTGAACGATTTGTTTTACATCGGCACGTGTAAGCGGTGTAAACATGATGGTCTCGTCAATCCGGTTGAGGAATTCGGGTCTGACGGTTTTCTTCAAAAGCTCAAACACATCGAATTTTGTTTTTTCGATGATGGCATCCCGGTTCTTGTCGTCCAATTTCTCGAAATTTTCCTGGATCAGGTGCGAACCGATATTGGAGGTCATGATAATGATGGTGTTTTTGAAATTTACGGTCCTGCCCTTATTGTCGGTAAGCCTTCCATCATCCAATACCTGGAGGAGGATATTGAACACATCGGGATGGGCCTTCTCGATTTCATCGAGCAAAACTACGCTGTATGGTTTTCTGCGGACGGCTTCGGTAAGCTGTCCACCCTCTTCATAACCGATATAACCGGGAGGAGCTCCAACCAGACGGCTAACGGTATGACGTTCCTGGTACTCGCTCATATCGATGCGGGTAAGTGAATTTTCGTTGTTAAACAGGAATTCGGCCAGGGCTTTTGCCAGTTCTGTTTTCCCAACCCCGGTTGTACCGAGGAATATAAATGAACCGATGGGTTTCTTGGTGTCCTGCAAACCGGCACGGCTTCGGCGTACGGCATCAGCAACAGCAGTAATGGCTTCTTCCTGTCCGACCACCCGTTTGTGAAGTTCGGCTTCGAGATGTAAAAGCTTGTCACGTTCGCTTTGGAGCATGCGCTTCACCGGGATACCGGTCCAGCTGGCAATGATAGACGCAATGTCTTCGCTGTCGACTTCCTCCTTGATCATTTGCATGCCGCTTCCCTGTAATGCAGTAAGCTTGTCTTCATAACTACGCAGGGATAGCTCAGCTTCTTTGATTTTGCTGTACCTCAGTTCAGCAACACGGCCATAGTCGCCGCTTCGTTCGGCCTGTTCGGCTTCGAGTTTGTAATGTTCGATCTGTTCTTTCACTTTCTGAATACCTTCTACTACTTCCTTTTCGGTCTTCCACCGGGCGCGCAGGTTAGTGCGTTTATCCGAAAGTTCTGCAATTTCCTTGTTTAGCTCAGCCAGCTTGCCCGGATCATTTTCGCGTTTGATGCCTTCACGTTCAATTTCCAGTTGACGGGTTTTACGTTCAACTTCTTCGAGTTCCAGGGGCATGGAATTGATCTGCATCCGGAGCTTGGATGCCGCCTCGTCCATGAGGTCAATGGCTTTGTCGGGCAAGAACCTGTCGGTGATGTAACGCTGACTCAACTCTACTGCCGAAATAATGGCCTCGTCCTTGATCCGCACCTTGTGATGTGCCTCGTATTTTTCTTTGATGCCGCGTAGGATGGAAATGGCATCTTCAGCAGAAGGTTCATCCACCATGACTTTCTGGAAACGACGTTCCAGGGCCTTGTCTTTTTCGAAATATTTCTGATACTCATTCAGGGTCGTTGCTCCGATGGCCCGCAACTCGCCCCTGGCCAGGGCCGGTTTGAGGATGTTGGCGGCATCCATGGCGCCTTCGCCGCCACCGGCGCCCACAAGGGTATGGATCTCGTCTATAAAAAGGATGATTTCGCCTTCCGCGGCAATCACTTCCTTTACGACCGATTTCAGGCGTTCTTCAAATTCTCCCTTAAACTTTGCCCCGGCAATGAGGGCGCCCATATCAAGCGAATAGATTTGTTTTGATTTCAGGTTTTCGGGGACATCGCCGTTAATGATTCGGTGTGCAAGGCCTTCGGCTATGGCTGTTTTACCGACACCGGGTTCACCCACCAGAATCGGGTTGTTCTTCGTCCGGCGTGAAAGGATCTGCAGCACCCGCCGGATCTCTTCATCCCGGCCAATGACCGGATCCAGTTTCCCGTTCTGGGCCTGACGATTCAGGTTGATCGCATATTTTTCCAATGAATTGTAAGTCTCTTCAGCGGTCTGGCTATTGACTTTGGCCCCCTTGCGCAGATCTGCAATAGCTGCTTTCAGATCCTTTTCGGTGATGCCATTGTCTTTTAATAACTGGGAGACTGTATCCTTTACGGAGAGCAAGGCCAGCAGGAGGTGTTCAATGGACACATACTGATCGCCAAATTCTTTCAGATAAGCAGGCGCCTTGGATAGGGTTTCGTTTGCGGCAGTCGATAAACGGGCTTCCCCCCCAGAAACTTTGGGATAGGTACCCAGGATGCGGTCGAGCGCCAGATTGAAAACGGGTAGGTTTACATTCAGCTTTTTGAGAATAAAAGGGGTGACGTTCTCGTCCACTTCAAGGATTCCTTTGAGAATATGCCCGTTTTCGATGCTCTGATTCCCGGCTAGTGTAGCAAGCTGCAAGGCTTTTTCAATAGCTTCTTGCGATTTAATGGTATAGTTGTTCAGGTTCATGGTCTGTAGATTGGATTCGGCAAAGCTCAAACAACGGGCCAACTATAAACAGGAGGAAGATCAGGTAATAATGGCATTTTTTATGACTTTAAACAGACTTTTTGGCTGATAATGATTCCTGGAGGGGGAAGGTAAAGATGAAAACAGGGCTGTTGGTGTTTCTTGGGGGCAGGGTCAGAAGCTGGGGGAGAGATTAAATGTTGGTTTATCCAGTATTTGAATAGACAATATACCTTTTTTTAAGATCCAGCGCCTTTTACGGGAGTTACATTCGGTTGTAATGCTCCTACAACAAAATGCAATCTGACTTCTATACACCGTTTTTTTAAAGATTCAGGCCTTCTTTGGTGGCTTCCGACCTGCATTGAATTGTAAGGTATTGATTGTATGCTTGTAAATGGGTTTAGATGAACCCTGCATGCATCTGTCTTTATCAGGGGCCTTGGGTGCAACAACTGTTTTGCTCACCCAACGGAGATTCTAATCGGAGCCTTCATCCCTTGATATTAAAAAATATTGTATTCACAAATGATGGCTGCATGGCATCGTTTTAACAATTTATTCAAGTAAAATTAATTATTTAAAATGTATCTTTGAACAGGTTCTTTAACACGTGTATTGTAAATATCCTCTCCGGGTATTCATTTTTCGAATGATCGCCCTTCTTCAGCTGAAATAGAGAGGAAGAGCACAGACCCCTGATTTTATTAAAATTAATGTCCTAAAAAACAAAAAACAACATGCAAACCAAACGAATTCCCAGTCCGGTACGCACGATCCAGCTCGACTACGAAGAAACAAAACCATTCAGTCCGTATGAGACAGAACTGATAGATCGCTATGTGGAAATTCACTCCATCCATGCCAATTATGATAAATCTATTGTGCTCTATCAACGTTCACTGGAGTTGTTGGATGAGTCGATTGCCGAAGCCAGGGGCATGCTTGAAAAAACCAGACGGCAGTTAAAACATCTGCTTCATTCGGCTTCTGCCTTAAGCGGAGGTGTTGATAGACTGGATGATGCCCGGGTGGAAGAGTTGCAGGAGGAAACCGAATCATACAACCGGAGCGTGGGCGCTTTTTACAAACGACTGTGTAAAGCCGATGAGGAAGAGAGCGAGACCGTCAACAAATGCAGTGAGTTTTACGTAGAGTGGCAGGATGAATTCGAAGAACAACTTGAAGAATTTGACGATTTCGAAGACCAGCTATACGAAAACGACAGGGAGTGTCAGTTGGATGTAGACCGTTTCTATATGGATCACGATGAATTCAGAGCGTGCCTTTCGGTAACCGACAAAAAAATGACCACCCTCTGGAACAATATGGAAGCTGTTTCCGAGCGTTGGCAGGCCCTGGCAAACGAAGCGAACCTCTTTTTCGATTTTGTGAACAATCAGAACAGTTTCAGGGCTTTCGGGTCTGTAGAGATGCTCAATTGAACGTTTGGTGTGATTTTAAGCAGGACACTACAGATATGTTCTGATCATCCTCAGGTTATGCGAATACTTCTTTGTCTCCTCTCTGAAGATTCCATGATGATCGAATTTATCAACACGCACACAACCCGATGCGTGGATGATACGGGAGGCATTGAGGATAATCCCGACATGAATGATTTTGCCTTCGGCATTATCAAAAAATGCCAGATCTCCCGGTTGGGCTTCTTCCACAAAACTTAAAAGACTGCCCTCTTCAGCCTGCTGGCAGGCATCGCGGTGGATACGTTTGCCATTCAATTTATAGACCATCTGGGTAAACCCCGAACAATCAATGCCAAAAGGTGAACGGCCACCCCAGAGATAGGGGCTGTGCAAATACAGATGGGCCGTCTCGATGAGGTTGCTCCGCTCTGTGGCCATGTCGGAGACATTGAACTGGCCTTCATAGGTCCACAATTCCTTGCCAATAAAACATTCACCCTTATTAAAGCCAGGCAACGAGCTTCCCAATAACAGAGGCAGGACATCGTTTCGCTTATTTCGTAAGATCTGTACAAGTTCTGTGGTGTAACAGACCGGTGAAGCAGACAACGCATTGAACGCGTTTACACCAAGCTCGGAGTATTGTTTCGTGTCGATCCAGCCTTCATACCCGTCGGCTGCGGCCTTAATTCTTGTCCAGGAACCAGCGCTTTCCAGAATAGAAAAGGTTTCTCCGAACAGGAGCTGGGTAACCAGTTCGCTTCGGTCTGAAGGATCTTTGCGGCAGGGAATCAGACTGAGGTGACAGATGCCGTACAATTGCGGGATTGTTTGAAAATGGGCTATACGTTTTCGATAACAACAGCACTGGCGCCGCCGCCGCCATTACAGATAGCTGCGGTGCCGTATTTTGCCTTGTTTTGTTTCAGGACGTTTATCAGGGTAACGATGATCCGGGAGCCGGAAGAGCCGAGGGGGTGGCCCAACGATACGGCTCCGCCATTTACATTTACTTTCGATGGATCGAGTTTCATCTTTTCCATATTGGCAATTCCCACGACGGCAAAAGCCTCGTTGAGCTCGAAATACTCAATGTCGCTCATTTTTAAACCGGCTTTCGCAACGGCCTTTGGTACAACCACAGACGGGGTGGTGGTAAACCATTCCGGCGCTTGTTCTGCATCTGCGTAGCCACGGATGATTGCAATCGGTTTTTTTCCCAATTCAAGCGCTTTTTCCTTGCTCATAAGCACAAGCGCAGAAGCTCCATCATTCATTGTTGACGAATTGGCGGCGGTCACCGTTCCATCGCGCACAAAAACCGGTTTGAGTTCGGGAATCTTATCGAATTTTACATTTTTATGTTCTTCATCCGTCACGCAAAGAATCGGGTCGCCTTTACGTTGTGGGATAAGCACTGGAACGATTTCTTCGGTGAAACGTCCTTCAGCCCAGGCATTTTGCGAACGTTTGTACGACTCGATGGCAAATGCATCCTGTTCTTCGCGTGTGATGTTGCATTCTTTTGCGCACAGCTCGGCAGCATTGCCCATGGGGTAATTGTGATATACATCGGTGAGCCCGTCTTTGGCAATACCGTCGATGAGCATAGCGTTTCCATATTTGTTGCCCCAGCGGAGCGAATCGGAATAGAAGGGTACCTGGCTCATGTTTTCCATGCCTCCCGCTACCACCACATGGCTGTCGCCCAGGAGGATGCTTTGTACCCCTTGCATCACAGCTTTCATGCCTGAAGCACACACTTTATTAACTGTAGTACACTGAACGGTTACCGGCAGACCGGCAAAAATAGCTGCCTGACGCGCCGGGGCCTGACCAAGATTGGCCTGCATGACACAGCCCATTAAGACATCATCTACCTCAGCCGGGTCTACGCCTGCTTTCTCCAGAGCCCCTTTAATGGCGGCAGCACCTAACCGTGTTGCCGGGATTCCGGAGAGAATTCCTCCAAAACTTCCGATTGGTGTACGCACTGCAGAAACGATATAAACTTCTTTCATTTTATCGGTTTTAAATTTGAGTCTAGTAAGGCATTGAATGCCGTCAAAAATAGGCATATTTTTAGAAATGACGTCTTTTCTTCATAGAACGAGGGTGGCTGTTCGTCGAAAGATCCTAATTTCAGATTTATGTGATCACATCTCCGGAAACAGCCATAACGCTGGGAAGTGAAGGGATGTCTGGATAATTATATCAAGATGTGAAATTTTGAGCAATTCCCCCGGCAGTCTGCCAGGGGCCACGTTTCTACCCTGAATTTCAGACCCTCCTTCCGAAGCATTTTTAGGGTTCTATTCTCTAAATTCTAAAATCGCAAAACATAAATCCAAAATATGCTTACATTCGCTTCAATACCTCCATTATGGGCCGACTGGTTTCTTTTCTCCGCGATCATCATTCGCATCTCTATAAAGGTTTTGTCTTTGCATCAAGCGTAGCCTTGATTGTATTTCTGCTTCCCAAAGAAGGGAAGTTTAAATACGACCTGAATCACATCCACAACAAACCCTGGCATTATGAAAACTTAATCGCTCCGTTCGATTTTGCCATCAATAAAAGTCCTTCTGAGCTTGAAGCAGAGAAGCTTGCCATTGAAAAGAAAATGAAGCCTTACTTCAGGATGGAGGAGGATGTTCATGCCAGGATGACCCAGCGTTTTGCTGCTTCATTTATGTTGCAATGGCCGCTCGCACATCCTTCAGTAAAGGGGTTTGGTGAACTGCCCAAAAACAATGCCCATACGCCCGAACCCGGGTCGAACCCGCGGGCTCGTAATTATCTGGTAGGACTGCGCTTGCTCGATACAATTTATCAGCATGGGATCCTTGAATTGAACAAGGTCATCGAAGGAAAACCCGACGATTTTTCAATTCTCATCAAAAAGGGAAACCTGGCATCTGAAACCGAAATCAGCCGGCTGTTTACACTCCGTACTGCCGACGAATATCTGAAGCTGATGCTGATGAAGAACAAGACTGTTGATGGAACATTACTCTTTTCGCTGCTCGAAAATTGTCTCGAACACAATGTGGTTTACGATGAGCCGACAAGTCAACGCGAACTCAACCAGCAGGAAGAAAACATCGCGCTTACCCAGGGGGGGAAGTCGAAGGATCAAAGCATTATTTCCAGAGGAGAAATCGTGGATGACGAGAAACTTCAGATCCTGCATTCCCTGCAGCAGGAATTTGAATTGCAGGGGAAGGGCAATACCAGTTATTTTTTCGTGACCATCGGTCAGCTTACCCTGGTCTGTCTTTGTTTTATGATTCTTTTTCTTTTCCTGTTTCTTTTTAGACCCGAAATCCTCGGGAATGATACCGAACTCACCTTTCTGATGATCATGGTCGATTTGTTCATCCTCATGTCGTACCTGCCCACGCAAGTTGAAAAAATCCCCATACAAGTGCTGCCTTTCTGCGTACTCCCGCTTGTCATCCGTTCGTTTTACGATACCCGGCTGGCCCTTTTTGCACACCTGGTCACGGTATTAATCATTGCCCAGCATGTACCCGACCGGTTTGAATTTGTATTCCTGCAGCTTGTGGCCGGTATCGTCGCAATCTTCAGTATGGTTAATCTGCGGAACCGATCTCAGATTTTTATTTCATCGGGTGTGATCTTCCTGAGCTATGCAGCCGGTTTTTTCGGGATCAGTATGCTGCATGAAAGCTCGATTTCAGCCATCGACTGGAGTTTGCTGACCTGGTATGCCGGAAGTGCAGTCCTCATCCTGTTTACGTATCCCCTGATTTTTATTTGCGAAAAACTCTTTGGATTTGCATCCGATGTGACCCTGCTCGAACTTTCAGACACCAACAGTTTTCTGCTGCGCGAACTGGCCACACGGGCCCCTGGCACTTTCCAGCATTCCCTCCAGGTAGCCAATCTTGCCGAAGAAACGGTACGGAAGATCGGGGGCAATGCCTTGCTCGTTCGCACCGGGGCTCTTTATCATGATATCGGGAAAACCGATATGCCTATGTACTTTACCGAAAACCAACTCACCGGGGTAAACCCACACGACGAGCTCTCCTACGACGAGAGCGCTGGAATAATCATCAGTCATGTGATCAGGGGTATCGAAAAGGCAAAACAACATAAGATCCCCGATGTGGTCATTGATTTTATTCGCACCCATCACGGGACCACGACCACGGGTTATTTCTATACACTCTATAAAAAATCGTCGCTGGAACAAAACCCGGATGAAAGCAAATTCCGCTATCCGGGGCCGACTCCCTATTCAAAAGAAACTGCCGTACTCATGATGGCAGATGCCGTCGAAGCCGCTTCACGCAGTCTGCTTAAATATGATGAGGAAAGCATCCAGATTCTCATCGATAAGATCATTGACAAACAGATTGAAGAAAAGCAATTTGTAAATGCCCCCATTACATTCCGGGATATCAGCCAGGCAAAAAAGATCCTGAAGAAAAAATTAATGAGCATTTATCATGTAAGGGTGGCTTACCCGAGTTGAGGGTGGGGTGATCAGTACGATATATTATCCGAAATAGTATTCGAATCCGACCTCGCAGGAGCTATTGTTCGAACTGATCCGGCATCGGTTTCACGGCCTGACTCTAACTGGTTTTTATTTTCACTGGTAATGTATACACCCTTTTCTATCCGCTTCATCGGTTGCTTGCTGGTTGCAGGCATCTGTTTTTCGACCCCCTGTCAGGCGATGAATGGACGCGATACCACCATCCGTGTAAATGCCACACTGGTGCGTATTCAATGGCCCCCGGGTGAGATGCGCGGCGCCATACTGATGCTCCCGGGATGGAATTTTTCGCGAACAAAAACCTGCGAGAACAGCTCTTTCTGTTCGAAAGCGCTTGAAAAAGGGTTTGTGTTGATTTCACCCGAAATGGGCAAAAGCCTGTATGCTTCCCGCACCTATCCCAATACCCGCACAGATTGGGCAGGGTATCCTCAGCTGAAATTTATTACCGATACGCTTCAACCCCTGCTACAAAAACAATTTGGTTTGTTGAAACCGGGCAGGATCAATTTTATCTATGGCATCTCTACCGGATCCAGAGGTGGCGCCCTGATTCTGGAGCATACCGGGAATCTGTACAAAGGGGCTGCACTGCTTTCGGGCGATTATAACCAGGTGGCCGATACGGCCGATAACCTCATGAAAGGATTTTACGGATCCTGTTTGCGTTTCCCCGATCGCTGGAAAGGGGAAGATAACCCGGCTGTGAATAGCGCGAAGATCAAGGCCCAGGTGTTTCTGGGGCATGGCACAGCAGATGCCGTTGTTCCGTTTGCCCAGAGTAAATATTTTTATGAATGTTTAAAGAAAGCCGGGGTGGATGTGACGTTTGATGCCAAAGAAAAACAAGGCCATCGCTTTGAATTCTGGGATGCAGAGACAGATGCCATCCTGGCTTTGTTTGTTACCTGGTCGAAACCGGAACAGTGACCCTGGTTTCAATTCGCGCCCTGGTTGTAGCGCTCTATGGCATCATCAAAATTTTTGCGGAACAGGTGTTTTTCTACTGCATACGTTACGGTCAGCGCGGCCCCGCCCAGCAGACCGATTACGCCGGCGGCAATCAGATTTGTTTCTGTATTGTTTGCCGGAGCCCCGGGTTGGTTATAATTCGTATTGAACCCATTATAAATCGTAGCAAGCATCAACGATGCTCCTCCCACGATATAGCAGGGCACACTCAAAGGCCCTGCCACAGCCGAGATGATCTTGTCTCTTCGGCCTTCAGACAGCATGAAATTTATCTTCGGGTCTTTGCGTTCTCCCAATGTCTTGCACAGTTTATCCATGCTCACCCTCCGGTTGTTGACATAAAAGCGGCCCGTTTCGTCATAAATCAGGGTTGGTCGTGGGGGAGCGCTTACCATCGGCGCCGGGACATATTTTTCAACACTCTTTTTTTCGGTTACATCAAACGTATCGACCGCTCCGCCCTGATAACGGATCAACTGAATGGCTGAGAGCGACAGGCTGTACACAGGCCCGGTCATATTGTCGGTACGACGGTAGGTTACCGTTTCGGTTCCCACTTCCAGCACCTTGCCTGAAACGACTTCCTTATTTTTTTTGAAAATACTATCCTGAGCATTCAATGAACAGCTCAGAAAGACTAGAAAGACAGAAATCTGAAAAACGCGCATCGTATCAGGATTAAGTGAAAATACATAGTGTACGGCAAGATATTCATTATTGTCCGATAAAAATGTATTTCAAAATCTTTGTAAGCCAGCCTCTAACAAAAATATCAGACCATCGCAACCAGATCGCCTCCCTTCACACGGGAGCACATCCGGGTTCACTCAATCATTAGTACACGCAGACAATCAATGCTTTATCCCGTTTTTTTTAGTTGGATATGGCTAATGCTCTGAAAAGGCCGGCAGCGCTCAGGAGCAGCGGGATACCCCATCCCGATGAATTTCGCGACTGCACAAAAGTCAAACGCACTGAACCCGCCCGGCCAAGGCACGTCAGTGATTTGCCGGTCGGACGGGCAGTAGCGCACTACGTTTCTACTGTTCATGTTGGGTTTATCCCGCATCATGTATTAGAGACACGCCTTCACGCTCAAAAGAACATCAGCGCTGCCGCCCAGCGGGATAACCCGTCTCCCGATGTCTATCTGGACGCACACATGCTTAACGCACTTTGCATTAGCCTGTTACACGGCTTTTCCAAAATCCCGGTTTATTGTGCATTATTCATTCTGAAATGATAAACGCTCAGCCGGGAGACCCCGGGTCAATGTCAAAAGCTGGGGGGGCAGAGATCGAATGACTGCTGCATGTTGATCCAGCCAGAGACACGTTTCCCGGAAGTTCCCGACACATTCCCTAAGGTTCCTTACACGTTTCCTGAGTTTCCCGACATGTTCACTAA